>JAGGAC010000017.1 GCA_017889635.1 Bacillota bacterium | reverse complement strand
CAATACTCGGCACACCCTGCCGTATAAGGGTGTTGGTTGCCGGATCAATTTTTACTTCGGTAGTGTCAGGCACTTGCTTGACACAGACAACAATATTCATTCCTACATGCCCTCCTCTTAAACTCTTAGCGCATAAAATTACTTTTTCGACACCGGGATTGAAATTCCTCTCAACATTCCAATCATATTTGTTATAACTTTCACAAAATCATTATTACCTCACTGGCGTCGTTAATTTGAGCTCCATACAAGACATATAATACCCGCTCAACGCCAATAACTTACATTTAGCAAACTGCAACCCACCAATATTTTGATTTTAAGAAAACCGCCGACCTTGCATTTAAGTTCTCGCGCTATGTTCAGTTACTACTCGAACTGCATCACACCCCAATATTGTCTCCAGTTCCTGAACAGCTTCCGAAAGCGGCGTCATCCAAAACTCTCGGTCAATCTTGACTACCTTGCGACTATCCACCAAATGCATATAAACTACGGAATCTCCTTGATAACGAGCAAAAACGGTCTTCAATTTGGCAAAAACCTCATCATTCTCCTGATCTCTTGTTACTTTAAGACGGATTACTTGATTTTCACAGCTTTCTCCTGTTCCAACCTCAAATGACGACACTCCGTCAGCAAGAATCTTTGCCGAACCATCATCACTAACGTTCAATCTACCTGATACAACTATCGCTGAATCAGGCAATAAAAACCGACTAGTTCTTTCAAAAATCCTTGGAAAAATTATTACTTCAATCGATCCAGTGAAATCTTCCAGGCTTAAAAAACACATCATGTCACCATTTTTTGTAGTAATTCGTTTCGAGCTAGCAATTAGACCGCCAACTTTAACCGCTTTTCCGTCAACTATTTCACCAGTAATTAGTTCGTTAATCGGGGTAAACTGCTGCATTTTCTCCCGATATTCATCCAGCGGATGCCCAGTCACATAAAAGCCGATAATTTCCTTCTCCATAGCCAAAATTTGGCGGCGCGGCAGTTCATCAAGCCCAGGAGGCTGTAGTTCATCGCCACCGCAACCTTCATCGCCAAACAAACCTAACTGGCCACTAGCCAAATCACGTTGTCGGCAAGCAGCCACATCAACAGCCTGGTCAAGTACTGCTAAAAGTTCTGACCTCTTCCATCCCCCAGAATCAAATACCCCACATTTTATCAGACTTTCGATCACTCTCTTATTTACAAGCCTCATATCAACCCGGCTGCAAAAATCCACCAATGATACAAATTCACCGCCGCTTTCCCGGGCGCTTATAATATTATTAATAGCATTTTCACCGACGTTTTTTACTCCCGCCAAACCAAAGCGAATAGCATCATTGTCAACAGTAAATCCCTCGTAACTTGCATTGATATCTGGTGGCAATACCGACAAATTCATGCGGCGACATACCTCAATATAAAATCCAATCTTATCGTTTGTCCCCATCACGCTTGTTAATAGAGCGGCCATGAATTCCTTCCGGAAATTAGCCTTAAGATAAGCTGTTTGATAAGCCACTAAGGCATAAGCAGCGCTGTGAGACTTGTTAAAGCCATAATCCGCAAAATGGCTGATCAAATTAAACGTCTCTTCCGCCAGTTCAGCACCAATTCCCTTTGAAACTGCCCCTTGAATAAAGACTTCCCTCTGAGCAGCAATAACTTCGGGCTTTTTTTTGCCAATCGCCCGCCGTAAAAGATCAGCCTGACCAAGACTAAACCCTGCCATTCTGGACGCAATCTCCATTACCTGTTCCTGATAAAGAATAACCCCAAAAGTATCTTTAAGAATCGGTTCTAACAATGGATGAGCGTAATTTACTTTTTTTCGCCCATGTCGACCATTGATAAAGTCAGTTACCATTCCACTGCCTAATGGACCAGGCCGGTATAAAGCAACCAAAGGAATAAGATCCTCGAAACGCTCTGGCCTTAATTCCTTTACTAAATTTGTCATGCCACTGGACTCCATTTGAAAGACTCCGGCAGTGTCGCCAGTAGCCAGCATGGTGCAAGTATCTGGATCATCAAGCGGTATAGTGTCAATATCAATTGAAAAACCTCGGCTTTTTTTTACCAGTGCCAGTGTGTCACCAATAACCGTCAGCGTCCTAAGCCCTAAAAGGTCCATTTTTAGCAATCCAATTTCCTCGATACGGTCCTTATCATACTGAGTAGAAAGAAGTCCTTCAGCCGTATTTTGCAGCGGCACATAATGCGTAAGTGGCTCCTTTGCAATAACAACACCAGCAGCATGAGTAGACGAATGACGCGGCAGACCTTCTAAACTGATTGCCAAATCAATCAGCTTCTTCACCTCAGGCTCAGACTCATACCGGCCTCTTAACTCAGAACTTATCGACAATGCCCGTTCAAGCGTAATACCAAGTTCGCTTGGCACCATCTTTGCGATGCGGTCAACATCGCTATAGGCCATATTTAAAGCCCGTCCCACATCCCGAATAGCGGCCTTTGCAGCCATAGTACCAAAAGTTATAATTTGTGCCACCCGGTCTGCTCCGTACCTTTTGATGACATAGTCAATAATTTTGCTGCGCTGCTCATAACAAAAGTCTATGTCAATATCAGGCATAGTAACCCGTTCAGGGTTAAGAAAGCGTTCAAATAGCAGACCGTACTTCAGAGGATCGATATTGGTTATCCCTAAAAGATAGGAAACAATGCTGCCTGCCGCCGATCCTCGGCCTGGTCCAACAGGAATGCTTTCCTCACGAGCATAATTTACAAAATCCCAAACAATAAGAAAATACCCGGAATAACCCATCGTTTTTATAACCGAAAGCTCATATTCAAGCCGTTCAGTTGCTTGCGACTCAGTATCAGGATATCGCTCAGCTAATCGAGTATAGCAAAGATGGCGTAAATAATCATCAGGCGATGAATCATCCGGTATCGGAAATTCTGGTAAATGTAATTTGCCGAACTCAATTTCAACGTTACATCGTTCAGCTATACGACAAGAGTTCAAAATCGCTTCAGGACAATCTTTAAATAAAGCCTCCATTTCCTCAGACGACTTTAAATAAAACTCGTCATTAGAAAAGCGCATGCGTCCTGGATCATCCACAGTTTTACCGGTTTGAATGCATAAAAGAACATCATGACTTTCGGCATCCGTGCGATCAATATAATGGATATCATTAGTAGCCACCACACCAATGCCAATTTCCTTTGCTAACTCAATAAGCTGCGGGTTTACCTTCACTTGTTCAGGCAGACCATGATCCTGTAGTTCCAGAAAAAAATTATCCCGTCCAAAAATATTGCTATACTCTTCAGCCATAGCCCGAGCCCCAGCGTAGTCCCCTTTTAAGAGTGCCTGAGGAATTTCACCAGCCAAGCACGCACTTAAAGCGATTATTCCGGCACTATATTCCTTTAACAACTGACGATCCACCCTGGGTTTATAATAAAAACCTTCGGTATATGCCCTTGATACCAATTCAATCAAATTACGATACCCCTGTTCATTTTCTGCCAATAGCAGAAAGTGAAAATAGGCATCTCCTTCCACCGTGGTTTTCTCTATCCGTGACCTTGGAGCAATGTATACCTCACAGCCTAAGACCGGCTTAATTCCGTACTTTTTAGCCTGCTTATAAAACTCGATAACCCCGCACATTGAACCATGATCAGTAATCGCCACCGCAGGCATACCCAATTCTTGGGCTCTTTGCACCAAATTTTTTACACGACTAGCGCCGTCCAACAGACTATACTCAGTATGATTATGAAGGTGCACAAATTGCTTGCTCATCTGCCAAAACCTTTCATTTATGCTGACTTAATGCTAATTACTTCTGGTATTCTCAACAGACCGCCTTAAAATAACGCCTGTAAAATCATTATACCATGCTGCCACAGTCATCAGCAGAAAAAATTAAACAGGTTCCAATCGGCTAATGCCGATTGGAACCTGTTTACAAACTAGATTTTCTCGACTATAGTGGCTACGCCTTGGCCGCCGCCGATACAAAGGGTTGCAAGACCAAGCTTGGCATCACGTTCCTTCATGCTATGAAGCAGGGTTACCAAAATTCTGGCGCCGCTGGCACCGATAGGATGCCCTATGGCAATTGCACCGCCTTTAATATTAAGCTTTTCTTTAGCAAAGCCAAGTGCTTTACCAACAGCCAAATACTGCGCGGCAAATGCTTCATTGGCTTCAATCAGATCAAGGTCATCAACTTTTAGTCCGGCCTTAGCCAAGGCTTTCCGCGTTGCGGGATCAGGTCCCATACCCATAATCTTAGGATCGACACCGCCACCAGCATAAGAACGAATACGAGCTAATGGTTTAATACCAAGTTCTTTAGCTTTATCTGCCGACATAACCACAAAAGCAGCAGCACCGTCATTAATGCCGGAAGCGTTACCAGCAGTTACTGTACCGTCCTTTTTAAATGCAGTTCGTAGTTTTTTCAAACCTTCTAATGTAGTACCAGCCCTCGGAAATTCGTCAGTATCAAAAACAACATCGCCTTTTTTACCTTTGATGGTTACAGGAACAATCTCATTTTTGAAAGCGCCGGTTTCAATCGCTTTTACAGCTTTTGTTTGAGATTCATAGGCAAGTTGGTCCTGATCTTCACGAGTAATGCCGTATTTTTCAGCAACATTCTCAGCAGTAATACCCATATGATAGTCATTGAACGCACACCATAGACCGTCTCGAATCATGATGTCAACTATCTTGCCGTCGCCCATCCGATAGCCTGTACGAGCTTTTTCTAAAGCATACGGTGCCATGCTCATGTTTTCCATACCACCAGCGACAACAATATCAGCATCACCAGCAAGAATTGTCTGAGCTGCAATATTTACTGCCTTAAGTCCAGAGCCGCAAACAATATTAATAGTGTATGAAGGTACTTCTACCGGAATTCCACCTTTGATAGCAGCCTGACGGGCTGGATTCTGCCCCAACCCTGCTTGCAGCACATTACCCATAATTACTTCGTCAACTTGAGCAGCATCTGTTATTCCTGCCCGCTTCAGAGCTTCTTTAATAACAATTCCGCCTAAATCTGTAGCTGGAACAGTAGACAAGGCACCATTAAAACTGCCAACAGCTGTACGAACAGCACTAGCGATAACAACTTCTTTCATAAATTAAAAAACCTTCCTTCAAAATTATTAGTTTTCATAAAAAATCAAATGTACTAATGTACTAAAGTAGTAACTGAGTTATTTATGCTTAGCTAATCTGCATTTCCTTACAATTCGCCGACACAGTATAGTCAGCTTCAGTATTCTCTCTTACCATCGCCTCTGTAACACCAGGTGCTAGTTCAGTTAACACTAAACCTTTACTAGTTACCTCAAACACGCAAAGATTAGTTACAATCAAATCCACTACATTAACCGCAGTCAAAGGAAGTGCACACTTCTTCAATATCTTCTTTGCCCCACCCTTACCTGCATGTTCCATTGCCACAATAACCCGCTTAGCGCCAACAACAAGATCCATTGCTCCGCCCATACCGGGTACAATTTTGCCTGGAACCATCCAGTTTGCCAGATTTCCTTCCTGGTCAACTTCAAGTGCACCTAATACCGTAGCATCAACATGTCCACCACGAATAATTACAAAAGATGTAGCGCTGTCAAATGTAGCCCCGCCTGGTAAAATGCCAGCTGGCTGCCCCCCAGCGTTAGTCAGATCAGGATCTACTTCTTCTACTGGGCCTAATCCTACAAAACCATTTTCCGACTGCAACGTAATATTTACACCGCTCGGAAGATGATTAGCCGCAAGAGTTGGAATACCGATGCCAAGATTTACAATATCTCCATCTTTAAACTCTTGGGCTACCCGTTTGGCAATTAAAGTTCTGTTATCCATAAATCTCCCTCCAATTAACCCTTCACAAGATAATCGACGAAAATTCCCGGGAGCATCACTTCATCAGGATCGATCTGCCCTACCGGCACGATAGTTTCTACTTCAGCAATAACAGTTTCCGCCGCCGTAGCCATCATTGGGTTAAAATTACGGGCGGATTTGCGGAAAACCAGATTGCCTTTTTCATCAGCTTTATAAGCTTTAATAAGTGCAACGTCAGCTTTTACGGCTTTTTCCAGCAAAAACTCCTTGCCGTCAACAACCACTGTTTGCTTGCCCTCGGCAACCACAGTACCAATACCTGTTGGAGTAAGTACTCCGCCTAGGCCAGCACCACCAGCTCTAATTTGTTCAGCTAAAGTTCCCTGTGGTACAAGCACCACTTCCATAGTTTTAGCATTCATTTGCTTACCTGTTTCAGGATTGGTTCCAATGTGTGTCGCAACCAGTTTTTTCACTTGCTGAGCCACAACTAATTTACCAATGCCTTTGTCCGGAAAACCGCTGTCATTAGCGATTACCGTTAAATTCTTAACCCCTTTTTGCACCATTCCATCAATAAGTGTCTCAGGAGTCCCGCATGCCAAAAAACCGCCAATCATTACCACAGCCGCGTCGTTAATGTGATCCATAGCCTGATCAGCACTAATAACTTTCGCCATATTGTTCCCTCCTATACCAAAGTCTGGTTTTATTATACGCAAATACCATGCCAATAATCAAATACCGAAAGAACAGCATTCTTCCAATAATCAAAACAACAAATAGATGACAAATTTCATCAATCAAATCCTACTATTCAGAATAAGTCTGCTTTTATCAGCTCTCATCTTCGATGAAAAAATTCATCAGTGGTGATTCAGCTTTTCATCACTTAAATTGATTCCAAGTTTTTTAGCCTTTTTTACAATGGTGGACTGATCAATTTTTAAAATTTTTGCAGCCTTACGAGTGCTGCCACACATCGCAAGCACTTTCTCTAATGTTTTCCTTTCAACATTCTGAACAATTTCCTTAAGGCCCGCCTCCTTTTTGCCAATTCCACCATAATATGAGTCAATATTCAACAGCGAGGCAATTTGTTCCTCCCCAACAGACGTACTCTGCTCTGATACAATAACCAGCCTTTCGATAATATTTTGCAATTCCCTAATATTCCCAGGCCAAGAATATTGGTGTAAAATCTCCATCCCAGCTTCTTCAATAACCGTAACTTTTCCGTACTTGGTATTATACAAATTAAGAAAATGGTTGGTTAAAAGTTCTATATCACCGACTCTAGAGCGAAGTGGCGGAATATGTATTGGAAAAACGTTAAGCCGGTAGTAAAGGTCCTCACGAAACTTCCCCTGTTTAACCAGCGACAATAAGTCGCAATTAGTCGACGATACAATACGGACATCAAGCTTCACCGGTTTAGTGCCGCCAATTCTAGTCAATTCTTTATGCTGAATAACCCGTAAAAGTTTAGACTGCAGTTCAAGCGGAATATCGCCTATTTCATCTAAAAGCAACGCCCCCTTATCAGCAAGTTCAAACATTCCGAGTTTGCCTGAATTTATTGCCCCAGTAAACGCCCCCTTCTCGTAACCAAAAAGCTCCGCTTCCAAAAGTCCTGCAGGAATTGCAGCGCAGTTTACTTTAATGAACGGTCCGTTCTTACGCGGGCTATTCATATATATCTCATTAGCAACTACTTCTTTTCCTGCCCCAGTTTCGCCGGTAATCAGGACCGTTACGTCAATACTGGCGACTTGATCAATCAACTTGATAATCTTCTGCATTTCCTGGCTCTGTCCCAATAAATTATGACTAAGACTGAGCTTACGTAAATGTTCGATCTCTTGGTTGCGTTTATTCTTATCTTCTTCTACAGCTTTAATCTTCTTCTGTGATGACTCGACCTCCGCTTTCATAGCCAAAAGATCGGTAATTTCCCGGTCAATAACCACTACCTTTTTAATATCGCCAATTTCATCAAATATCGGATTGCCGGTAACTAACATCTTATTTCTTTTACGCGGGCTCTCAGCCATAGCATTTACCTGCCGTTTCTGCCGAATCACCTCCGGAGTAACTGGGTTAGCGTAAAATCCCTTTGTTGATAAATCGTTAACGCATTTTCCCAATACTTCTTCAGGTTTTATTCCGGTAATTCTGGTATACGCTTTGTTTACATAAAGTGTTTTTCCTTGACCATCTGTCAAATATATTCCATCATATAAATGATCGCCAATCTCGCGAAAATCAAATTCCTTAGCCTCCGCAAATTCCCGCAGAACTTTTACCAGACCTTTGGTAAGCTCATGATCCTTGCTTCGAGCAATCAAATCTTGCAAAAATACTAACGACGAAAAAGTCTCCTCAGACATTGGCATTTTATATTCCAAAGTTACTCCCCCTCTAACCATAACCAAATATAATAAGTACGACAATTACCACAGAACATACGATGAATAACGTCATCAAAATTGATGCAGTATTTCATCATCCTACCAATCAATTATTTAGCCATCTTCATTAATTTTCCTTCTTATTTCGATGAAATATTTCATCGAAATAAATTCTATCCATAAACTTAAACTCGGTGAATTCAGCGTCTATTAAGTTGGCACACTATATGCATTATATACTTTTGGATAGTTTGAAAATACCAAAATAATTATGAGGTGAAGAAGCATGAACAAATGTATTATTACAGTTGCACCAACTGGCGCATGGCCTAAAAAGGAAAATAACCCCAACGTCCCTATGACTCCTAAGGAAATCGCCGAAGAAGTTAATGACTGTTGGAAAGCCGGTGCTGCTGTAGCTCATCTACATATGCGTGATGACGAAGGCAATGGCACTATGAGCACCGAAAAATTCCGTGAAACTGTTGCCCTTATCAAAGAAAAGAAATGTAATATTATTCTTAACTGCACTACTTCGGGCGACCTGAACGCAACCGAAGAAACCCGTGTGGCTCATCTGATTGAACTTAAACCAGAAATGGGTTCATACGACTGCGGTTCAATGAACTGGCTGCATACAAGCTTATTTTTAAACCCTCCTGCTTTTCTTGAAAAACTTGGTAAAATAATGATAGAAAACAACGTTAAGCCTGAAATCGAAGCATTTGATGCCAGCTTTATTTATAATGCTCTTTACTACCAGAAAAAAGGCATCCTTAAAGGACCTCTTCATTTCCAATTCTGCATGGGCGCTGCAGGCGGCACAACCGCAACTGTCGAAAACCTTGCTTACCTTAAGAGCTTAATTCCTGCAGATGCTACCTGGTCAGCTTTCGGTATCGGTGCCGGCCATATGCCAATTCTGCTTGCTTCAATTGCAATGGGCGGTCATATCCGTGTTGGTATGGAAGACAATGTTATGTATGCTAAAAATCAGTTAGCAACTTCAAATGTTCAATTTGTTGAAAGAGCCGTAAGATTAATCAAAGAAGCCAATAGAACAGTTGCAACCGCTGATGACGCAAGAGAAATTCTAAGCCTGAAATAGTAAGATTTTATTAATGGGGGAACCACCATGATTAAAAAAATTGCCGTATTAGGAATTGGCACCATGGGTAATGGCATTGCTATGAGCTTTGCTATGTATGGTTATGATGTAAATATCCATTACCACGGGGCTGAAGCCAAACTAAATGCCGTTAAAAATATTATGCGGCCCTCGCTGGAATTATTGGTTGAAGAAAACTTTATGCCAGCGGAAAATATTCAGGCAACACTTGATAGAATCCATCTTTTCACCGACCTTAAAAAGGCGGTTGAAGATCGCGACTATGTCATCGAGAACGTACCGGAAAATCTCGAAATTAAACAAGCTACTTTTAAACAACTTGACGAACTCTGCCCAGCACATACCGTCCTGGCCAGCAACACCTCAAGTTTGAAACTAAACGACATGATGGCTTTAGTCAGCGAAAAACGCAAACCGCTGATGATGATCAATCATTGGTATAATCCACCGCACCTTATGCCGATTGCTGAACTCTCTTATTTTGGTAACACTCCGGAAAACGTCTATAAAGATGTTGAAGTCCTCTACAATTCTATCAAGAAGCAAACGGTTAAAGTGCTAAAAGACCTTCCCGGACTTGTTGCCAACCGCATCCAACAGGGCGTGGCGCGTGAAGCCTTTTCGATAATTGAGCAAGGCATCGCTGCCCCTGAAGATGTTGATAAAGCCTTAAAATTCGGGCCGGCATTCCGCTACGCTACCACTGGTCAGATGGAAGTTGCTGATTTTGGCGGCTTGGACATCTGGTGTACAGTCGGAGACAACCTCTTGAAAGCCATGGATAATTCCCAGTGCGCCAACAAGCTTCTCCGACAAAAAGTTAAAGAAGGAAAACTCGGCGTTAAAACCGGTGAAGGCTTTTACAAGTACTCATCAGAAGAAGCACCGGAAATTCAGAAACAATTTTTGAAACGCCTCATTCATCAATTAAAAGCTTCAGATTACTACGTTAAATAGTTTCCGCCATATTTTCGTTGATTTTTAAAGGACTGCCAATATCGGCAGTCCTTTTTTTACGAACTTGTTTGTCCGCCTCGCATCCGCTAATAACCAGCCATAATAAACCCCTCGTCTATTATTTATCCTCGCTGTCTTCGAAATCGGTCACTTTGGTAACTTTGATAAAAACTTTCGTCATCCAACACTTTTACAACTTCCAGAGGAATACGTCGTTCTCCGCCAGTCAATCGTCGAGTCTGAGCAACAAACACAATACCAGCCATTACAGCCCAGGCAATTGCAAATATCCGGCCAGTAACTGACAATAAAAATTCCGGTAAGGCCAGCAAAAATAACACTGCCATTGCCGTAACAGCAATTAGGCTGATAAGCGAACCAAACCTGCTAATTTTTTGTTTGAACAGCATGCTATGCCCCCCCTCCTTTAACTAGTATTTAAAATCCACTTACTAGACTAACTTATATATATGACCGTCAGCCACTAGTATTACAAAAATTAGGAGTTTCCCCTAAAGCATTGCTCCACCGACCACAGCGATCTCCCCATCTAGCTAAAACGTTCTTATTAAGCTTAGTTTCAACAACTTCGCATGTATTAGGGCAACCACCGCATTCAAAGCCTCCTGTTTGATAATCAGCATCAACTAAATCAAAACCATGAAAACACGACCTTCCTTTGCTGCCAGCTTCTTTTGCAATCAATGCGGCACCAATGGCCCCCATAACAGCATAGTGCTCTGGTACCAATACCTGAAACCCCAGTGCCGCTTCAAAACATTGCTTCATCGCAGAATTAGCTGCCACCCCCCCCTGAAAAACAACCGGACTCTCAATAACCTTTCCCTTACCGACATTATTTATATAATTTCGTACCAGTGCCTGGCATAAACCGTTTAAAATATCGGCCATTTGATGTCCAGCTTGCTGTTTATGAATCATATCCGACTCAGCAAATACAGCGCATCGACCAGCCACCCGTACTGGCACTGTTGACAAAAGCGCCCGTGGACCAAATTCTTCGATAGGAATATTTAGTCTTGCTGCTTGTTGATCCAAAAAAGAACCGGTTCCTGCAGCACAAACAGTATTCATTGCAAAATCAGTCACCACCCCTCCTCGAATGATAATAATCTTGGAGTCCTGCCCACCGATTTCAATAATGGTCTTTACATTAGGAACAATATGCATGGCCGCTATTGCATGAGCAGTTATCTCATTTTTCACCACATCGGCCCCAATAACAACCCCGGCAAGATCTCTACCACTGCCAGTAGTTCCAACACCCAGCACGTTAAGGTGCCCCAAATTGTTCCGAACTTTCTTCAGCGCCCCTTGAACAGCAGCAATCGGCTGACCTCGCGTTCTAAGATATACCGTATCTATAACGTTGCCGTCAGCCTTAAGCACAGCTACATTAGTACTAACAGAACCGACATCAACTCCCAGGTACACATCCACCATTCATTACCTCCGTAATAAGTTATTCTAATTTATTATCCCAGAAAACCGCCAAACCATTCATCCTATTTCCCACTACAGCACATACAAAGGCCTGAGCGCTCTCTACAGAAACGCTCAGGCCTTTTTCACTTTGGTAATATTTATTTATTGCCCAATTTCGATTAAAAAATCACCTGTAGCAATACTGTCTTTAGCTTTTACGTTAACATCCTTGACATAGCCATCAAAAGGAGCCTGAACTGTTGTTTCCATCTTCATTGCTTCTGTTACCAGAAGATGATCACCCTTTTTCACCTTAGCTCCCTTTTCTACCAATACTTTGACCACCGTCCCAGACATTGTTGCTCCAATCTGCCCCGGATTATCCTTATCAGCTTTCGCTCTTAAAACAATGGTAGTTTTCACGCTTTTATCAAGAATCGTAACATCACGTGTCAAGCCGTTAAGTTCAAACGCCACACTTCTTGTACCATCCGGATTAGGTGCTCCAATAGACACCAATTTAATGACTAGTTTTTTACCTTGTTCGATATCAACTTTGATTTCCTCGCCAACTTCCATTCCATAGAAGAAAGTTGGAGTATTTAAGACCGAAACATCACCATATGTCTTAATAAATTCCACCCAGTCTAAAAACACCTTTGGATACAAAGCATACGAAACGGCATCCTTTGCAGTAACAGGCCGTAGAAGTTTATCTTTAAGAATACGCTGAATTTCTTCAAAATTAGCTGGCTCTAAAAGCTCACCTGGCCTTTGGGTTAACGGATCGCGGCCTTTTAGAATTATCCGTTGCAGCTCTTTCGGAAATCCTTTATATGGCTGCCCTATCTGCCCCTCAAAAAACTCTACTACTGAGTTAGGAAAATCAAGATATTCACCCTGATCATAAATATCATCTTCATTTAGATTGTTCTGAACCATGTACAAAGCCATATCTCCAACCACTTTGGAAGACGGCGTTACCTTAATTATATCACCAAAAAGATCATTAACCCGACGGTACATAGCTTTAATTTCATCCCACTTGAATTCCAGTCCGACAGCCTTTGCTTGTTGATGCAAGTTACTGTGTTGTCCGCCCGGCATCTCATGAAGATACACTTCTGGATTCGGAAAGCTGACTCCGGTCTCAAAATTGCCGTATAACTCACGAACATCTTCCCAATAGCGCGACAACTGTGTTAGTGCCTTAATATCAACATTCGGCTGATGATTGGTACCGGCAAGCGCATAGTACAGAGAATTGGCACTCGGCGCCGAAGTCCCGCCAGCCAATGACGAAACAGCAACATCTAAAATATCCACCCCAGCTTCAATGGCCCGAACACAGGTATATATACCATTACCACTAGTATCATGGCTATGAAGATGAACAGGAATATCCACCGCTTCTTTCAAAGAAGAAATCAGTCGATAAGCGGCCTCTGGCTTTAACAAACCTGCCATATCCTTAATTGCAAGAATATGCGCACCAGCCCCTTCTAATTCCTTAGCCAGATTAATATAGTAATTCAAATCATACTTAGTACGACTTGCATCCAAAATATCTCCGGTATAACAAATCGAAGCTTCAGCAACCTTGTTATTCTCCCGAACAGCTTCAATTGCAACCCGCATGCCTTCCAACCAGTTAAGACTGTCAAAAATGCGATATACATCGATCCCCGCTTGTGCTGATTTCGCAACAAATTCTCTAATAACATTATCAGGATAATTTGTATATCCAACCGCATTAGCGCCTCGCAGGAGCATCTGAAACAATATATTCGGTATCTCCTTACGCAAAAGCGCTAGCCGCTCCCACGGGTCTTCTTTCAAAAAGCGATAAGCTACATCAAAAGTTGCCCCACCCCATAATTCAAGAGAGAACATATCAGGAAGCAGTTTTGCGGTAGGACTGGCAATTTTCAGCATATCAATGGTTCGAATTCTGGTCGCCAAAATCGACTGGTGTGCATCGCGCATCGTTGTATCAGTCAGCAGCACCTTATCCTGTTCCTTTATCCATTTGACTAGGCCATTGGGACCGCTTTCATCCAAAATCTGTTTTGTACCAGAAACCAGATTACCGCTAACAATCGGCACTCGCGGCGTTTTATACTGCGGCTTTGCCTTTTTCTCCAGCCCTTCGAACCCATTTACAGAAATATCACCAAGATAATTCAAGAGTTTTGTCCCACGATCCTTACGTTGACGGAAAACAAATAGTTCTGGTGAAGAATCAATAAACATCGTATTATAAGTTCCATTAAGAAACTTCTCGTGATTCACAACATTATATAGAAAAGGAATATTAGTTTTTAGTCCGCGAATACGAAACTCTGCTAAACAACGCTTCATTTTAGTAATAGCGCTTTTATGGGTTAACCCCATAGTAGAAACCTTAACCAAAAGCGAATCATAATACGGAGTAATAACTGAGCCTGCGTAAGCATTACCAGCGTCAAGCCGCACCCCAAAACCGCCGCCGCTGCGATATACTGTAATTTTACCAGTGTCTGGCATAAAATGATTAGCCGGATCTTCGGTGGTAACCCGACACTGAATAGCATGGCCATGACAGTACAAATCTTCTTGCGCTGGCATACCTATTTCCTCGCTATAAAGACTATAGCCATCAGCAATTAATAACTGAGCTTGAACAATATCAATTCCGGTAATCATTTCAGTAATGGTATGCTCAACCTGAATTCGAGGATTAACCTCAATAAAATAGAACTTCTGATCAGGCGTTACCAAAAACTCTACCGTACCTGCATTGATATACTTGACATTCTTCATCAGTTTGACGGCCGCATCACAGATTTCGAAGCGCAGGGAATCAGGCAAATCAATACTTGGCGCAACCTCGACCACCTTCTGATGACGTCGCTGCACCGAGCAGTCCCGTTCAAATAAATGCACTACATTTCCATGTTCATCGCCTAAAATCTGAACTTCAATATGCTTGATATTTTCCAGCAACTTTTCCACATATACTTCGTCGCAGCCAAAGGCAGTTTTTGCTTCCGATCTGGCACGATTATAAGAATCCTCCAACGATTCAGCGTTACGGACTATACGCATCCCCCTGCCACCGCCACCAAGAGAAGCTTTTATAATAATCGGAAAACCATATTTTTCAGCAAATTCCTGAATTTCTGCTAAACTTTTAACCGGACCATTTGATCCTGGAATCATTGGAATTCCAGCAGCTTCCGCCTGCATACGGGCATTAATTTTATCCCCAAACATCTGTAAGTGCTCCAGTCGCGGACCGATAAAAATAATTCCTTCTTCAGCACAGCGTTTAGCAAGCTCCATATTTTCTGATAAAAAGCCATATCCGGGATGAATGGCGTCAACCTCGTGCTCCTTCGCCACTTTCAAAATTGACTCAATATCAAGATAAGCACCGGTAGGCGATTTTCCTTCACCAACCAAGTAAGCCTCATCAGCCTTATAACGATGCAAAGATAAAATATCTTCATTGGAATAAATCGCTACCGTCCGAATTCCTAGCTCAAAACAGGCACGAAATACTCTTGTGGCAATTTCGCCGCGATTTGCCACAAGTACGGTGCGAATCTTATTCATTGTGTACATTTTATTCCTCCTAACGTAAGCAGTCACTAAACTATAGTTACATTACCAAATTGTTTCAAGAATGTAAAGAGTATTGCTTCATGTATACAAATATACACGCAGAAGACACATATATTATCTCCACTATAGAGCCTTCGGACAATAAAAAAAACGTTGCTGTTACTTTTTATGTTTTATATAAAAAAGCAACAACAATCAACTACTTACAAATTATCACATTTTACTCCTGACCACATTCGCCAGCTTCACCTTTAAGTATAGCCAAACCATGCTCCAGTACCGGTAAAGCAACCTCCAGACACTCACGTACTCCTTTGGGACTGCCAGGCAAATTAATTATGAGCGACCGTCCCCTTATCCCCGCTACAGCACGGCTGAGCATTGCGCGCGAGGTTTTCTCTAGCGACTTAGCCCTCATTGCTTCCGAAATACCTGGCACAATTTTATCTATAACCGCAAGCGTCGCCTCCGGTGTAACATCCCTAGGTCCAAGGCCGGTTCCGCCAGTAGTAAGCACCAAATCAATTCCCAAGTTATCAATCATGTTAATCAGCTCTTGGGCTAACATCTCCTGCTCATCAGGCACTACCACATAATGTCTGACTTCACCCAACCCCATCAACATAGATTTGATCATGGCACCGCTCACATCCTGCCGCTCACCGCACGCGCCCTTGTCACTTGCAGTAATTATACCAATGCTATACATTATCTACCACCTCGATAACGTCGTCGGATTTCACCATACCACCTGATAAAACAATGGCAAAGATACCCTCTTTAGGCATAACGCAATCACCGGCCTGATAGTATATCGCACAGCGATTATGACACTCTTTACCAATCTGGCTTACCTCCAAGAGCGCATCGCCAACTTTTAGCTTAGTCCCCACCGGTAGATTTACCAAATTAATGTTTTCAGTTGTCAAGTTTTCTGCGAAATCTCCCGGACCAACATCCAGCCCACAAGAACGCATTTTCTCAATACTTTCCATCGCCAACAAACTTACTTGCCGATGAATAAATCCGGCATGAGCGTCACCATCAAGCCCTAGTCCGGGCAGTAGCTGTGAACAACCGACATTTTTTTTCCGTTCTCCCTTATTTTTACTAGTACATACTGCAATAATTTTTCCCGCCATACTCAGTTCCCCCTTATCAACTTATTTATTCCGGCGATATGTTCCGCTCTTGCCGCCAGACTTCTCATTGAGGCGAATATATTCGATGATCATCCCCTTATCCACAGCCTTGCACATATCATAGATAGTCAGGGCGGCAACAGAAACTGCCGTAAGCGCCTCCATTTCTACTCCAGTTTTTCCGGTTGTTTTGACTGTCGCTGTTATATTAATACAACTTTCCGCCTCATCCAAATCAAATTCAATATTAATACCAGTCAATAAAAGCGGATGACACATCGGAATCAACTGCCAGGTATTTTTCGCCCCCATAATGCCAGCCACTTGAGCTACGCCAAGGACATCCCCTTTTCCAATGAGTCCTTTTTTTACCAGTTGCATCGTTTCAAGCAGCATTTTTACTCGTCCCTCAGCAACCGCTAAGCGCACAGTGTCTTCCTTTTGCGAAACATCCACCATATGTGCATGACCAGACTGATTAAAATGCGTCAGTTCCATTGATTATTTCCTCCGTTTCTCCCCACTTAGTCTAAAAGCAGATTCTACCCCCCGATTTGTGACATTTTTCGTTGAAACTCAGGATAACCACTGCTCCGACACAAGGAATGCCCCTCTGGCTTTGCCTCCACCGCTAGCTGGAATAACCTAGCCAACTCAACATCACTTGCTCCAGATCTCAGTGGTGTTTTTAGATCCACTTCATTATCTGACAATAAGCACGGTTTGAGCTTACCGTCGGCAGTCAGCCTCAGACGATTACAGGCACTGCAAAAATGATCAGAAATCGGGGTTATGAAGCCAAAAGTACCTATGGACTCATTAAGCCGATAATAGCGAGCCGGCCCGGAGCCAATCGCAGAATCAGCCGGCACTAGTTTTCCATGCCCTAATGCCTCAAGTAATTTTTTCACACCTTCAATATCCGGGCCAAGACTATTGACCTTACCGCCTATTGGCATATATTCAATAAATCTTACCGAAATAGGCTGAGTGTCTGTAAGTTCAATAAAATAAGCGAGATCGCTTTCTTTAAGGGCGTCAGTCAGCACCACATTTAGTTTTACAGGTGTAAGACCTGCAGCCAGCGCACTCTCCACCCCACGCAGAGTGTCTTCTAACCGCCCACAGGCAGTAACCTTAGCGAATCGCTCCCTATTTACGGTATCAAGACTGATATTTACCCGGTCAAGTCCAGCAGCTTTTAGCTTTTGCGCCATAACAGGAAGTAAACTACCATTAGTAGTCATCGATAAATCTTTTACTACCCTTAGTTTTGTAATAGCGCTGACAAAATCGACAATATCTCTTCTGACCAATGGCTCTCCGCCGGTCAGTCGGATATTAGCAATCCCTTCACCAGCAAAAACTGAAATTAACCTTAAAAGCTCTTCATAGCTCAGAATATCCGAATGATTCAACCACTTTATTCCATAAGGCATGCAATAAGCACAACGAAAATTACACCTGTCAGTAACCGATACCCTTAAATAACTAATCACCCGCTTATGAGCACTTTCCACCTTTACTCCTCCGAACCAATAATGAGTAAAACTTGCGTCACCGTACTGCTTATAAACATCTAATCGATAATTTCTCCCTTCTGACATCTCTTTCCTGCCCCAAATCCATACAATTATGATAAGTTATAACATACCAAATTCATATGATAAAAGAGCCTTATAGGCTCTTTTATCACACCCCACAATATAAAAACGGTAAAGCCAACTCGGCTTTACCGTTTATTATGATTATTACAATCGAAATATAAAATTATCGGCAGATATCCGCACCTGCCCTGCTTATAAAATTTTCTTCCGTTTAAAGGCTGGTAGAGAATATGTATAAAGCTCTCTGTTTATGTCAACATTTGGAGGCACACATAGCATAACTGTTTCTGATACCCGCTGGCTTGCACCACCAATCACAACACATACCCCATCAATAAAATCGCAAATACGCTGTTGTGTTTGACTATCAACGCCTTCAAAATTAAATACTACAGCCACATTAGCTTTCAAGTAATCAGCACAAACACGCACATCATCAAAAGCCGACGGATTCATAACATAGACCTTAAAAGTTGATAATTCATGTACCCTCAGTTTCGTCCGTCGTTCGCCAGTACTTAATTCATCTTCCACGGCAGCGTCTTCATCCTCCACCAAAAAATTCGTCAACTTATCAAGAAGCCCTAATGCCATTCAACTCACCCCCCGAAAATAATTCATTTTCCGGTAGGTTTCGACAAACGTTTTAATGATCCTGCTATATTTTATTAAAATTAGCAGAAATTGGCCATAATCAGGACTTATGTCCTATTTATCGACTACACAATTAAGTTCTAACTAAGCTTAGTTACCTTCCTGTACTCTCTTTCTGTCACGCGCTCTGGCGCTACGATCAAGTATTGCCTTCCGCAATCTAATACTCTTAGGCGTAATTTCCACAAGCTCATCATCATTAATATATTCTAGCGCCTGCTCCAGACTTAGTATACGAGGTGATGTCAGCCTTAGCGCCTCATCCGCAGCGCTTGATCGCATATTCGTTACATGCTTCTTTTTGCATGGATTAACTTCCATATCCATCTCCCGGGAATTCTCACCCACAATCATTCCTTCGTAGACGGCCTGCCCAGGAACGACAAACATTGTTCCACGATCCTGAACACTATAAATGCCATATCCTGTGGTTTCTCCCGCCTCAAAGGCCACCAGCGCCCCGCGACTGCGTCCAGAAATTTCGCCTTTATATGGAGCGTAACCATGAAAAACATGATTCATAATACCATTACCTTTGGTACTGGTGAGAAACTCTGAACGGAAGCCAATAAGCCCTCGGGCCGGAATAACAAATTCCATTCGGAGATACCCAGCCAATTCAATCATGTTGATTAGTTCCGCCCGTCTTGTACCCAGACCTTCCATCACCGCCCCCATAAATTCCTGCGGCACATCGATACTTAATGCTTCAAGCGGTTCACAACGTTTGCCATTAATCTCCTTATAAATAACCCGCGGTTTACCAACTTGAAACTCATAGCCCTCCCGCCGCATCGTCTCAATAAGAATCGACAAATGAAGCTCACCACGTCCTGCCACTTCAAAAGCGTCTGGACTATCAGTTTCTGTTACCTTCAAACTAACGTTAGTTTCAACTTCCCGAAATAACCGGTCTCGCAAATGACGAGTTGTAATGTACTGACCTTCTTTTCCAGCAAAGGGACTGGTACTGACACTAAATATCATCGCTAAAGTTGGCTCGTCAATCTTAATGGTCGGTAGGGCTTCCGGCGATTCTGAATCTGCTACCGTATCACCAATATTCACCTCATCCAAGCCGGTTATAGCCACAATATCGCCTAAAGCCGCCTCTTTAACTTCAGCCCGTTTTAGACCTTCATAAACGTATAATTTGCCAATTTTAGCCTTGACTTCAGTCTCTCCATTAAGTACCGCAACCGGTTGCCCTCCAGCAATTCGCCCACGAATTATCCGCCCAATGGCAATACGGCCAACATATTCATCATAGTCCAGTGTTGTAACCATTGCCTGCAGCGGCCCATCCACATCTCCTTTTGGCGCTGGAATAGTATTTATTAGAAGCTCAAACAACGGCTGTAAATTCTGACTATCATCATCCATTGACAGTTTGGCGATACCATCTCTTGCAGTTGCATAAACCGTAGGGAAATCCAATTGTCGGTCATTAGCTTCAAGTTCCATAAAAAGCTCAAGAACTTCATCTAAAACATCATCAACACGTTGGTCAGGCCGATCAATCTTATTGATAACTACAATTGGTTGTAAATCTTGTTCCAGCGCCTTTCTGAGCACATACTTCGTTTGAGGCATCGGCCCCTCAAAGGCATCAACCAAAAGCAGTACTCCGTCCACCATATTAAGAACCCGCTCCACCTCGCCACCAAAGTCGGCGTGCCCTGGAGTATCCACAATGTTAATCTTGATACCGTTGTACATTATTGCAGTATTTTTAGCTAAAATGGTAATACCACGCTCCCGTTCCAGGTCGTTGGAATCCATTACTCGCTCTGCTACCTGCTCATTGCTACGAAAAACGCCGCTCTGTTTGAGCATGGCATCAACCAATGTCGTTTTACCATGATCAACATGGGCAATTATTGCAATGTTTCTTAGATCGTTTCGTTCCATATTATTTCTTTCTCCTCCTAAAAACAGGGCATGATGCATTCGAATATTTCTCATCATGCTTAGTGTCGAATAACATAGTTAATATTATACCGAATAACCTAGCCTTTATCGATAGTATCCAACGTCTTTTTTACAAACTTTAAGGCGTCTTCTACTACACTCAATACTCCAGGTACCTTACCATTGCCTTGCACTAAAATTTGTTCAACCCGTTTACGCAATTCAAGGTAATCGCCGTCCAACTGGTCAAGATACTTCTGGAGCACTACTGATGAGCGATCAATCGCTTTAGCCTGATTTCCTTCCAATTTATACTCCCGTCCATCAATCACAGCTGAATCGCCGAATTGGGGTATATAAGTTGAAAAGCCTAGTCTTTCCTTGATTAGGCTGCTTAAACTTTCGGCTTTATCAGGCTCACCATGAACAAGAAAAATTTTTGCCGGAGCCTTATAAACATGTGTCAGCCAATTAATAAGTTGCTCCTTATCCGCATGGGCAGAAAAGCCATCCAGATTATAAATTTTTGCTTTGACGGTAACTTCCTCACCCATTATTTTTACCCGTTTTACGCCTTCAATAAGGCGCCGTCCCATGCTGCCCTCAGCCTGATACCCTACCAAAAGCACGCTTGATTCCGGGCGCCACAAATTATGCTTCAAATGATGAAGAATACGCCCGGCATCAGCCATACCACTGGCTGAAATAATTATCGCCGGTTCGCTTAGGAAGTTAATGGCCTTAGACTCTTCCGATGTCTTAGTAAATACAAGATGCGGCAGTTTAAGTGGATTATCCTTGTCTGTGTACAGCATAGCTAAAGCATCAGAGTCATAATCATTAGGATGAGCCATAAAAATGTCAGTAGCCGAAATAGCCAACGGACTATCAATAAAAACTGGCAAATCAGGGATTTTTCCTGCCTTTAACAACTGGTGCAAATAATAAACAATAGTCTGAGTTCGCCCCACAGCAAATGCAGGAATAACTACGTTTCCTCCACGTTTCACCGTATCATTGATAATTTCCGCCAGTTTGAGTGGTGCATCGAAATGCTCATGCAACCGGTTTCCATAGGTAGATTCCAGTACTATATAGTCAGCCTCTTCGATATAACTCGGATCTTTGATGATCGGCTGATCAGGTTGTCCCAAATCGCCTGAAAACACCAGCTTAGTTTTTTTATCTTTCTCTGTCACCAAAATTTCAATCATTGATGACCCAAGAATATGTCCGGCATCATCGAATTTCACTACAATATCTTGAGCAATCCTAATTTCAGCGCCATATGCTACTGCCTTAAATTGCTTTATACAATTTTCGGCATCCTCAACTGTGTACACTGGCTCAACAACCTTGCCCCCAGAACGCCGCCCCTTACGATTAGCAATCTCTGCCTCAAACTCCTGGATGTGAGCACTATCAGCAAGCATAATGCGACACAAAGCAGCTGTTGCATCAGTAGCATAAATCTTACCCTTGAAGCCTGCTTTACACAGTTTGGGCAACAAACCGCTATGGTCAATATGGGCGTGAGTCAACAGCACACAATCCAAAGTTGCCGGATCATAGGCAAACGGACGACGATTTAAAGCTTCAGTAGCCTTCGGACCTTGAAACATCCCACAATCCACCAACAACTTATATCCGTCTGTTTCCAGTAGATATGAGGATCCGGTAACCATCATAGCCGCTCCCAAAAAAGTTAACTGCATAACCTTCCCCCGTTCCTTTTTCTCTAAAAAAGCTCCAGACGTCAATATAAGTTGAGCTTCGACTTGCCCAGACCGACAAACCAACAAAAACCGGTTATTCTAATCAATCATACATTATTTTAGTTTTTTGTCAAATATTCCATAAATATTGTCGATATTCCTGCTTTATGTTAGTGTTGCCAATTTTGTCGGAAAAGAAAAGTAACGAGAGTATTACCCTCGTTACTTTTCACCTATCACTCGTACTTCCGGTTGCAATCGAACACCAAATTTGTCGAACACCCTTCTTTGAACCTCACTGATTAACGCCAAAACATCGGCAGCAGTAGCGCCTCCAGCATTAACAACAAAACCGGCATGTTTATTCGACACCTGGGCTCCGCCAATACTAAACCCTTTCAATCCGGTCTGCTCAATAAGCGTTCCGGCATAATATCCCGGTGGCCGTTTGAAAGTACTTCCTGCACTCGGCATTTCCAGGGGCTGTTTCGTTTCCCTGCTGTTTGTATACTCATCCATTTTAGCTAAAATATCTTTTTCACTACCCTGTTCAAGCATCAATTCCACTTCGCAAATAATACATCCGTTTTGCTGAAAAACGCTTTGCCGATAGTCAAACCGAATATCAGCATGATTGAACCGCTGAACCGTACCGTCTGGACACACTGTCGTAACAGCCGAAATAACCTTGCTGATTTCGCCGTCATAAGCACCAGCGTTCATAAATACTGCGCCGCCGATACTGCCAGGAATCCCAACCGCAAACTCCATTCCAGTTAAGGCGCAGTCGGCAGCATAACGAGAAACGCTTGTTAAAGACGCTCCCGCACCTGCGATAACAGTTTTACCCAAATGCCGAATCCCCGCAAAATCATCGCCAAATTTAACAACAACACCACGAATACCTTTATCACTTACTAAGACATTAGAGCCATTTCCCAGCGCCAGCACAGGCACCCCTAACTCCCTGACCAGTGTAAATACGGCCGAAACCTCCTGAACTGACGCAGGAAAAACAAGGAAATCTGCCGGTCCTCCAATCTGAAAACTAGTGTGACGTGACATTGGCTCGTTAATATAAAGCCTTGGTGCAGCAATAATTTCTTTTAAACTTGCCAGCAGCTCTTGTTCTAATTTTGATTTAGCTTTTTGCAAACACATTCATTCCTTCGGCGGCAGCTACGCCAATTATTTTTAACTTTATCCAATGAATAACCCGTTCGCGTGCTCCATCCTCTACAGGCTGGAGTAAAGAACGGCTAATTCCCTGGATAATTCGACTAAAATTAAGCTGGGGTTAAACCCCCACCTTAATTAAGTCTCATTTATCGTCAATTGTCCTACGAGGCGACTACATTATTTTATAAATAATATACTGTCTATCTTATGCTTTAGGCCTTCATCTCATACACAATTTTAGTCTAGGTTGCTACCGCATCAAGCAGCCGGAAATAATAATCCTGCATCTGTTTAGCATCATCGGCCTGAGTTCCTGCCGACTCACAAATAATACGCGGTGTATAGCGACGTGCAGCAATAACCTCCATCAGAGGTTCGAATGGAGGACCATATTGGTCATTGAAAGTCCAGTGCCTTTTCTCTCCAGCCTGAGTAAATTCAATCCGACTGAAATGGATATGGACATTAGCTGCAGTCTCCTCCCCCAATTCCGCGGCCACAAAATTGAAAACGTCCTCATATTCCTTTTTCGCTAAATAACGTCCACCAGTAACGGCATGCAAGTGACCAAAATCCAATGTGGGAATAACCATACGATGAAGCTTAGAAAACGCTACCACTTCAGATAAATTGCCCAGCTGGTTCTTTTTTCCCATCGTCTCCGGCGCCAAAAATACACCATTCAAAAGCCCCTGCCGCTCAGCTTCATCTAAAATAACACAAAACAACTCGCGTGCTCCTGAAATTGCTTGTGAACGCTCTTGCTTGCCAGGGCCGCCAATATGAAAAACCACACGATCAGCCCCCATCCATTGAGCAACCCTAAGCGATTTCAAGATATGCCCTGTGGTATTTTTGGCAATAGTTTCATCTTCGGTTGCTAGATTGATGTAATAAGGAGCATGAATACTTAGTTGTACTCCATAATACCTTGCTGCTTCACCAATCATCCGGGCAGTCTCTTCCTTAATGGTAGCCCCTCGACTGCACTGATACTCATAAGCCCTAAGTTCCAAAGTTGCAAGCCAAGCCGGCATTTGTGCCGATGCCTTGCCCCCGCTGTTATAAAATGCTTCCGGATTACCAGCTGGTCCAAATTGCGCGTATTTCAAAAACTCCCCCCTGTCAAGCAGCTTTTTTCTAACAAAGCCCATTATAACTCTGTTGACGAAGTGCCTCATACACCACTATCGCCACAGCGTTAGACAGATTCAGTGAGCGCGCCTCATCTTGCATTGGAATCCGCACACACCGCTCTTTATTTTTAGCCAAAAGACGGTCCGGCAAACCCGCTGTCTCTTTGCCGAATACCAATACAGATTGCGGATCATATGCAACTGCGCTATAAAACTTATCCGCTTTAGTGGTATTAAAATAAAATTCTCGTCCGGTTAGTGCCTTTTCCACAGCGGAAAAATCGTCATAGTAGTGAATTTTCACCAAGTGCCAATAATCCAAACCTGCTCGTTTCAAGTAGCGGTCGTCAGTAGAAAAACCCAATGGCCGAACTAAGTGAAGTTCACAACCAGTGGCAGCACACAGCCGGGAGATATTGCCCGTATTACCTGGTATTTCAGGTTCAACCAGAACAACATGCATCAGCATATCACCCCATACTGTCAAATATCATGCCAAAATATACTCTTGCTATACATCATATTGGTATTGTAATCACCTATCTATCTGCTCAAAAAACCCCGCGTTATGCTTAAAACATATAATATACATTAGGCACCGACGCAATTAACGCGAACCGACCGTAGACGCGGACCATCAAACTCACACAGAAAAATGCCTTGCCACGGACCTAGATATAATTCACCGTCAGTCACAGGAACAGTAACCGATGCTCCGATAAGCGAGGCCTTGATATGAGCCGGAGAATTCCCCTCGGCATGACTATATGGCAGGCGCGGAACAAGCTCATCTAAACCTGCCAAGATATCTGCGGCTACTGAAGGGTCAACTCCCTCATTTATAGTTAGACCTGCCGTGGTATGCGGCACAAAAATCAAGCATATTCCCTCCTGAATGCCGATTGATTTTACCGCCTCAGAAATCTGAGAGCTAATATTTACCAATCCCATATCAGGAGTGTACACCTCAAACTCACGTACCATATCAATCACCCTCCTTAGTATATAATTCCACAATACAACAAAAAATCCTACCCAAATTAGGCAGGATTTTTCGTTGTAGTAAAGCCCTAAAAATTAAAGTCCTAAATTTATAGAAAAGATAGTCCCACAACAAAGATAAGCGCAGAAAACAACAATGCGGTTACACAATATCCCATAATGTCACGCACTCCAAGTCCGGCAATTGCCAGTGCTGGCAGCGCCCAAAACGGCTGAGCCATATTCATCCATTCCTCGCCATATGCAATAGCCATAGCTGCTTTACCAACATCTGCACCAAGTGCTTGAGCCGCTGGTATGACAAACGGACCTTGTACAACCCAGTGTCCACCGCCTGAAGGTACTGCAAAATTAACTATCGCTGAACTAAAGAATACTAATACCGGAAATGTTTGAGCTGTAGCTACATTCACAAACCAATTAGTAATAATACCACCAAGGCCAGAATGCTCCATCATAATTTGAATACCAGCATAGAACGGAAACTGAATTAATATCCCGGCCGTACCTCGCGTGGCAGCAGTGATTGCCCTCACATAACCCATTGGCGTCTTGTGCAACAAAATACCGGCAGTCAAAAATATTAAATTTACGTTATTCACATTAAGATCAAAACCCTTTTGGGCGAAGTACGCTACAAGATAGATTATTCCAAAAGCTCCGACAACCCAGCTCAGTATACGACTCTCTTCTAGCTTTTCTGCGCAAGTCGCGTCAGAACCTATTATCTTGACTGTTGCCGCTGCATCATCTTGCAATAACGTTGAATCAACACTAACAATGTCCTGTTCTTTAGGCATCATCATTCGTGCCAAAACTGGAACAAAAATGATTAAGGCAACAGTAATAAAAATATTATAAGCAGTAAAAATAGTACTGGATATTGGTACAAGACCACATAACTTTTCCATCGGATTCCCTTTGGTTGCTGCTACAAGAGGAATTGAGGCCGACAGCCCGCCGTGCCATGTCAAAAATCCCATATATGCAGTAGCAATCAACAATCGATAATCTGATTTTGGAATCCGCCTGGCAACTTCCCTCGCAAACATTGCCCCTACAACCAGCCCAAAACCCCAATTAATAGCACAAGCAAAAGCAGAGCAAAAACCAACCAACATAACACCCTGTCCTGGAGTTTTAGCTACACTAGCTAACCTAGCCATAGCCTTTTTTATCGGCGGGGAACTAGCCAACGCATGTCCAGTAACCAAAACAAGCGACATCTGCATCGCAAAAGCCAATAAATTCCAAAAACCATCCCCCCACATATTTACCATATCCATTGCCGAATGAGGCGTAACTGTTATCCCCAATACAAAGATGAGAATTGTTAGCAAAATTGCGAATACTAATGGATCAGGCAAATATTTGTTTACTATACTGCTAAAAAACTTTGAAATAACTCCAACCATTGCTTTACCTCCTCGAAATAAATATTTTGTCATTGAAATAACTACCTGCTGAATCATGGCCATATTTCAGCTAAATATACTAATTGCAAGTTTGATACCAAAAAAATAAAGATCTTATCGAGAATTCGACAAGACCTTCCGAAGGATTATAAATACTATGTTCACAAGATTTTTTATATTCAAAACTCATCATACAAAAAATTGCACATTTGACATATTCTATGCATTTTTTTGCGCGAAAGGGAAATTTTTTTCACACTTAATCAATTTCATACTCCTGGATTTTATATAAAATCGAACGTCTGCTCATCCCTAATTCTTGGGCTGTTTTTACACGATTTCCTTGGTTACGCTGCAGCGCTTCTTTTATTAGCATACACTCCATCTGTTTTATCTTCGCTTTTAAGGTTTGTCCATTCGCGATCTCAAGATCAAATGAACTAACCAAATCATTTCCTTTAACTACCTTTAAATTATCAGGCAAATCTTCCGAAAAAATAATACTGCCAGTACTCATTATAACTGCCCTTTCAACTACATTTGATAATTCCCGCACATTTCCCGGCCAATCATAACTCTCCAGAAGTTTTACTGCGTCCTGATCAAACCCGATAATATCTTTATTGTTTTCCTCAGCATATTTTTGCAGGAAATAATCGGCTAATAGTTCAATATCTTCTCTCCGTTCCCGAAGGGAAGGCGCTTCGAGACACACCACATTCAACCGGTAATATAAATCCTGACGAAATTTTCCCAGACTAACCATTTCTTCCAAGTTGCGGTTAGTTGCGGCAATTACCCTGATATCAGTTTTAATTGTTTCGTTGCCACCTACCCGCTCAAACTCCCGCTCCTGAAGTACCCTTAGAAGCTTCACCTGCAAATTGGGTGAAATTTCGCCTATCTCATCCAAAAAAATGGTTCCTTGGTTAGCTTGTTCAAATCTCCCTGAGCGTTGAACTATTGCCCCAGTAAATGCTCCTTTCTCATGACCAAATAACTCGCTTTCTAATAAGCCTTCCGACAATGCCCCGCAATTAATTTTTATAAACGGACCATTTTTCCGTTTGCTATTATAATGCACTACATTGGCAAGCAACTCTTTTCCAGTGCCGCTCTCTCCGGTAATAAGCACACTAACGTTACTCTGTGCTATTTTAGCGATGGTTTTGCATAACTCCTGCATCTTCGAACTATTAGTCAGAATTTTATCCAGTCGATAACTTTCAAGCAGTTGACGGTTTAAGACATTTATTTTACGAGTCATTTTTTTTAGTTGGATAGCTCGACTGACAATTAGCTTTACCTCTTCTATATCAAAAGGCTTAATAATATAATCAAATGCCCCTAACTTAATAGCCTCTACCGCCGTTTCTACCGCGGCATAAGCTGTCATCAAAATTACAGTGATACTTCGGCTTGTTTTCCGCATTTCTTTTAACGCCGTTATCCCGTCCATATTAGACATACGGATGTCCATAATTATCAAATCCGGCTGGACACTATTGAACTTTTCTAGCGCTTCCCCTCCGCTCTCGGCACATAAAACCTGGTATCCTTCGCGTTTTAATACTGCTGACAATAACTTAAGCACACTATCCTCATCATCAACTACCAATATCGTATAGTTACTGTTCATTAGCTTCGCCCTCACAATGCAAAATCGGTATCTGCAATATAACAGCAGTACCACTGCCCACATTACTTATAATATCTATCCGGCCATAGTGCGCGTTAATAATACGCTGTACTACAGCTAAACCCAAACCAGTCCCGGCTGCTTTTGTCGTAAAAAAAGGATCAAAAACTTTAACTAAATCTTCCTGTTTAATACCACTGCCGGTATCGGTTATCCTTACAAAAACAAAACTATCATCTTGCCGTCCAGTCGAAATACAGATCACACCCTGTTCCGGGATAGCCTGAACAGCATTAATCAAAAGATTTAACAAAACTTGTTTAAGCTGCTCTGCATCACCTTCGATAACTGTACCATCATCATCTAATTGCAACTCAAATTGTACTTTATCTCTAGTATTAATATTTTTTACCAACACCATGGTTTCCTTAATCAAACTGTTTATATTCACAAACGTATAATTTGTTTTACAGGGTCTGGCAAAATACAAAAGCGTATCAATAACGCGATTTACTCGATCAACTTCCTTAATTATAATCGGCATGTATTCCTGCCTTTCTTCCTCATTATCAGCTGCGTCCAAATATTGCACAAACCCTTTGATTGCTGTCAGCGGGTTGCGTATTTCATGCGCGACTCCCGCCATTAATTCACCTAATGCAGCTAAACGTTCGGCTCTTATCATCCGGGCCTGAAGCTGATGTTTTTCCGACAGATCACGAAATACAACCACAGCACCAATAATATTATCGGAACTGTCCTTTAACTGGCTGGTACTGATACTACAATAAATATGGCTATGCTTAACAGGATAATCTGTCTCGATCCCGATATAATTCGTTCCAGTAAGCAAAGTATCTAAGAGCAAACTATTAAACTCCTTACCTTCGCAGAAAATTTCCTTATATGGCCTGTCGATAATTTCTTCGCATGTAAATCCCGTCAATTTTTCGGCAGATTCATTGATACTTGTAATAATTCCATCGGTATCTACTGTAATAACGCCATCAGCAATACTATGCATTATATTTTCATTTAATGTCCAGGCATTAATAAGCGACTGGGCCATATGATTAATAGCCTCGCCGATTTGGCCCATTTCCCCTTGCATTGGGATAAGCTTTTTTCTTAAATCAAATCTTAGATTATCAAGACCATTCTTAATTGTTTCAACATCTTGAATAAAACCGCTTGTCATCCATAGTATCATAAGAACACTTACAATGATTCCAACCCCAACCGACAGGTATATATTGTAATCAATAACAGCCAACTGATTATTGATAGTATTTGTCAACTCGTTTGCCCAAATATAGCCGATAACCTCACCATTCCGAACAATTGGCATCATAGCGTTCATAATATTCCCGCGTACCATTGGTGCAAACTCAACCAAGCTCGTACTTGTATTCATAGCCTTGCGCCCAGGATGATTTTGTTCTATAGACAGGCCAACCTTATCTGCATAATCGGCACTCGGACCATAAGTAATAATTGCATCAAGTTCTTTGCTATAGTAACCTGTACCAACCCCAGGATAAGCTCGAGCCACTACATCAGTATAATTTTTCAAAGCTTCATTTAATACCCTTATTTTAGTTGCTCGATCTTGATTCAAAACGTTCTTATCTATCAATATTTTGTTATAACCTTCACCAAGATAACTATCAAGTAATTGTACGACGCCAAATAATTTCGTTTTTTTCTCAACTAATAAAGCTTCTTCTGTTTTTAATTTTATTATATATCCAGCCAAAAGTATTGGTACGCTTACAATTATCAGGGTAAACAAGATCATTTTATTTTGCATTGTCTGCGGCCAAAAGCGTTTCATATTCTTCTTCCTCGCAAAAGCAATATAAACTCTCTAACCAAATTAAGACTTGGCTTCCGCCAAGTCTTATATAATCACTTCAACAGTTTTAGCGCTGCCCGTACCAACACCTCAACGCCATGACTAAGTGCAGCCTCATCAATATCAAACATTGAATGATGGTGAGGATAAACTATGTCTTTATCCGGGTTGCCTGCACCAATAAAGGCAAGTGCACCAGGCACTTGTTCAAGATAAATAGAGAAGTCCTCACCACCCATTACCGGTTTTATATCAGTCACCTGCTCAGCGCCAAGCGTTTCCCGTCCAGCCTGAGCCACCACTTCTGCAACACTAGGGTTATTAATTACCGGCGGATGGCCAAGAACTTTTTCTAAAATAACTTCCGCCCCTGCCGCAGCGCATATCCCCTTAGCTGCTTGCTCGATATTTTTAAAAATACTATCGCGCACTCCTTCTTCAAAAGAACGAACCGTCCCCTTCAACACTGCCTGATCGGGAATAACATTGTATACCTCGCCCGCCTTGAACATCCCTAAAGACAAAACAGCCGGTTCCAGGGGGTCGACTTTCCGGCCAACAATAGTATTCAGAGCCACCGCCAACTGCGCTCCAACCAAAATTGGATCAATGGTCTGATGAGGCATTGATCCGTGTCCGCCACGACCTTTTACAGTAATAATAAACTCATCCGGAGCCGCCATCATACGCGAAGCGTTAATCCCAACATGTCCCACCAATAATGGCTGCCACAAATGGATACCGACAATTGCCGAAACCCCATCAAGAGCCCCCTCCGCAATCAGCGCATGCGCTCCGCCAGGAAAGACTTCTTCATTAGGCTGAAATAAAAACCGCACTGTACCGGATAACTCATCCTTTAACACCGCCAGAACCCTTGCTGCTCCTAAGAGCATCGCCATATGACCATCATGGCCACAGGCGTGGCACACCCCTTTATTCACTGAGCGATATGGACGTTCAATCTTGTCCGTTAACTTTAAAGCGTCCATATCAGCCCTGAGCGCTACCATGCGGCCATCATTCCTGCCACACAAGTCAGCTATTATCCCGGTTGATGCTGCCTTCCGCGGCAACAGACCATACGAACAAAGTTCCTCCGTGATTTTTCGCTGCGTATTAAACTCTTCTCCACTTACCTCAGGATATGTATGAAAGTACCGTCTTAAAGAAATTACCGCATCCGCTGACTGCTTAACTAATTGCCTAATCTTATTATCCATACGCCGCTCCTAATAATTCGTCGTATGTTTCTTCTTCACTAATGTAGCGTTTTCCTCCCCCATTCATCCCTGAACTAATTTTCTTCGCCTATAGGCCAATAAATCAACAAATGCCTCCAGCCTTGTTACCATTCCGGCGATGCCAGTCTGCTCATCAAAGGCCAACGACAAAACAGGAATATCCAATTTGCGGCTGGCCTCCGGCAGAATATTCTTGGCGATTACTTCCGGCATACAGGTAAAGGGAAAGACATGAATTATACCGTCAAACCCTTCTTGAGCTAATTTTGCTGTATAACCAATACTTTTTATACCATGTCCGCCTACATAATGTCCAAGGTATGGTAACGCCTGCCTTAAAACCGTCTGATATACATTCCACGCCTTACGGTTCTTTACAAGATGAGTACGCACATAATCTCCTAAAAGCGTTGTCCCATAAACCTCCACCCCCATTCGCCCCAACTTTTGTGTTAGCTCATGATTAATAAAGTTGTCTAACATAACATATATTTCACCAACGATACCAATTCGCAGCGGGTTTTCCGACTTTTTTAACACCAACTTTGCCAGTCCACCATCAAATCCCGCCAATGCATTATCTACACTTACCAGATCATTAGCCTTACATGGACGGTAAAACCAGCTCTGGCGCTCGATATAATCCAAGGCCGACAACTTAGCCCCCGCTAACTTAAAAGTCCTGTAGATTTTCTGCCAACTGCATTTACCAGTCAACTGATTAAACACTTGCCAAACATGCCTGAAGTTTGGTTCAATAGCAATTATCTTAAATTTATAGCCGAGTTCAGCCAAAATATTCTTCTGTACTTCGGCATAATATCCTAAACGGCACGGTCCCTCACCGCCGCAGGTAATAATGGTATCTGCACCACGCGATAGTGACTGGATGAAATTACCCAAATTCATTTTAAATGGCAGACAGGCTGTCTCCGGCGAATATTTCGCACCAATTTCTAACGTTTCCCTAGTCATTGGCGGCGGCGTCAAAACTTCTATATCTAAGCCTTTGAATAACGTCTCTAATACAATATACAATGTCCCCATATGTGGAAAAGTTAACAGCATAGTTTTTTCCTTCTTACCAGCATATCAATGAATGCCTCCAATCTTGTTACTAAACCGGCCTCGCCAGTATGTTCATCCATAGTTAACATCAGGACAGGTATATTCAATTGTCTGGCATGCCAGCTCAGCACCTCGCCTACCAAGGAATCTGGTCCGCAAGCAAACGAAGTAACAAAAATAACACCATCAAGCGGCTGCGGAAATTTCATAAGAGCAAGTGCCGCTCCAGCTAAATGCTGGCAGTAATGCCAAAATATTTCTTTTGATAACTGCTTTGCAGCTTTAACAATCTCCTTATCATTAATCGCTCCCGCCCCTACCACGTTCACGCCAAGGCGCTCCAATTTTCCAGTAATATCCATACTAATATGACTATCATTAAGTATATAAGGGTGACCAATTAATCCAACCTGTACCCCATTTACTTTTCCACCCGAGCTTGTCATAACTGGCTTAACGCTCCTTACCGCCTTTAGCCATGCGGTTAAACTTGCTATCGGAGAGTTGCCTATTCTTTTGCCTAGTTCAACCACCGCCCGGAATAAGTCATACCGTCCTTTTCTCAGGTTAATCTCAGTATCTAATAGCGGCGGCAGTGAAGGAAAATTAGACCTCACGAGGTCCGGCAAACCAATAATTTTCGGACAATTATATTGCCTAGCCGCCACACTGACAATGCGCGGAATAAATATGAAATCGGCTTTATCCTTCAATGCGCAGGCATGCCCTATATAAACTTTTACCGGTAAACAGACTTCATCAATTTTACCCCCCTGATCAATCATGCTTCTGGTGGTTTCCCCGGAAACCACTACTTGTACCCCTAACCTTTCAAAGTACCTACGCCAAATCTCACCATAGTAATAATATAACAGCCCGCGCGGTATGCCTATTGTTAACGCCACCAAACACCAGCCTCCACTTTCATATGCTTAACTATAATAATATTGGCAGTTTATTACAGCAATATTCAACCAATGTATCCCAATCCATTTCCTGGTATCAAATCACTGCAAAACATCTTCTTCCCCCATAGAAAAAAATGGTGTATACTAATAAAAAGGAATTCTGAAAGAGCAGTATTGTTTTACCCTGCTCCGAGGAAACCGAACAACCAACAAATCTGATGTCAGGGCAATCAGCCTGCGCATAGGATAGTAAGGTTTACTTATAAGTAAATTAAACCTTCTATTGCTATATGCATATAGAAGGTTTTTTGTTTAGGAGGAAATCGTATGTCCAAACGCATAGGCGTCATCGGAATTGTCATTGATGAGCCCAAAATTGTTGGCGATAAAGTTAACTCAGTCATCAGTGCCTTCAGTCATCTAATTATCGGTCGTATGGGCATTCCCCGTAATGATGCCCATGTTGGCGTCATTGCCTTGATCATTGAAGGAACCACCGACGAAGTTGGCTCATTCACCGGCAAACTAGGCCGCATTCCCGGCGTAAATGTAAAATCAGCGCTTACTGCCAAAACCACAATTGAGGAGGAACACCAAAATGATTGACGAAAAAGAACGTACTTCCGACGCTTTTATTGATGATGCCCTTATCAAGCAACTGCTCACTACTGCCCGGACGATGGCAGACGACAAATCCGTTGTCAGGCAAATAATCTTCAAAGCCCGTCAGCATAAAGGCTTATCAGCAAAAGAAGTAGCGATACTCCTGGAAATAACTGATCCTACCCTGTTAAAAGAAATGTTCGCGGCAGCAGCTGAGGTAAAAGAAGCCATTTACGGCAAAAGAGTAGTACTGTTCGCTCCCCTCTATATCTCCAGTTACTGCATTAATGATTGCGTTTACTGTGGCTACCAGCGAACCAATAAAGAACAAGTACGCCGCCGTCTTACACCGGCAGAAGTAAAAAAAGAAGTGGAGATTCTTGAATCGCTCGGCCATAAACGCTTGGCTGTAGAAGCAGGCGAAGACCAAGAAAACTGTCCAATTAATTATGTTACTGACGTTATTAAAGAAATTTATAGCATAAAGGATGGTAACGGCAGCATCCGCCGCGTCAACGTCAATATCGCCGCCACCACAGTCGAAGAATACCGCAAACTAAAAGAAGTCGGCATTGGAACTTATATCCTCTTTCAGGAAAGCTACCACCGCCCTACTTACGCTGCCATGCATCCAAGCGGTCCAAAGAGCGACTATAACTGGCACACCACCGCCATGGACAGGGCAATGCAGGGCGGTATTGATGATGTTGGCCTCGGAGTTCTCTTTGGGCTCAATGACTATAAATACGAAACAGTGGCTCTATTTCTCCACGCCGAACATCTTGAGCACACCTTCGGGGTCGGACCGCATACAATCTCGGTGCCGCGACTGAGACCAGCCGGTAGTGTCAACCTAACCAGCTTTCCCCATCTAGTCGACGATGATGCCTTTCGAAAAATTATCGCCATCATCCGCTTAGCTGTACCTTACACCGGCATGCTTCTATCCAACCGAGAAACCTCAGAGCTCCGCGATGAGCTCATCACTTACGGCATTTCCCAAATCAGCGCTGGTTCCTGTCCCGGCGTAGGCGGCTATCAAAACAAATATCAAAACCACGCTTCAAATTCTAACCAAAACAATGGTTTGCAATTTGTCCCCAGCGACCAACGCTCTCCCAATGAAATTATCCGCATGTTGTGTGAAAAAGGGTTTATCCCCAGTTACTGTACCGCCTGCTACCGCCAGGGGCGCACCGGGGATCGGTTTATGAGTCTGGCCAAAACCGGCGAAATTCAAAATGTATGCCTACCCAACGCCTTATTAACCTTTAAAGAATATCTCATGGACTATGCTGACGAATCAACCAAGGCAGTTGGCGACGCACTTATTGAAAGCTCGCTGGTTACTATTCCCCAACAGACAATCCGTAACGCCACCACCGAGCGCCTCAAACAAATCGAAGCCGGGAAACGCGATTTCTATTTTTAGCGCCAACACTCATACATTATTATTTTATAAAGAGCCGGATGGGGTTTCGTATGCCCCCATCCGGCTCTTTAACATTAAAGCAGTTTATTATAGCCTTCCGTATCAAATATGCTATAATATAATAATAATATTTTAACATAAAGTTAACATAAGTGAGGTTCCGATGAAACGGATTTTGCTCTCATTATTTGTCGCCTTTGGAGTCATATATGCTATAGAGGCCACCAATATTCTTGGTCTTCACAGTTACAGACCCACGCTGGAAGCTGCTATCGTTGATCATGAATATGTGTTAACCTGGGCAAAGTCGCCCTATCCAAGCTACTATGATGTCGAAGTTTTTAAGTCGCCTCAAGCCGAGCTAAACGCCCCCACTGAGCGAGTGATGATGTATCGCACCTGGAATAATAAAATAACTATTAACCAAAGCTTACCAGCCAATACCTACTGTCGAGTATCAGCGCATGGCCTGTTTTTTCAACCGCTGGGGGAATACTCCGATCCACTTTATTTAACGGAAATTCACGGCGACAACTCAATTATCAAACCCGAACCTACCTCAAACTACCCATTATCAGCTCCGGCCTCAGATAAACCGATCTTGACCTGGAAATCAGTTCCTGGAGCAGTCTACTATGAATTCGAACTACTCTCAGCTCCGCCAGAAAACCCAAATGGCATCGAACCATCAACATACCAACTGTCAGCCTCAAAAGAAGTATTTACCAATGGTTACAACATCGATTTATCCCAATATCAAAGTAGTTACATCTACTGGCGAGTACGCGCCCTAAACTATGATGGCAATCCTCTTGGCGTATTTTCTGATGCCCAAAAAGTATATATTGACCATTCCAAAATTGAGCCTTTAAAACCAACAATTAACGTTGATTTTGACAAGGACGGTCCAGCACTATATCCAGTATATTCCTGGATTCCTATTGCTCATGCCGTTAAATACGAAGTCGAAGTGCTAGATGAGTTGCCTGAAAACCCCCATGGAATAGCACCATCATCCCACCGGATTTGGAGCAGTAAAACTACTGGTTTTGATTGTTATGACGATGAGCCACGCCTCACACCGGGAATATATTATTGGCGGGTAAGAGGGCTTGATGAAGCCGATAAGCCAGTTGGAGTATTCTCCGATGCCAGCAAGTTCATTATCAGTCCACCACAGAACCTTTACGCAGCTACCTTCGGAGACAGCATCACCCACGGTGGTGGCGCAGTTTCCTATTCACCCGCCAACCCCGAATACAACTATCAGACTTATCTCGACTTTTCAACATTTAACCTTGGTCGAAGCGGCGATACATCGAAAACTATGCTAGAAAGATTCAATCAAGACGTAATGCCTTACCATCCCAAATATCTTATCATTCTCGGCGGTTCCAACAGCCTGCGAGGAGGAGTTCCAGCCGCAAAAGTAATTGCCGAGCTTACCGCCATTCGTGATAAATGCCTGGCTCGAGGTATCAGACCCATCTTTTTGACCCTGCCACCAATCAACCCGGCATCAATAAAAAAAGTTTTTAATGAAGAAACAGCGCCTGATTGGCGTATAGAATTTGCCAGGGTTAACGCCTTCATCCGCCAACAGCGCTATTTCATTGATATAGCCCCCTACCTTACCGACTCCAATGGTGAATTGCCTGTCGAACTTGCTGTTGATGGTCTCCACCCGGATATACCAGGAAAACAACTCATTGCTCAGGCTATTAATGCTTCTTGGGCTAGAGTGACGCAATAATACTATCTCTGCGTTCTTTGGCATTCTTGAAATAAGCATAGAGAGCAGCACGGTTTCCTTGGTGAACGGCCTTAATCACATCCCCAATTAACATCTGTAAATTTTCTAATCCGCCAGTTATTGCTCCTGCATTTTGAATACAGATGTCGGCCCACATATTGGCATCTGACGAGGCAATTCTTGTGGTATCACAGAAGCCTCCCCCAGCCAAATTAAGCATTTCATCAGCATACTCCGGATAATAATTCAGTAAATTAGCCAATGCAGCGGCAGCCACATGTGGCACATGGCTGATTACTGCTGCGCAAAGGTCATGGTGTTCTGCATCCATGACCTTCACCTTTGCTCCGATCCGTTCCACTAAACCAGCCACTGTCTCGACAGCTTCTGGTGAAGCTGCTGCTGCATCTGTAATAATATACCACTTATCTTTAAATAGATCCTTATCCGCGGCTGCAATGCCGCTTTTTTCGCGTCCAGCCATCGGATGGCCGCCAACATAATGAACTCCTGAAGGCAAGACATTGCTGATATTCTGTTTTATTGATAATTTCGTACTTCCTGTATCTGTGAGAATTGTTCCTTTTCTTAAATAACAAGCTACCTTTGCTGCTAACCGGGGAATTTCGAGTACCGGCGTACAAATAAATACTACATCAGCACCATTAACTACCGCCAAATCAGCACTCATTTTGTCAATTGCCCCTATCTCAACAGCCTGAACCAAACTATCTTGAACGGCATCAATTCCAGTAATCTCAAACTCTCTCGCCCCAGCTGCCTTAAGGCCTAGTCCAATTGAACCTCCAATTAACCCGACTCCAATAATTGCAACCTTCATTTTCCTCATTGCAACTTCCGACCAATAGCCCCTGCTACAGCCGCCACCTCCAGCATCAAAGAGGTAAAATTATCAGGTGTAAGAGATTGCGGTCCGTCCGACAAGGCATTAGCGGGACAAGGATGCACTTCAATCATCAAACCATCCGCACCTGCGGCCACCGCTGCCCTAGCCATTGGCGCAACCAGCTTCCAGCGGCCAGTGCCATGACTCGGATCAACAACCACAGGCAAATGAGTTAGAAGCTTAAGTGCAGCAACTGCACTAAGATCCAAAGTATTCCGTGTGTAGTTCTCAAATGTGCGAATACCGCGTTCACACATTATAACATTACAATTCCCTTCATTCAGGATATACTCTGCCGCATTCAGCCATTCGTCTAAAGTAGCAGACAATCCTCGCTTTAAGAGCACTGGTTTACCCAATTTTCCTATGGCTTTTAAAAGTTGAAAATTTTGCATATTGCGAGCCCCAACCTGAAGCATATCAGCATACTCGCATACTACCGGTAAAGACCCCACATCAACCACCTCAGTAACAATCTTAAGACCGGTAATCTTACCAACTTCAGCCAGCATCCTCAGTCCGACTTCCTCTAAGCCCTGGAAAGCATAAGGTGAAGTACGAGGCTTAAAAGCGCCACCGCGCAAAAACTGTGCTCCGCCGCTTTTTACGGCCCAAGCAGACTCTAACAACTGCTCGCGGCTTTCCACCGCACATGGTCCTGCCATAACTGCAATGTTATTACCACCAACGAAAACACCGCCCACATTAACAACAGTATCAGCCTCTTTAAACTTGCGGCTTGCTAATTTATAGCTTTCAGTAACCGCCAACGCTTTTTCCACGCCCGGCAAGGCTTCGCCATTAAACTCAGCAATAATGTCCTTCTCTCCGATAAGCCCAACAATAGTACATTCTTTGCCTTCCGATACATGGGCTCTTAATCCTCGCTCCGTCACTTTGGCAATAACATAATCCAATTCCTTCTGACTAGCCTTAGAATTCATTACTAAAATCATCTTTATTCCCCCTATTTTATCTGCACACTATTTTCTTCAATTCTGGTTGGAAATATATTTCCAACCAGAAAATATAAAAATCCCGTCCCTGAAAATTCAGGGACGGGATATAGTACCCGCGTTACCACCCTGCTTGCTTTTACAAGCCAGCTCTTAATCAGGTACGGGATTAAATCCGATACCCTAGCCCATGTTAACGGAGGCATTCCGGCGCGGTCTACTCGCCAAAGCTTTCAACCTGCTGCTCACGGGTGTATTTCAGTCAGTGCATTTACCTAGTCTCACCACCCCTAGGCTCTCTGAAAAATGCCTCTAGCTTACTTCTCCACGTTCATTGCATTTCAAAACTCATTTTTTATAATAATATCAAGAGTCCTTAAATATGTCAATACATTGGAACATAATCTTACTACACTTTTGCGTCAAAATCAGCTGGAAACAACTCGACACGGTCACCATCGAAAAGAATCTTTTCACAACCGGTATCAGCCCCATTAACCGTCATTATCTTTATTTCATCCACATTTATCTCCATCTCTTCTAATAGCTCGCCTAAAGTAATACTATCATGCACGTCTACCGCTACCAGTCCGCTATCCGAACCAAGGGGGCGATAATGCCGGAGTGAAGCATTAAGCCGCACTTCTATTACCAAATCATCCCCGCCTTTCCTATCATTTTCAAAATATATCTCTATTATATATATTTATTCGGACAAAACAATAAAATTTCCTGCCTCCCTTTCCATAATTTGTAAATTAATTCCAGTTCGGACTTTCAAAAATTCAAATCCGATTAATTGAACAGTACGGCAAGAGCCTTGATAACCTAAACTCTGCCAGCCTATCAACAGCAATCTCTAACGGGACACCCCTCACCCTTATAAAGACAAGCAAAACTAGGCAAAATATAGTTTTGTTTAAACAATAATGGTATTTTTTTATATACTATTCATCAATACGTGCTACTATGTTTGATTTTATTAATTCACTTTGTTATAATAAAATACAGAATATTTTAAAAAGGGGAGTATTAAATGTATAGCTGTATCACTAATTGTATCGGCCCAGCCTGTGATTTTTGGACAGCATGCAAAGAGGCTGGCCAAGACGATACAATACTTAGTCCATCCTGCCAAGAAAACCAGATCCAAAAAGTGAAGTATTAGCTTCAGTCAAGTTATTGTATGGTTGTCGCTATCCTCTTTGGCAAACATGTTGAAACCCGCAATATTCACACCCTTGAAGACTACAGACAAAATCAGTTTCTATAGTAAAACGCTCGGCATGTTCGCAAACAGCTAGAGCCTCTGCCAGCGCAGCTTGCCTAACCTTATCTTCCAAAGAAACATTCACAGCAACACCATGCCTAGCAAAATATACTCTCGCATCTTTTACCGGCTGCTTTAAAGCAGTCTCCACCGCCACAGCATACAACACCAATTGCAGACTATGTTCCCTCGCCTTATCTGCGGTTTGTTCAATAGGAAAATTATCAGTTTTATAGTCAATAATACCAAAAGTTCCATCCTCGTATGTGACAAGACAATCAACAACGCCGGTAAACTGGTATCCGCCATCCGCTTTTCTATTAACTAGTCGAAAGAAAAATGGCCACTCCTTACGAGTCGATAAATATTCTAATTGCTGGGCGATATCGCTTTTAATATACTTGTTTAAAAGTGGAGCCACCTTATTTTGCAATTTTTTCCTCCATTTAAAAGAAACCATTTCTTCAACCGCTTGGTCTAAGCACAGCCGCCATCCAAACCCCGGACGTAAAAGTTCCAACGATCGGTGTAGCACCGAACCAACCAGGTGTCCTGGCGGGCTATCATCTTCGGCTAAATGTGAAGCGGCGTAATACTCAGGAAGCTCAGCGACCTTTTTGTAATAAAACGACCGTTGGCACCTTTTGAAACGGATAATATCACTAGGAGAGAATGTATGGGTATTACCATCACTTGACAATGGCCCGATTCTATATTCCAGGTGCCTTATTAAAATCTCATCCTCGGCTGATACTTCGTTATCTACACCTGATAATAAATTTGTGTCATCCGACTGATACGAAACTCTCCCTCGTACCAAAATTGCGGCCTTATCTCTCCCCAGCATATGGGGGATTTCTGTCAAATCATCAAACTCGTAAACCCTCCCCATCCAGTCTAGCCATGTACTAAGCTCGATATAATCTTTACCTCCCGTCGCCTTGTCGCCCACCGCCGACAATACTAAATAGTCCTTGGCCCTAGTAAAAGCAACATACAATACTCGCTTAAGTTCTAAAAGTGCCAGCCGTTTATCCTCAGCAGCAATCCCCTGGTATACAGACGTAACCGTCAAAAGTCCATTTTCATCCGGCACCTTCAACCCAAGTCCACCAGGACCAAACATCAGTGCAGCATTATCATTATTAAACTTACGATGCAAGTCTGGAATAAACACTACTGGGTACTCCAATCCCTTAGACTTATGAATAGTCATAAGTTTAACAGTATCGCCACCCTCACTTTCAATCTGAGCCTCGCCTTCTTTGACATCATCCTCAACTAATTTTGTTAAATAACGAATAAAATCGCCAAGACTCTTGAGCCCCTTCGTTTCAAGCGTTGTAGCCATTGACACCAATTTGATTAAATTAGCATACTTTTGTTCCCCCATAAATTGTGTCAGCACAAAGTTAAGATACCCGGTATCTTCAAGCGCCATCCTGACAAGCTCTGAATTTCTAACTATTCCGCGCAATCGTCTTAAGCGGTTTATTACCTGCCAGGCTCGTCCTGCTCCTCGGCGTTCTTCATCAGACAATCCAACAATAACTTCATAATTCTTGAGACCTTGCCACATGCTACCGCAATAAAGCTTTAATAATACCAATGTTTCGTCCGCCAGTAAAAACATCGGCGATCTCAGTACCCCTGCCAATGCTTTTTCCTGATAGCGATTATCTACTACCCTTATAAGATTAATGACATCAAGCACTTCCTGGCACCGGAAAAACCCCCGTCCACCAATTACATAATACGGTACTCCAGCCTGCTGCAAGGCAGAGGCATAAATATTGATGTCGCTTGCCACCCGAAACAATACTGCAATATCCCCATAGCATACCTTCCGGGACTTTGCATCCTGATCAACCAGCGTTTCATCACCGTTAACCATTTCCCTTATTCTGGCGGCAATCGCCTCAGCCTCAGCACTCCTAGCACTTTGCCCTTCTTGCAGACTGCTTTTGGGAATAACTAAAAACTCAGCCTTGGGCTCATCCTCTCCAGAAGTACAACGATGCCCTTCAAGCGGGCAAAACCTCACCTGATCAGCCTCGGTTCCCATAACAGCAGCAAAACACTCATTAAATACTGCCAATAAACCGTCCATTGATCGAAAATTAATATCAAGTTCCAACGCTTCGCCCCCGGCAGCGACAATATCCTGCCTCACACGGTCAAAAACTGCGACATCAGCACCCCGAAATCGGTAAATCGACTGTTTTGCATCACCGACAACAAACAATTTGTTGCCTAAAAGCCGTTCAGCGTCCCCTCCCGCTAATAAGTAGATAATCTGCCGCTGAAGATCATTGGTATCCTGAAACTCATCCACCATAATACGACGAATCCGGGTGTTGTATTTATTACAAACTGCAGGATAATTCTTTAATAATTCCACCGTGCGAACTTCCATATCGCCGAAGGTCAATACCCGATGCTCAGTTTTATATTTGTCTAGTGCCGCTTTAAATGCTAATAACAAATTGCACAAATCGGGAATAAGCATCAGCGCAATCCTATCTGCCCGTACCAGTTCAAGTGACTTACAGACTTCTCTTATCGAGGCCACAATCTCCTTATCCTTCGACTGAGCCTTAAGGCCCCCTAGATAGTGCCTCATTACTACTAAATTTAGAGTTTCGATAGCTTCAGCCACTTCTGCCCAGTTATTTTCCAACTGTTCTACCAAACGGTAATGGGCACTGCCGGGCTTAAGTTTAACTCTAAAAGCTATAAGTTCAAGGCACAAATTTCTAAGTTCGTCCTTTAGATGACCACTCCTGTCTATGGCTCGACAGTATGGCTCAGCTAACCGCGCCCCTAAACTATCTGTCAAAATACCTTCAGACCCAATCTTTTCGTAAAGACTGGTCACACTTTCAACAAGCAGACTTTTCTCATAAGCGTTAAGTAACCGCTCTAACCAGGGAGTCTGCTCGCGAAGTGCCGTTTCCATTACCTGTTTCAGTACTTTAGCGACGACAGTATCAGCCTCAAACTCGTCCAAAACTGCAAAATTAGGGTCCATCGCCGCCTCCACCGGGTTCTCCCGTAGCACCCTTGCGCAGAAGCTATGGAAAGTACCAATAGGCGCATACTCCAAACAGCTTTTTACCTCCCGCCAAAAAACCTGCTCAACCTCTGCACCTGAACGCTCAGCCAACATACTGGCTTGCATTCTAATCCGCTCTTTCATTTCCTTAGCTGCCTTATTGGTAAAGGTTATCGCCAAAATTTCATCACATTCAGCCTCACGTTGGCTGAGAATATGAATATATCTTTCCACCAACACCCGAGTCTTCCCAGCCCCTGCTCCAGCCGCTACAATTAAGTTTGTCGCTAAATTATGGATAGCCTGATGCTGGGCAGGAGTAAATTTAGCCATTTACCTCATCTCCTGTTTCTGATGCAGCTAGGCCTTGTCTATTCCGGCAAATCTCCTTGGCCACGCAGTACTCAGGACATTCAATAGCCGGTCTTACAAAAAAACGTCCAGTTTTAATTGATGCTACAATCTCTGCGACATGATGACGTACTTTATCCTGCATCTCCAGCCACTCACCACCATCCAAATTACCTGTATTTTTTTTTGCCCGGTGCCGTATTTCGCCAGCCAGTTCGCTACGCCACATTCCGCCGTCCTTTTTGCCGCCTTCCACAGAATAATAGCCACCTCCGGCCACCTTTTTGTTTGCTGAACACAAGAGCTGTTCTACCGCCATTATATAGAGAGCCGCCTGCAAATCAGTGCCTTGTTTCAAAGCTGAGAACTGTGGACAGTTCTTGCGTTTATAGTCAACAACCACTAAAATGTCACCGGCTCGGTCAATGCGATCAACCTTACCGACTACCTCAATAAGATTACCATCTATCATCATGGTCAGCGGCGTAACAGTCGATGCCTCATCCATATCATTAGTCACCGGCAAACCAAACCCCCACTCCAACCAAGCCGGAGTAAAGGCAAGACCTTCAGAATTTTCTTCCATCAACTCAAAATTTAGCCACCGCCTTAGCGCCTGCATCAAATGGCGACGACGATAATCCCACCATTTGGGAGAAACAATACCTTTCGCCTTAATAAGCCGATTAGACACAGCATCAAGCGCCGCCACCAGTTCAGTGTAATACTGTTCAATATTTTCGTTTCTCAGGCGGATGCCTAAATGGGATCGCAAGAAGGTCGCCAATACTTCGTGATATACTGTTCCGATGACATCTCCGCCCGCTTCTTCCTCTTTTTCTTCCCATTCATTAAGTTTAAGTACCCGGCTAGCAAAATAGTTAAACGGACATACTGCATAATCTTCTAAAGCACTAATACTGTATCGGCCTAAAAAACTTTCCTTCCATGTTGCCGCTGCTATATTGTTTGTCAAGATACCATTATAACTGCTTACCCCTCCCCCCAAACGCTCTGCCTCGGCAACAACTCGGCGCATAAAATCGTTATCAACAATCTCCGTCAAAACATACTTTAACATAGTTCTTGCTTCAAAGCTTGTCTTCTTCTTGCCAAAACTATCACAAAGTGCCCGGCCAGCCAACTCTTTCGCCGCATAAATATATTGATAATCACTCGGAAAAATATCGCTTACTGTATACCGCTCCACCGCCAGTGTTTCTGGCAAAAACAGCCGTCTAATTTCATCTACATATGGTGAGGGCATTGTCTCGACATCTTCCATCGCGCTTATAACCAAAAACTCTTCCGCCATCGCTGCCGCCACCGCAAAATACAAATCCTCCTCTGAACGCCTAAAAGAAGCCGTCATAAGCTCCAGCCCCAAGTCCTTAAATAACCCACGCTCACGTTCATCATACAACCAGCTGTCCCGTTCCCGCCGCGGAAACTCGCCATCAGCAAGACCTAGGACAAAAGTAGCTCTACAAGTCACTCCCCGTGCCTCAGCAGGAGTTACTATTTTTACGCCACCGTTTTCTCGTTCATTTCCTCCAAGTTTTTTCTCTGCCGCCGCTTGACGAAAATAGCGGAGAAACTCCGTCGCTGAAAGCAACCGGTCTTGCTGGCCCCCAATAAGAAAATCATCAGCCAACTCTTCCATAAGCTCCTCCGTTGCTTTAAAAGCTGACAAACCTGCCTTTAAAGCACACAGATCTAACATTCCTTGCCGAAAATCACTGCCCAGTTTAGCTGGAATGTTTAACTTTTGTAGAAACGTACCAAGAACAGCAGTCCACTGCTCACACCAACCGCTTGATGGCCAACTATTAATAAGACTGCAAAAGGCAGTAACTTCCGCACCATCAGATTCTAAAAATCCGGCCAATTCCAACCACTCAGTCCAGCCACTGATAACAAGCTCCAATGACCGGTGTTCAACCGCTTCGGCATCAATCCCAAAAGCAGCTTCCACCAATGGATTTTTGAGTACATTCAATACCATCTCACGTGAGCCACCGTCTGCTTTGGCTTCCAGCATCGCTGTCAGCATATTAAACAATGGCTGAGTGGCAAGACACTCCGTACTTTCTAAGTCTACTGGCAAATTATAGTCGAAACACACCCTGGGAAAATCGGCATATCTTCCCTTCTCACGCACCACGACAACAACATCTTCTAATGAAAACTCATTTTTTAGGACCATTTGCTTAATTTGCCTTACTATAACCGCCATTTCTTTTTCCGGATTTGGCGTATAAACTACTTTTATTTGTCCGTCCGTTGAACCTGCATCTATTCCAACAGAATATAAATTATTTCTGACATGCTTCAAACTGCGAGTGCTCTCACGTCTTGCAGGCAAAAAAATTGGATTAAATCCAGCCCCCACCAGCGCTGCATATGTTGGCTCTACAGCTTTAAACACCCCTGGTCGGTTTTTTTCGTACATAATCCCAATATTAATCTTAAGTAGCGGCCTAAGTTGGCGCACAATTTCTAGCTGCATCGGCGTTAAAATATCAAATTCGCTTATATAAAGCTGACGGTAAGGTAACTCCCATCGACCTTCCATCAAAGCCTCAATTGCCAAAAAGTACATTTCCTCCATGTCGGCCAATCCATATTCCTTAAGCCGCTCCTGGTACAGCGCATAAATAGCAAAAACCTCGCTGTCTTTATCCTGCCAGCCTCTGGCCTCGGCAGCAGCCTCAGCAGCTACCTTGAATTCTTCAGGCAAAGTCCCTGATCGCTTTATCTCTGTCAACAACGCATTCACTGTTCCAACATATCCAGGAAAGGACGTTATTGAACTGAAATATGGCAACCTCCCGCAAGCCGCTAAATCCTCCAGCACCTTTTCCATCATTAGTTGACGATTTACACGACTCATAACCCGTTGTCGCCCACCAGCCGCCCGTACAATTTCGGTAACCAGATCATCAAATAACATTAATTTCGGTTGCTCATGTCCATCGTTCGCCATACGGAGTGTTTTGCGCACATCCTTCAAAAGATAGATGCTAGGCAAAAGATAAACCGTTTCCTGCCCAGCGCCATATCGACCAGCATCAGCCATGCTGTGCGCAAACTTGTCTCTTACTGTCTCACCAAGCGGTGAACAATACAAATTATGCATAGCATTCCTCCATATTGAGAAAAGGCAAGGCTACTCGCCTTGCCCCCTTTATCCGACAATGCCATTTACACTTTCAGTGGTAAAAATTTTGGACACCAATACCTTATCGACACGTACGCGATCCATATCTACCACCTCAAATCGCATACCATTCCATTCAAAGCCTTCCGTAATCTCTGGAATATATCCGAAATAAGATACAACGAACCCCCCCAGCGTTTGAAAGTGATCACGATCCTCTCCCGGCAGTTCGTCTACACCAGAAAACTCTTTTAATTCTTCGATGCCAAGCATGCCGTCCATTAACCAGGATCCATCATCACGAAGAATTATCTCCGGTTCTTCTGCTGTATCCTCGATCACCACATCACCAATAAGTTCTTCCATTATATCATCAAGGGTCACTATTCCCTGAAATCCCCCATACTCATCAATAACAAAAGAAATATGATTGCCCGACTGCTTGAACATCTCCAGCATCCGCATAACTTTCACACTCTTCGGCACATAAAGCGGAGCCTTAAGAGCAGCTTCAATATCAAGCTTGCCATTTAACAGCTTGCCAGCTAGCAAATCTTTAGCATAGACAACTCCCAAAACTTCATCAAGACTTCCTCTGGCCACAGGGAAACAAGAATAACCACTTTCAATTAAGATATGAAAATTATTATCTTCACTATCTTCCGTATCCAACCATTCCAATTGTGTACGCGGCCTCATCAGTCCACTGATTTTCATATCTCCTAATCGGAAAACCTTATCCACCATTTCTTTTTCTGATTCTTCAAAAGTCCCATTACGAGCCCCCTCAGCAATAAGAACCTTAATTTCCTCTTCTGTTACCGCCGTTTCAGACGTCCGAGGTAGTCCGAAGAGATTAATAATCGACTCAGTTAAAAAGCTGATGATTTTTACCAGCGGCGCCGCAACTTGTGCTAATAGTCTCATTGGCACTGCAAGCATACAAGCAATAGGCTCAGGATTATTCAAACCCACCTTTTTAGGCACCATTTCACCAATCAGCAATGAAAAAAATGTAATACCAGCAACTACGATAACCAAACTAAGTGTCTCACTATATGCAGCTAAAACTGCTACATTATTTAAGTATTTTGCGAAACCAGCCGCAAGGGTTGCACCACCAAATGCTCCTGTCAAAACACCAATCAACGTAATACCGATTTGTACAACCGCCAGAAGTTGATTCGGATCATTCGCCAATGCTAAAGCAGCCTTAGCACCCCGCGTCCCTTCAGCAACAAGAATCTCAAGCCGCATCCGGCGCGATGACACTATTGCGATCTCCGCCATGGCTAACAGGCCATTCGCAAAAATCATCAACAATATAACAAACAATTTAAGCCCAACTGGATCAGTATCCAAAAACAATACCACTCCCTAAATATTTGTGTCTATACAATTATATCATATTCATCTATCGCCACTCGACAGCTTCTTCCATATATAACAAGGCCATACTACTTATAGCAGTAAGCTACATTGATTTATTTCCTCATCTTGCCATAAAATCCTCCTCCAAGCCATCAAATCGATATTTTTGGCAAAATAACTTAAACCACAGGAAAAATACTCATTCTTTCAATGTAGACAAATTAACTAAGTCTTTACAGTACGGAGTTAATTTGTCTACATAATAGCTTTATCTTTAGTAGTAAAACAAGATCATTTAAATATCAACTGCTAAGCATTATTCTATTTCGCCCTTCATTTTTTGCTTTATATAATGCCTTGTCCGCCATTTCCACCAGATAACTACACACTTGATCACGAGAAGGCTTTTGCAATGCAATACCAATACTTACAGTTACATAATCACTTGTATCAGATTTTTTATGTTCTATCTTCGCTTCTTCAATACTCTTTCTTATTCGTTCCCCTACTTTCAGAGCTCCCCCTAACTTTGCAGATGGCAATAATACCACAAATTCCTCTCCGCCATAACGCGCTACAAAATCAGTCTCCCGTTTCACTGACTCAAGCAAAATTTTTCCAACTTCTCTAAGACAATCGTCACCCACTAAATGCCCATAATAATCATTATATTTTTTAAAATAATCAATATCTAATAATATTAATGCTAATGTATCCCCGTTTCTTAATGCGCGTTTCCATTCTATATTTAAAACTTCATCCAAATACCGCCTATTAGCAATACCGGTTAGACCATCGATTCTCGACTGCTTTTCTAAAATATCTCTATATCGCTTCAGCTCTAAATGATTCTTAACTCGCGCTTTTACTATTGATGGGCTAATAGGTTTATGAATATAATCAATCGCCCCCAATTCCAGTCCTCTTGTTTCATGCTCTTCATCAAATCTTGCTGAGATAAAAATTATTGGTATATTGCATATCTGCGAATCCTGTTTTATCATTTTGCATAACTGAAAACCATCTATTTCCGGCATAATAATATCCAAAAGAATCAAATCTACATTTTCCTTACCAAGTATAACCATAGCTTCTTTGCCTGACGTAGTTGTTATAACATCGTAGTCGTAAATTAAAATATTCTTAATTAATTCAATATTTAAGCGGGAATCATCGACAATTAAAATCTTTTCTTTTATTTCTGTATTGCACACTTAATCCACCTCAAATGTTCCATTTAGTTATGGTGATTGCTTACGATAGAATTCCCTTAATTAACTTATATACGTTTCGACATTTTTCTCCAAATTCCTACATTCAATTGCTAGTTTCTAACCACTAGGCAAAAATGCTAAAAAAGCGTAGCTAATTGCAATTAGCTACGCTTCTAATCCCTTTGCTTCAATATAATTCAGTACATCCTTTAAATTGGATAACATTACCACTCTTTATCGATTTTATAATAATATTACCCTAGTTTAATTTTAAACAGAATTTAAACACAATCTAAATACTATTGTAATGCTTTATATTACATATTAAAATATAATAGAACTTTATCTTAAATTGTCAAAAAACTCTTCATATTATGAATGAAAGTTGTTACTCGCTAGGTATTTTGAAAAGGGGAAGTATATGTATAGGAAAGTAATGTTTATACTTTTAGCTGTGTTTGTTACCATAACTGGCTCTCTTTTGGGAATTGCAACTGCAACCATTAAGGCTCTTCCAAGCGTAGGCGACAATATGCGTCCTCATATCTCTACGCAAGTTTACGATGTAAAAGGGCGACTAATCGGTATCGTAAACACAGATGAAAACAGAGTTCCAGTGAAATTTAACAAGTTGCCAAATTACGTAAAAAACGCATTTATAGCAAGCGAAGATGTTAGGTTTTACTCTCACTTTGGCCTAGATATTCGAGGGATGACAAGAGCAGCTTGGTCAAACTTAACAGGAGCCGGTTTATATGAAGGAGCTAGTACAATTACTCAACAACTTGCAAGAAATACCCTTCTAACACACGACAGGACACTAAAACGAAAAATCAAAGAAATTATTCTTTCTATTCAAATTGAACAAAAATATACAAAAGATGAAATCTTAGAAATGTATCTAAATCAGATATACTTTGGAAAAGGGGCCTATGGCTTACAGTCTGCAGCACAAATTTACTTTGGAAAAAATGCTGAAGATTTAACTTTAGCCGAAGCGTCGATGTTAGCTGGCATTCCACGAAGTCCAAACTATTATTCCCCAAGTACCAATATGAAAGCGGCAAAAGAAGTTCAAAATATCGTTTTAGATCAGCTTGTAAAGTATAATTACATTTCTGCTGAGCAGGCGCAACAAGCGCGAGGAGAAGAAATAGTTTTAGCCTCAAATCATTCTAATGATTCTTTTGCATCTTATTTCATTGAGTATATAACGCAGCAATTGGTTGATCGTTATGGAGCTGAGCAGGTCTTTAAAGCCGGAGTAAAGGTTTATACCACACTTGATATTGATGCTCAAAAAGCCGCAGAGCAAGCTATAAAACAAATCCCAACATACCGAACAGACACCAATGGTACCAAACAACCACAAGTTTCTATTGTTGCAATTGATCCCAATAATGGCTACATAAAAGCCATGGTTGGAGGACGAGGGGACGACCATTTTAATCGTGCTGTCATGGCTGAGCGCCAACCCGGCTCATCATTTAAACCGTTTGTATACTTGACTGCCCTTGAAAATGGTTTTTCAGCTGCAACATATGTAAGTGACTCTCCAATATCGATTGATGATTGGTCACCATCAAATTATGATGGAAAATACAGAGGAACTATCACTTTAAGACAAGCAATAGAAAAATCAATAAATACCATTGCAGTTAAGTTGGCACAAAAGGTAGGAATTGATAAGGTTTTACGAACCGCTCAGACTTTAGGATTAACTGGGCTTTCAACGTCAGGCCCGGCAAGCGATCTTAATTTAGCAAGCGCTTTGGGTGGTCTTACGAACGGAGTTACACCATTACAAATGGCCAGTGCATATGCTACAATTGCCAACATGGGAATAAAGTCGGAACCAATGGCAATTCTTAAGGTTGAAGACCGTAATGGCAAACTCCTTGGAGAATTTGCCCCCAATCAGCAAGCTGTTTATAATCCGAAAACAATATACATCTTAATTGATATGATGAAAGGTGTTATTGCAAGAGGAACCGGAACTGCAGCTGACATAGGACGACCAGCAGCTGGAAAAACCGGTACTACAAGCAATTATGTTGACGCATGGTTTGTAGGATTTACACCCGATTTAGTATGTTCTGTATGGATGGGCCAAGATAACAATGCCTCTCTGCAAGGTATAACCGGCGGCGATACTCCTGCTATGATATGGCATGATTTCATGAAAGAAGCCTTAAAAGATATTCCGGTGCGCGACTTTTTGAAACCAGAAGGTCTTGTAAGCGCCGAAACTAATCCAAATGCCGGAATCATTGATACTTCTGAACTGAACAATGATGACAGAAACCCTAAACATTTGACAACAGCCGAACAGGCTAGAGAGAATAATGTACCATCTGAAAGAACACAACAAACTCATTATTCTCCACCTAAGAGAGAAAGACCTATTCCAAAACCAACTGAACAACCTAAACAATCAGAACAAGAAAGAGAAATCTACTCCCAAACAAAATAAACATGAATTCTCCTAAAATTATATCCCTGGTTAGATTAGAAGGAGTCACACGAGTGTGACTCCTTCTAATCTAACCAGGGAATCTTGGTTTCAAGAACAATAAATATCACATAACGATCTTCAAAGCGAATCAGGATTTTTCCAGTATCTTTATATATAATATATTTGACTGCGCAAAATACAAGTTACATATTTGCGCATGAAAAATTAAAGTGCAAATGTTCAACATCTTAATGCTAAACAATTACACTTTAATCCTACTAAATAACTATATTGGCCAAAAGACTTTTTAATCTACCTCTGCCATGGATTCCTATAGGTCCCCTATAGGTCCTTGATCATAGCGATTTCATCGCAATTGGGGAACTTAGGACAATTTATACATTCTTTCCACACTTTATGCGGCAGTTTCTCTTTAGGCAAAACATTAAATCCTAATTTACAAAAAAAGTCATCTCGATATGTCAGTGTAAACAAAGTTTTTACACCCAATTCCCTAGCCTCATTAGTAAGCTTTTCAACAATACTCCGCCCAATCCCCTGCCGCGCTTTATCAGAGCTTACTGCCAATGCACGAATTTCGGCTAGTTCGTCCCAAACTAGATGCAATGCCCCAACACCAATAATTCTACCGTCTTCCTCTGCCAACACCATGTCCCTGAGCGTTTCATACAGCACATTACGCGAACGTGGCAACATCATCCCGTCATCGGCGTGAGCGTTGACCAGTTTATGAATCTCCTCTACATCCTTAAAAACTGCCTTACGGTAAATCACTGCCCATCCCCCCTCACGCATAATTATTCTGTCATTTCTATATTTATGCATTAATTTTACTATATTAATATAAATGTCCTGCTTAGCATTGTCAATATCAAATTTTTACAGCTGTTAAAGCAGGACTTTTTTCAGCACTCGGGCACAGTTTCACTAGCGGACAACTCAAACAATTCGGCTTGCGAGCCTTGCAAACTTTTCGTCCATGCCAGATTAGCCAATGATGAGCTTCGCCCCATTCCTCCTGTGGAATGAGCTTCATTAGACCTTGTTCTACCATTACAGGAGTATCGCCTTTAGCCAAGCCTAGTCGATTGGCGACCCGAAAAACGTGTGTATCAACTGCAATAGCCGGCACTTTAAACAACTGACTCAAAAGTACATTAGCCGTTTTACGGCCAACACCTGGCAGTTTTATCAGCTTGTCGAAACTATCCGGTACTTGGCCATCATACTCCTGACATAGCATTTCACAAGCACCAATTATATTCTTGGCTTTACTTCGATACAGCCCACAGTCCCGGATAAGCTCGGCCAGTTGTGCTTCCTTCAACTTTAGCATCTTTTCCGGTGTATTATAACTAGGAAACAGGCGGCCAGTAATAACATTCACCCTTGTATCAGTGCACTGTGCAGATAGGACTACCGCTACCAATAGTTCGAATGGGGAGGAATATTCGAGCGCTGTGGTAGTACCATGATATGTTTCAGCCAATATTTTAAGTATTTCCTTTTTCTTAGCGCTAGTTATACGCATAAAAACGAGCCTCTCCAAAATTCGATTATTTGCCAAAAGGACACTGTGGATAATGACAATCAGGACACGAAACGCATAATCCTCCATAGCCAAGCCGTGCAATATCTGTTTTTGTCAGTTGTTCTCCCGTTAGTATTCGCGGCAACACCAAATCCAAAACCGTTATCTTAGAATACATTCCGCATGCAGGCATCCCAAGCACTGCCATATTACCAAGATACGCCAGCATAAACATTGCTCCCGGAAGAACCGGTGAGCCATAAGTTACCACTTGGGCTCCGGTTGATCTAATAGCCGCAGCAGTAACATCATCAGGATCAACCGACATACCGCCGGTGGCAATTACAATATCTGCTCCCTGCTGGTAAAACTCAGTAATAGCAGCAACAATCTTCTCACGTTCATCAGGCTGGAATACCGTTCCCAGAATACGAGCACCATATTGGTTCATTTTAGCGGCAATAACCGGTGCGTACTTATCATCAATTCGCCCGTAAAATACCTCGTTACCGGTAATAACCACTCCAACGGACTTTTCAGCAAGTAGCTTTACACTGACAATCCCCTGGCTTGTAGCTGCAGAAATAGCCTCAACCGCCTGCACAGTGGCCTCATCTACTACCAGCGGTACAATTTTAACTCCGGCCACCAAGTCTCCGGCTTTCACCAGACGATTACTATGCAAAGTTGACAATACCGCATGCTCGACACCATTTACAGCATCCACTGCCCCTTGATCAACTTTTAAGAAACCATCCACCGCCGCCTTCACATTGACCCGACCTTCCACTACCTCAGTCAAAAAAACATTTTCTCCCACAACGGCTTGGGCCATTCGTCGTACAGCCTCATTTTCATGAATTTGGCCTTTTGCCAAATCAATAAGATAAATATGCTCCTTCCCCATATCTTTTAAGTGAGGAATATCCTCTGAGCAAATAATATGGCCTTTTCTAAACTTCGGTCCTTTATATTCACCAGGCACTATTTTAGTCATATCATGAGCTACTACCATTCCAACAGCATCATCCACACGCACTTTCCTAATACTCAATTTCTCTCCACCTCCAACCAACTAACCAATTCTATTTATTAGTCCTAGAAAAAAACCGCTTTCTTTAAGAAAACGGTTAAACGGTTTCTATTTTAAATTATAGAATACAAAATTAGGACTGTAAAGTAAACTAGTTAGTAAGACTGCGCAACGGCGCAGGAATTCGCCCTCCACGGGCGATAAACGCGTCAGGTTTAAACTTATTGACCTGCAAAATTGGACTGTGCCCTAAAAGGCCGCCAAAATTCACCTGGTCGCCTACCTTTTTCCCTGGTACTGGAATGATTCGAACCGCAGTAGTTTTATTATTGATCATACCTATCGCAGCTTCATCAGCAATAATCGCCGAAATCGTGGCCGCCGAAATATCACCAGGAACAGCAATCATATCCAACCCCACCGAACAAACACATGTCATTGCTTCAAGTTTTTCCAGCGTCAAACTGCCGCACTCTACCGCCGCGATCATTCCCGCATCTTCACTCACCGGGATAAACGCACCACTTAAGCCGCCAACAAACGATGAGGCCATTAGTCCGCCTTTCTTCACCGCGTCATTGAGTAGCGCCAGTGCCGCAGTAGTTCCAGGTGCGCCACAACTTTCAATTCCCATCTCCTCCAAAATATGCGCTACACTGTCGCCAACCGCTGGTGTTGGAGCTAGCGACAAATCAATAATTCCAAACGGTACACCCAAACGCCGAGAGGCTTCCTGTGCCACAAGTTGTCCCACTCTAGTAATTTTAAAAGCTGTTCGTTTAATCGTCTCAGCAACGGCACCAAAATTCTGACCTTTTACATCCTCCAATGCCCGTTTGACAACTCCAGGACCACTTACACCCACATTAATTGTATTCTCGCCCTCACCGACACCATGAAAAGCACCAGCCATAAACGGATTATCCTCTGGTACATTAGCAAACACCACCAATTTAGCGCATGCAATCGCATCACTGTCAGCAGTAAGTTCCGCCGCCTTCTTGATAATCTCCCCCATTTCCTGTACACAGTCCATGTTAATACCGGCTTTAGTTGACGCCAAATTAATCGATGAACAAACCCGTTCGGTCTTAGCTAACGCCTCAGGAATAGAGGAAATCAATACCCGGTCACCTTTAGTAAATCCCTTTTCCACCAGTGCGGAAAAACCGCCAATAAAATTTACCCCTACTGCTTTTGCCGCAGCATCCATCGCTTCAGCAACAGGTAAAAAACTATCAGTACGACAACTCTCCGCTGCAATGGCAATCGGTGTCACCGAAATCCGTTTATTAATAATAGGTATGCCGTACTCAGCCTCAATATCTTCGCCAGTCGCTACCAGATGCTCCGCCGTGCGGGTAATCTTATCATAAATATTATTACAAAATGTCTTAACCTCAGGATGAGCGCAATCACGCAAGCTAATACCCATTGTTATAGTGCGCACATCCAATTTATTCTCTTCTATCATCCTGTTTGTCTCAAGAATATCCTGAACCGATAACATGAAGAACCCCCTCTGATAAAAATTTCGTATTTATACTAAATTCGGTGCATAATCTTGAAGATATCTTCATGTTGGACTTTAATTTCCACCCCGATATTTTGCCCCTCGTCCTTTAAAAGTTGCTGCAGTTCCTTCAGAGCCATCGAAGCTCCGCCCATATCAGCTATCATTACCATATTAAAAAAGCCATTCATGATATTCTGGTTAATATCGAGGATATTAACGTTATGCTCAGCCAAAACATTGCTGACTCTAGCAACAATGCCAACACGGTCCTGACCGATTATTGTAATTACGATTCTCATACAACCACGCTCCGCTATAAATTAATTACCTGTCCTTGAACAATAATATATCGCATTTAATTTATTATATTACAAATTGCTACTCCACGCCATCTTCTGTTACAGGTATACCTTGTTCACCTGCCTCGCAGCTTGTCCATCCCAAACGATTAAAGCACTCAAATATCAAACTAAAGATAATAGCAACAACTGTTCCCAGCGCCATCCCCTTTAGCTCAATTGTACCAAATTTTACTGCTGCACCACTAACACCACTAACCAGCACTACTGAGGTCAATACAAGATTCTTTGCTTTGGTATAATCCACTTGTTTTTCAATCAGCATCCTAATTCCAGCCACCGCAATAACTCCAAACAACAAAATACAGACGCCTCCCATAACAGGTACAGGAATACTACGGATAAGAGCCGCAAATTTGCCAATAAATGACACTAAAATAGCAATAATAGCGGCACCGCCAATTACCCACACGCTAAAAACTTTAGTAATTGCCATAACTCCAATGTTTTCACCATATGTGGTATTAGGTGTAGCTCCAACCAATCCGGATAAAATATTAGATATGCCATCACCAAAAAGTGACCTGTCAAGACCAGGTTCTTTAAGAAGATCTTTTCCTACAATATTACCGGTTACCACCAAGTGACCAATGTGTTCGGCCAAAACAACCAGCGCTGCTGGCATAATCATCAGAATAGCATTAATATTAAACACTGGACTATATAACTCCGGCATTGCAAACCAGGCAGCCTTTTCCACACTTTCAAAATCGACAATACCAAGATATAGCGACATGATATAGCCAGCAACAACACCAATAAGCACCGGAATAACAGATAAAAAGCCGCGAAAAAGCACCGAACCGAAAATAGTAACTACCAGAGTAAACATTGAAACAGTAACCGCCTGACCATAGGTTATCGTGCTCGAATCCGCAAACATAGTGCCTGTCAACCCGGCCATGTTAGTGGCTGCAGGCACTAGCTCCAAACCAATAACCGCTACAATAGCCCCCATGGCCGCTGGCGGAAATATCACGTCAATCCAGCGTACACCAGCCACCCTGACTATCAATGACACAATAACAAAAAATAGACCGAATATAATAAAACCGCCCTGGGCTGCAGCGTAACCGCCTAGACCGGGCATCGCCATCACAGCAAATACTGGCGCGATAAACGCAAAACTTGATCCAAGATAAGCCGGTATTTTCCCTTTGGCAAAATACAGATAGATAAGTGTTCCAATACCGTTCATCAGTAGAGAAGTAGCCGGATTAACCTTAAATAAAAAAGGAACAAGGACAGTAGAACCAAACATAGCAAATAAGTGCTGAATACTCAAAGGCAAAGTCTGAACAAGCGGTAAACGTTCTTCAACCTGGACAACTCGTTTTTCCATTTTTACATACACACCTTCTTAATATATTTACTTCTAGCGCCAAGATAAAAAAGCATAAAAATAAGCCCCTCGCGCAGTCAGACTACGACTTTGAGACCGACTGCAGGCGCCAAATTCGATTTAATTTGTTACTAATTCGTAGTTCTCTTAAGATTCTCCTGCCTCATTTTGACAAAACTTTAGCCAAATGACCTCCCATATCTGTTTACAACTAAGTTAAATCCATACCCTATCCAGTGCGTTGGCCTTAAACGTCAAAATACGCCATACTTGCAAAATAACCAATACTTTGATAGTATTTTTACATTAACAAAACGAGGTGATAAAGCTTGATAACCATGGAAATGGTATCCAAAATCAACGAGCTGGCCCGTAAGCAACGTGAAGGTAAACTTACTGAAACCGAAAGAGAAGAACAGGCTATACTTCGCCGAGCTTATATTGATAACATTAAAAATCAAATTAAAACGGTGTTTGACGCAGCCAAAAACGATGCTCATACCCAGAACTGCAACTGTGGTTGTCACCACAAGCACTAGTATTATTTTTAGCATAGTTTCATCTTAGAACGAAAGGGAGCCTAATATTGCAGATACAAAAAAAATACGCTTCTTCTGTGACTCTGTTAACTGCAGGTCACTTTTTTAACGATTTTTACAACAACTTTCTTCCACCTCTTTTACCCTTGCTTACTACCAATCTAAATATATCACTTACATCAGCTGGTCTATTAATCCTCTTATACTCTTTTACTTCCAGCATTCTTCAGCCTTTTTGCGGCTACTTCATCGACAAGAAAGGCTATTCCTGGTTAATACTCCTTACGCTCCCGGCAGGAGCTCTTTTCATGTGTTTTGTGGGCTTCGCCCCAAACTTTTTTACACTGGCGATTTTAGTCGCCCTTTCCGGACTGGGATCTTCAGTATTTCATCCATTAGGCTCAACCCTAACCAATAAAGTTACCCCTACGCACAATAAAGGTGTGCTTATGTCGTTATTTATCGCCGGAGGCAATGTCGGATTCGCTGTTGCCCCGGTTTGTGTGGTGCTGTTTTTAATCAAATTTGGCATCACGAGCCTGCCTTGGCTAATTGCTCCTTCGATAATTCTGGCGCTAATTTATTACTTTCACGGCCTTCACCGCATAAATATTGTTAACGTTTCCCAGATAACAGAAGCTGTTCCGTGGTATAAATCCAGCAGTCTTATCAAACTTAATGCTGTCATGGCGCTTAGAGCCTGGATACAAACAGCATTGCCAAATTTTCTCCCCCTCTTGCTGGCTACCGAAGGACATCCACCTACTTTGGCCGGTACAATGATTACCGTATTCCTGATAAGCGGTGCCTGCGGCGGTTTTATCGGCGGCTGGCTTAACGACAAATTAGGCCGCAAAACCTGCATTGTCACCTTACTCACAGTATGTGTACCAGCCCTAATATATTTTATCTCCAACCGAGAAATAACCCCTCTTTCCTGGGCCATGTTGATCATCAGCGGAATTGCCCTCCAAGGCGTCATGCCGTCCTCCATTGTCTGGGCTCAAGACATTATTCCCCATAGTGCCGCAATGGTATCCGGCATGATGTTGGGTTTGAGCTTTGGCCTTGGTGGAGCTAGCGTTGCTATCACCGGTGCTGCAGCTGACATCATCGGCCTGAGAAGCGCTCTTTTATGGACAGTGGCTCCTTTAGCCTTGGCCGTAATTATTGCAGTCACCATTCCGCTTAAAGAAAAAAGTATTGCTGATGCGCCCAGTTAATCTTTCCACATTTATAAGAACTACACTTGACCAAGTTCACTAATTAAAATCGCCGGTTCCAAAAACAAGGATCTGTCTCAGCCACTGATACAGATCCTTGTTTTACTTTATCCTTCTTCAAATGTATTGCAATCGGTCTCACTGCTTTTCGCGACATTCATACCATTAACTTCGATACTTGGAGCCTTGCAATAATTTCCTTGATCCCAAAACTTGCAATTATTCACATAACACTCTACCGCAGGCGTAATCTGAGTTCCATCGGCAAATGCAGCTTTAATTGAACCTCCAATATTAGCGTTATGGAGTGCTCCAACATAGTCCCCAACGCCTTTACCTGCATGGAACGATTTACATTGAGTATCAGACGAAGTTTCCGACTGACCTGTTTCTTCATCATTGTAAATTCCAATTTTCGCTGCCATACATTGATCGCCAGACATCCAATGGGTACACTGATCAACGGAGCATTTTACTATTGGATTACTATTGGCCATATTTTACCACCTTCTTTTTCTCCTATTATTAGCCTATAAGCTATTTCCTATTCCTACTTTAAACAACAGTCAAATTCCAAGCCACCCATGTATCATAGTTGCAATTGGGGCAATAAAACAAATGAACACATTTTGCATCACTCTTTTCCGCAAAGGAGTCAATATCCATATATGGGCTGTATGGACCAAAGTAGTCTTCCAGCACTCCGCCATCCTTTAATGGTCCACCACACATTGGACAACAAAAGGATGCTTCCTCCATTCCATTACATACCGGACATACCTTTTCCACCGCATTATCCGCCTCACTCCATTAATAGAGTTAACGTTATCACCTATCAGGCATAAAATACATTACAAAACAACTTTACTACTTTGTCCGGGAGGTGAATAATATGAACCTCAAAAATTCCCGTAACTTCAACACTCACAATTTAATCATACCGCTAATACTAGGTTTATTTATTTTCACTATCTGTAATGGCCTAAACTCAGTTATTCTTTATACGCCTTATCTAATCGTTCTTCATGGCATATTTGAAATTGCCAGTATTAGCATGGGATTCATTACCTTTTTTATAGCCTGGTATGGGACCGCACCCCAAATTGGCCCACGTATTATTGCTATCAGTCTAGCCGTACTGAGCGCTACCATTCTTGAACTGGTACACATGTTGTTCTATGCTGGCTTACCTGACATGAATTCAGTAGGTGAACACATCTGGTTAACAGCTTGGGTATTTTCTCATCTTATTTGGTCGTTTGGTCTTCTCTTTGCCATAAAATTGCCAACTAACGGCAATAGCTCAAATAGCACCCTCTTATCGAATCGCACTTTATTTTACGGCACACTTGTAGCCACAACCGGGCTTGTCGCCAATATTATCCTCAACTATAACCTATGGCCAAATGTAACTGCCTACTACTACAACCAACCGATAGCAGTTTACGCTCAATATGTCGTCTGTGTCGTCGATCTATTGGCATTATTTATTCTGCACCGCCAGAACACTGATAATGCTGGAAAACTGCTCCAAGTGGCATTATTATTCGTCGCTTTAGCTGATTTCAGCTTTTCCCTTGGATTCCACACCGCCTTCAGTCTAAATATCGCTGGTCATTTTTTCAAACTACTAGCCGACTTTTTTGTACTCCGTTCACTCTACATTCTGGTTGTTCGCCAACCATACGACGAAATTATTCAGTTAAATGAAAAAATGGAGCAACTTGCAGAAAATAACGCTAAACTATACCAAGAATCAGAACAACAACAGGACCTTTTCGAAGACACACTAGCGAAAGTAGGAATGATAATTTCATCGCAACTAAATGTTAATGAAACTCTAGAGGCAATAGCCGATATGGTGGCTGATCTGATGGATGTTCGTCAAAGTATCATTGCTCTTTTTAATAAAGACCGCTCCGCCCTAAAGGTTGTAATTGCTTATGGCATCAATACTCCGCCTGACCAGATTCCACTAAAATGTAGCCTAGCTGGGCAAGCATGCGCTGACAAATCAGTTCAGTATACCGACGATATTACACTGCAACCAGACATATTCCGGCCTCAATTAATATTTTCCAGCATTCGGTCAATTATTTGCGCCCCACTGGTTAATGATCATGAAATTATCGGCGTTATCGAAGCATACTCAAGCGAAAAGGGGGCTTTCACCAAGCGTGATGCCCTTCTCCTAAAAGCGCTAGGCCATCACGCTGGCGCAGCTATTTCTAGCGCAGAATTGTTCGAACAAACAAAAATTAGACTAAGCGAAGAACAATATCTATATCAAATAGCCCAGTTTTCAGCCGCCACCATTGATACCGATACCATCATGGAAAGTAGCACCAGCCACGCTGTCAAAGCCTTAAACGCTGATATCGGTGTAGGCTTTTTAGTCACCGATGAAAAAAAATGCACTCTCACTTATAAAACTTCGGTAGGTCTAAACTCCAAGCCAGCAAGTTTTGAACTCGCTAGCTATCCAAAACTGGTAGATCTGGTTACTCTTCTTTCTCCGTCAGTAACCACTGCCGAAGCATTTCCGCCCCTCAATGATAATTATCCCGATGCTACTAGTGCTCCGATCATGATTATGCCACTTCTAGTAGATCATCGCCTATTGGGTTTAATAATTATCGGTTGGCGCCGCTTTATCAGTCCAGAGCAACTCGAGAGAGACTCCTTTGCCGCACTAATGGCGCAACAGATCGCTCTTGGATTAGAAAAAGCTCACCTTTATAATCAAGTCAAAGCAATGGCCCTTTCAGACGGTCTGACCGGGCTTGCCAACAGGCGCAACTTTGATATGTTTCTAAATACCGAACTTAGACGGGCTGTCACTCTAAAACGGCCACTCAGCCTCATTATGCTTGACCTGGATAAATTCAAAAACTATAACGACACCTACGGTCACCCCATCGGCGACAAACTTCTAAGTCAAATCGGCAAAATTCTCCAACAAGCAGTTCGTAGTATTGATTTTCCAGCTCGTTACGGCGGGGAGGAATTTTCTGTTATTCTTCCAGAATGCAATAGCGCCGACGCTTCTGCTATCGCTGAAAAAATTCGTTATAAAGTCGAAAGTAGCGAGTTTCCTGATAACTTCGGCACCTTTACCGCCCGCATTACCGCGAGCCTTGGTGTTGTCACCTACAATCCAGCTGATGGGTCACCACTACCCGACATTGCCCAACTTGTCGCTATGGCTGATGATGCCTTATATCGAGCTAAGAAGCAGGGTCGCAATCTCGTCTGTACTGCCTCAGAAATATGATTTTAAATAGAGATCACAAAAATCAAACAGCTTTAGACACCCCTGTTCCAACAAGCACCAAAATCCTGGTGCTTGTTGTTTATTATCAAATTGCACAGGAAAACAGTCTAAACGGATAAAATAATACATATAATGCCAAACTGTAATTTACAAAGAGGTGTTTATATGAACGAACAGCCAAAACCATTTAATATCAAGCCCCGTATTCTATATCAAGTAGCCAAAGCCGCTTGGGAAGGCAAGCTTTTTGAACGTCGCGAAGAAATCTGTAGCCTAGTCCATAAAGAATTTGCCGACCAAACCACTCGTCGTCATGTAGCCAATCAAATCCGAATTGCAATGGGACTAGATCCACACAACAGCGATAGTGTAATCAGTAGTCATGACCAGGAAGCTCTGATGGGAATGTCTAGCGAACCAATTATAGTAGCCAATCCAGATGCCTGCTCAAGATGCGATAGCAATAATCGCCCCTGCGAAAATATCTGCCCAGTTGCCGCTATTACTCACGACGAACTCGGACAAGTAAAAATTGACCACACCAAATGCATGGGCGAAGGACACTGCGTCGCAGCTTGTTCCTTCGGTGCCCTTACCGAAAAAGCCAATCTTGTGCCCTTAATTGACCTGTTGCGTCAACGAACCCACCCTGTGTATGCCTCTGTAGCACCAGCCTTTGCCGGCCAATTTGGAGTTGACGTCACTCCAGGTAAACTACGCTCTGCTCTCCTAAAGCTCGGGTTTAAAGAAATGGTTGAAACAGCCCTTTACGCCGATATCGTCACCATAAAAGAAGCCTTTGAATTTGACCATTATGTCAAAAATGAAAATGACTTTTTAATCACAAGTTGCTGCTGTCCGGTATGGATTAAATTAATTGAAAACAGGTTTCCTGAACTATTCAAACATATTTCGCCATCAGTATCACCAATGATTGCATCCGCCAGAATTATAAAGACCTTTGAACAAGATGCTAAAGTAGTATTTATAGGCCCCTGCATAGCAAAAAAATCCGAAGCTTTATTACCAGATTTAAAAGGTGCTGTTGATTTCGTTCTTACCTTTCAGGAACTTTCCACCATCTTTGAAGCAACTGAAATCAACCCAGCCATGGAAAAAGATGATGAAAATCCTCAGGCATCCTGGGGCGGCCGAGTTTATGGTCGTACAGGAGGGGTTAGCGCCGCTGTTGAAGCCACCCTAAAAAACCTTGTACCTAGACGCGCCCAAAGTTTTATTCCAGTAAAACTAGACGGTATCCCTGATTGCCAAAAAGGGCTTGAACAGCTAAAACACGGCGAACTGAAGGCGAATTTTATTGAAGGCATGGCCTGTAAAGGCGGTTGCGTCGGCGGCCCCGGAATAAACATACCTCCTGAAGAAGGTACAAAACATATTAATATTTACAGTAAATCCTCTGCCAGTCCTACGCCTGTAGAAAATCCCCATGTATATTCGCTGCTAGCACGTCTCGGCTCCGAGGCTCAGGTTACCGACCTAACAGTTGAAGGCCCGGCCGCTGCCATTTTGGCTAGACAGCCACTAGCTAAAAAATAATAATTTTAACTGTTCCAGTTAGTAGCAAATAACCAACAACTGAATAATATATACTAACCAAGTAGTAATACCGATTCTAGTTCTTATCAAATTCTTTGCCTAATCTGTTTCACATGGTTTAAGATGATAACCCGTAAAGGGGAGTAGCTAACGGATGACTAATCCGTGAGTAGAATCGACACACTGGCGAAAGCCCGGTTCTACTGGCAGTACTTCTGCTATAGCGAGACCTTTATTTCCCACAAAAAAGCGGGAAATAAAGGTCTCTTATGATTTTCTCCCCAGAAAATTCGCAAGGTTTATAGTTAATTTGCCGCAAACTATAAACCTTGCGAAAAAGGACAATTATACTCTATTGTAATTAAGCTTAGCTGGCAAAAGTTAAGTACATTAATACAGCATTCATAACCAGAATCACACTAACAATAACCCAGCCAATTGTATTTGTAAAGACACCATTTTTGAATTTCCCCATTATATCAATTTTATTGGTAACAATCATTAACGGAATAATCGCCGCAGGCAACGCGAAGCTTAAAGATACTTGACTATATACCAGTGCTTCTAGCGGATTAACACCAGTCAATATAATCGCTAATCCCGGAACCATCGTTATTAAACGCCGAATACTAGATGGTATGTCGAACCCCACAAACCCCTTTAAAATAACTTCTCCAGCCATTGTTCCAACCGCCGATGATGATAGACCAGAAGCCAAAAGAGCTAATCCAAAAGCTCCTGCTGCCATATTACCCATTAAAGGCTGCAGTGTCATATATGCAGCTTCAATGCTATCAATGTTTAGACCATTGCCATTAAAAACAGCAGCTGATACAATTACCATCGCGGCGTTTACTATAAACGCCATATTCATCGCCACAAATACATCAATTTTTGCCATTTTTAAATGGTGCTTACAATCTTCTATGCAGTCTGTACGTCTTGGTAGCACTAGTTGAGAATGCAAATAAATGACATGAGGCATTACTGTTGCGCCAAGCATTCCGACAGCTACCAGCACACTATCCGGAGTAAGTATAGGAACTGCGGTATGATAAGCAATCAGTCCCCAATCAGGTTTTGCGATAAACATTTCCCAAATATAAGCCAAACTTATCACCGCTACCATAACTGTGATAATGCGCTCAACAATAATCTGTCCATATTTTTGCATGTGGCAAATCCCATAGGAAATTGCTCCTGTAAGAAGAGCCGACCAAACCATAGGTATCCCGAATAAAAGATAAAAACCTAACACTCCTCCAAGAAATTCTGCAAGATCTGTAGCCATCGCTGCTACAGTAGCTATTGACCACAATCCCCAGTTGACTGGTCGCGAGAAAGCAAGCCCACAATGTTCAGGTAAATTAAGCCCTGTTGCAATTCCCAATTTAGCTGATAACGTCTGGACGAAAATTGCCATAAGGTTACTCCATAATATAACCCAGATAAGCTCGTAGGCGAACTGCGTTCCTCCTGCGATATTCGTACCAAAATTACCTGGGTCCATGTATGCAACACTGACAACAAATGCTGGACCAAGGTACTTAAAAATACCTTTAGCCTTGGCCTTTATTTCGCCAGCTTCCGGTAAAACATGAAGTGGAAGTCTTGCAGCCTGTTCGTCTTTCATTTTTTTCTCCCTTTCTCTAATTTACAACCACCTCAAATCATGTGCTTAAACTATTCAAACCGGCGAAAAGTAGCTACTTTAGATTATGAGCTAAGTAATAAATTGGTGAGTCATACGCCTGTCCTTTATATAATAAGTAGATCACTTATGAAATTAAATATGGGAGTAACCCATTCAAAATAGGCCACTCCCATATTAATCTCACACAACCTTCATTTTACAAGCAACATTAGTTTTATTAACCTGGACTGTCAACAGAAAACTAGACAGTTTTGTTAAGGGACTTGAATTGATGCGGACTAAGATAGCCTAAAGTAGAATGAATTCGTTTTTCATTAAACCATTGAATATAGTCATCCAGTTCCCGTTTGAGCTGTTCAAGAGTCTCAAAACGCCTGATTCTGACGAATTCAGACTTGACCAACTTGTAGGTTGCTTCAGATACGGCATTGTCATATGGGCAGCCCTTCATACTAAGCGACCGCTTAATCTGGAAAGTCTCGATTACCTTATCTATCAACTCGTTCTTGAATTCGCGACCGCGGTCGGTATGAAAAAGCTGTATATTGCTTAAATTCTCTTTAACTTTAGCAAAGGCCTGGTACACTAGTTTGGCGTCCTTAGCAGGGCCACAACTGTGCCCGATGATTTCACGGTTAAATAGGTCAATTAAGAGGCAGATATAGTTCCATCTTCCAGCTACACGTACGTAAGTAAGATCGCTAACAACGGCTTCCAGCGGTGTTAGTTTTTGAAATTGGCGATTTAGTTCATTGGGAATTCCGGCCTCATTACATACCGATTTATGCACTTTATATTGGGCCACCGTATACGCGGAAACTAGCCCGTTTTTCTTCATTAGTCTGCCGATTCGGCGTCTGGACACAACCATACCGAGCTTTCTCAACTCAACTTTAATTTTGCGAGTCCCATAAACTCGACGATTGTCTTCAAAGATTTGCACGACCGCCTCTTCCACGGAACTGTCGGCTGGCTGGAGGATGGATTCATAATAGTAAGTACTTCGATTTATCTGTAGGACGTTACACATTGCTGATACAGAGTACTTGTGGGCATTCTGCCTGATCACATTTACTTTCGTCCTAAGATCAGCGCTGCTTGCTTTAGTATATCGTTCTCCATCTTGAGACGCTGATTTTCCTTACGAAGTTTAATGAGTTCGTTTTCTTCGACACTGCGATTGTCTGCTTCGCGGAAGGAACCGGTTGACTGACTCTGTTTTACCCAACGATCAAAGGCAGTCTCTGTTAAATCGTATTCCTTGATTATCTCGGATCGGAGCTTACCGCTCAGATACAGTTGAACCATCTGATTTTTAAATTCATCTGTAAATTCACGCCGTTTTCTTCTGGTCATAGTAATCTCTCCATTCCTTAGTGGTTCTAAGTTTACTACCCCTTAAGAAAACTGTCCATTTCAGTGTAGCCTATCCAACCCCAAATAGTGAAAAGGTAGTTGCCTCTTTTCGATGCAACTACCTTTTCACTATTTATAAAAACACGACTTTCCTAAAAACTCCCGAAGTATCGAATTGGACGGAACCTCATCAATGTTAATTGACCTAAAGAAAGATAAAAAGTTTAACAATCGCATTGCTTCTGAATACTCACTCTTATCAGATGTGACTTCCTTAAGCAGTGGTTCAGCATAACTCTTCAATACCCCTAACTCATAAATTAATGCTGAGTTAAACATAATATCAGCTTCCTCCTGGAAAGGAAAAATATTGCGTTCTTCCCCTCGACGAACCGAAGGCCAAAGCTGTAAAGTCTGCAGAGCATCATGAGCTCTAAACTGACTATCCCTCACAATCCGCCTGATTAACCTAGTATCGGTGGTAGGAATACGATTATGATTATCGATAGAAAGCTGGGTAATAGCACTAATATAAATCTTAACCTTCTGGTCATGTCCTACCGCCTTAGTCAACCGCTCATTAAGACCGTGAATGCCCTCAATAATAACCGGCTGATCAGGCTCTAGTTGTAAAGTATGCCCCCTATATTCACGCTGTCCAACAATGAAATTATATGTTGGAATTTTTACATTTTCTCCTTTTAATAACCGCACAAGATGCTCATTAAAAAGCTCCAAATCAAGTGCCTCAATGGACTCAAAATCATAGTTGCCGTTTTCATCACGAGGTGTAAGCCCTCGATCAACAAAATAATCATCAAGCGAAATAGACTCAGGCCGCACTCCGTTCACCCTTAGCTGTACATTTAACCGCTTGGCAAAAGTAGTTTTACCTGATGACGACGGTCCGGCCACTAAGATAACTCTTACTTCTTTACGATGGCCGGCGATGTAATCAGCAATTTGGGCTAACTTCTTTTCATGCAACGCTTCTGCAACTCGAACAATCTCGTCAATCTTGTTTTCCTGCACTGCCTGATTTAAAGCTCCGACATAGCCGCACCGCAAAACTCTTCCCCATTCCTCAGCTTCATGAAAAATTTTAGCAAGTTTGGGTTGCTCAACAAACTCCGGCAATTCATCCGGTCTTTCCTTTTCTGGGAAGCGCAAGATTATGCCTGGCGCACAGTGTCTTATTTCAAACAACTTTAAATAGCCTGTCCCAGGCACCATGGTGCCGTAAAAATAGTCATAAACATCACCGCAATAATAAATACTGGCGGAATCACGTGCTAACTGTTCGAGTAACCTAACCTTTTCCGGTTGGCCAGAAGCTTTAAACAATTCGAGTGCATCATCCTTCGCTACTTTCTTTCTAACAAACGAAAGATTTGCTGCAATAATCTTCCTCATACACTCTTCCAGTTTACATATATCTTTAGCAACGACTTCCCGTCCAAAGTGCAATTCACAATAAAGGCCTTTACTCAAAGAATGTTCAACCGTTACCTCACCTTCAGGATAAAGCTCCCGCGCCGCAGCAACCAACACAAAAACAAGACTGCGTTGATAAACCCTCATCCCTTCAGTTGTTGTCATATCCAAAAAATCAATTGTGCAATTATCCGTAAGTATCGAGTTAAGATCCTTCACAATATTATTAACTTTAGCTGCTACAATATTGGTTGGGAACAGCGACTGAAACTCATGACAAATCGACAGTAAACTTGTTCCGCATTCATACTCTCTGCTTCCGCTTCCATTAACATTTACACTAACCATTTTTTTCATCAAAAGCCCTCCAACCAGAAGCAACGCATTTTTTAGTATCAGCCTAACAAATTATTCTTAAGTCTGGCGTAGCAACCTAAAAAAACACACCCATCTCAAATTGCCCAATGCTAATATATTGCACAACTTATTCTATGCGGTAACAGTACAAAATAACAACACTCAACATAATTAACAGCCCACCAACCGTTTGCATTCCATTCAAAGTTTCTCCCAGAAGCACCCAGGCTAAAATAAGTGTAAAGGGAATTTCCGCAGTACTGACAATCGAGGCTATTCCGGCTCCGACACGCCTAATCCCTGCTAAATAAATCATTAGTGGCAACAAATTCATTATCCCACCTGCCGCCAGCAATCCCACCTGATACCAGGACAACGATATACTGACCAACCAAAGCGGCTGATAAATTACAAGAAGCATCACCAGAGAAATAGTCTGTGTCCAAGCAGTAACTACCGGCAAAGATATTTTCTCCAATAATTTCTCGCCATTTATAATCAAATAAGCATTAGTTATAGCAGCGCCCACAGCCATCATAGCCGCCCATACGTCTACCTCACCCAAGCCAATCTTGGGCAAATCAACACAAAAAACCAACCCGACGCTAGCCATTACTAACGCTACTTTCTCAGCCCTAGTAACTTGGTGTCCATTTAGCAACACATTATAAATAAGAACAAAGGCAGGATAAGTAAAAAAAAGCAACGTAACCAGTGAAGCACTCATACTTCCAAGAGCAGAATAAAACAAAACCGTAGTAAGAAAAGAACCAATAATCCCTTGGGTCATCAACGAAAAAATCAGCGACTTTGGAATCGCAACCCATTTGCCACTAACAATAACCCAGCCCCAAGCAATAACCATTGCGAGCAATCCTTGCATAATTAATACTGGTACAGGCGAAAGACCTGTAAAATAAACATATTTTGCAATAATCGACGACGCTCCGAATATTGCCGCTGCAATGATTACTAATATATATCCGTACCAATTAGCCATAGCAGTCTCCAACCCAAAACTCCCCAGGATCTCACTTCACTAAAAGACTAATAAATTTATATGCGAGCGCACTAACCAATGCTGTACTTGGAATAGTTAAAACCCATGCAGCTAACATTTGCTGTGCCACACCCCATCGCACCGCATTAAGCCGTTTAGCTGTTCCAACTCCCATAATCGAACCTGAAACAACATGTGTAGTACTAACCGGTAAATGAAACAAAGTTGCTCCAAAAATAACGCAAGATGAATTTAGATCAGCAGCAAATCCACTAACCGGTTCCAATTTAAAAATCTTACCGCCCATCGTACGGATAATCCGCCAGCCCCCTGCTGCAGTACCTGCTCCCATTGCTGATGCTGCCACAATTTTCACCCATAACGGAACTTCAAAAGTCGTCAAATACCCGGCGCTAACTAGCGTAAGCGTAATTATCCCCATCGCCTTCTGGGCATCATTAGAACCATGTGCAAACGACATCATTGCCGCAGAAAGAATCTGGAGACGCCGAAACTTATTGTTGATACTTGAAGGAGCCTTCCGTCCTACCATCCAAAAAATAGCCGTCATTATTATGACACCCAAAACAATTGCAATCAGCGGCGAAAAAACAAGTGCCATTACAATCTTTATAATTCCGTCAACCTTGAGAGCTTCGACCCCAGTCGAAACCAGAACTGCACCAATCACGCCACCCACCAACGCATGGGAAGAACTGCTTGGTATTCCTAACCACCAGGTTATAAGATTCCAACATATCGCTCCGATCATAGCAGCAATAATTGTCTGTTCATTAACCAAATTAGCTGATCTGACAATATCAGAGCCGATGGTTTTCGCTACCCCAGTGCTATACATAGCCCCCAAAAAATTCAGCCCTGCGGCTAGCCATACAGCTACACGCGGTGTTAAAGCCCTAGTTGACACAGAAGTGGCAATCGCGTTAGCAGTATCATGAAAACCGTTAATATAATCAAAAGCCAAAGATAGAACAACAACAATTAAAAGAAGTATATCAGGCATATTTCATAACCACGCCCCGCAGTAAATCAGCGATCTTTTCACAATGATCGAGAGCGTCCTCCAAATGTTCCAATATTTCTTTCCATTTGATTATCTCTACCGGATCAGGACAAGTATTAAACAAATGCGCAATCTCCTGACGATAGATACGGTCTCCTTCACTCTCCAGCACTGCAATTTTGCGGGTATGATCAAGAATTTTGTCCCGATTGCCCCTGATGTTAGGCAACATATCAAACGCTTTTACCATTTCCTTGGTACAATCAGCCAGTATCCTTGCCAGTTCGGATGCCCCACTGGAAGGTTTTCCAGCCTTATAGAGCACTATTCGCTCAATCGTTCCCTGTAAAAAATCCACTACATCATCCAGCATTGTTGCCAATAAATGGATGTCCTCTCGATCCAAAGGAGTAATAAATGTCTGATTGAGCAAGTCAATTATCGCATCATTTGTTTCATCTGCCTGATGCTCAATATCGGAAATATATTTCATTTTCTGCTCAAGATCGTATGCCTCTTGCATAGAATCTCGGAGTACTTCTGCCCCTTGGCAAAGTATCCTGGTACTTTCGGAAAACAGTTTAAAAAACTTGTCCTCACGCGGCTTAAAACTAAACATGTCCTAGCCTCCATCATTACAGAATATTACGTTTCCCAAAATATAATTATAACGAGTTTTGTAAAAAAATACTAGTATTCGACATCTAACATAATACTCTCTAACTTATTAAAACTGAAAAAAACCTGGCCTCTGTTGCCAAGTCTTTTCCACCGATATTTTTTTAGCGATGCGTCAACATTCTCAGCATCCGATACGCTATAAGTGAAAAAGGGGTACGTCGAACCGCAAACCGCATTCCCAAAAAGAAAATTACCACTGCACCAAGAATATGAACCAGCCAAAAACCACCGCGAGGAAATTCAAGCGACGTGTCATCAATCCAATTTTCATTATATTGCCCCATAAGTATATTCCCTCCTTTAGCGGTAGTATTGCCAATAAAAGCTTAACTCTCTAGTGGATAATTTTACAAAATAAGATGCTTCACACAACAACATTACTACAGTTAGCTGCCTTTTATTACCGACTATTTTTCAACTAAATCTTTAGCCTTTGCCATTTTAGCAGCCATGCCCTTGACCTTTTCTAACGGCACGGCGCAGACCGCGACACGGATCCCCTTCGTCAGAGGCACAGCAAAAATATTATCCTCATACAGCTTTTCGCAGACAGCGTCGGGGTTACTCGCTGGTACAGACAAGAAAAAACCTGCGATATACGGCATTATTTTTAGATTAGCTGCTTGTGACTCAGCAGTAAAAACCTTAGCGCGCTCATGAATCATTTTGTAAAAATAATCCCGCTCCCGATCAAGCTCGTCCGTTAGCGCCTTATCTTTATGTATCGTCGTCAACACCTTCATCGCACTCCGGTTAATGTTAGACCAGGTAGCCCTGCAAAGATACTGGTTAACACTTTCAAACTCGTCAATAACTCTGCGACTGGAAGATACGCCAATTATTGCCCCGGTACGCTGACCATAAAGAGTATACCCCTTCGACATGCTATAGGCGACAAGGACAAGCACATTCTCCGGCAAGCCTGAAAATTTCTTCATAAATGACCGACAGTCATGTTGGTTGCCTGCATAAGCCACATACGCTATATCAACAAACAGAATAACGTTTTTATCCTTATTCTTCGCACAGTTTTTGAGCACTTCCAGCACGCCACCCCACTCGTTGTCGTCAAGACTGTAGCCTACTGGATTGTGAGCCGGAGTATTAAGAATGATAAGAACATTATTCTGCTTAGCCTGCAACTCTTGAACTTTCGTTTGAAATGCCATTGTATTAAATTTCTGTTTTTCATCAAACATTGTAAAAGTGTCAATATTGCGCATCAATGCGTCAGCCATAACCTGATAGGGATCCCAATACCAGTCTGTAGTCAACACAGTATCGCCTGTTTCGGTGTAATTCCAAATAGCATGGTGGATAGCGCCCGAACCTCCGGCAGTAGCTATTGCTTTTATATACGCCTCAGGCCTGCTATCCATAAAAGCTACATCAATAACCGAATCCAAATAATCAGGCAACCCCGCAATCGGTGCATAACTTGTTATTTCTGACATCGGCAAATTACGATAAACTTTCTCCACCGTAGACAAGCTAACAAGCGCCTCATTATCATCCAAAATAACACCGATAGTTGCGTCAACGACTTTTTCTTTGCCATATTTAGCTACTGCAGCTTTTGCGGCAGCGCTTGCTCCAAAAATCTTATCCTCCGCAACTTTATCCCGCATATGCAATGCGGCAACATGATCAATCATTGTTGGTCTCCCCCTAATATTCCATTATCGCTCGAATCTTTTTTATATTTGGCATTACTTCACTTTTTCCTGCCGCTCTGGAAAAATATGAACATCAGATTAATTCACGGATACATCTTATGCAACATCCGCGGAAATGGAATAGTTTCCCGAATATGGTCAAGACCACAAAGCCATGCTACAGTCCGCTCTATTCCTAGCCCGAATCCCGAGTGTGGCACCGAACCATAACGGCGTAAGTCCAAATACCACGCAAACGCTTCCTGCGGCAAATTATGCTCAGCAATCCGCTGCTCTAATAGTTTAAAATCATCAATTCGCTGGCCGCCGCCAATAATTTCTCCATACCCTTCCGGAGCCAAAAGATCAGCCCCAAGAACCACCGCTGGATTTTCTGGATCAGGTTTCATATAAAAAGCCTTGATGGTAGCGGGATAGCGGTGAACAAAGACCGGCGCATCAAAATATTTTGATATCGCCGTCTCATGCGGCGCACCAAAATCATCCCCCCATACAAAGTCTACCCCTTCCTTTTTGAGGATTTCCACTGCTTCAGTATAACTTATCCGTGGGAAAGGCAACGTAATTTTTTCCAGTCTTGCCACATCCCGCTCCAAAGTTTTCATTTCACGCTCGCACCGTTCAAGCACCCGCCGTATAACAAAATGCAGCATTTTTTCCTGCAAATTGATATTATCATCCATGTCAAAATAGGCCATCTCAGCCTCAATCATCCAAAATTCCATAAGATGACGCCGCGTTTTGGATTTTTCTGCTCGAAAAGTTGGTCCCAAACAGTAAATGCGTCCTAATGCCATTGCTGCAGCCTCGTTATAAAGCTGGCCGCTCTGAGATAAGAATGCCTTGTCACCATGATAATCCAGTTCAAACAAGGTTGTAGTTCCCTCACAGGCAGCAGGAGTAATAATTGGCGCGTCAGCCAAAACAAAATCATTCTCATAAAAAAAATCGCGAATAGACTGCTCAATTTCCGATCTAACTCTGATAATGGCAGTCTGTCGTGGCGTTCTCAGCCATAGGTGACGCCTATCCGCCAGAAAATCCACGCCATGTTCTTTATGAGTTATTGGATACTCTTCGGCAATGCTGACAATTTCTAGCCCTGCAATCAGGATCTCATACCCGCCAACCGAACGAGGTTCCTCCCGTACAACCCCACGTATAATAAGCGAACTTTCCTGAGTCAGGTTCCCTGCCAGGCTAGCCAACTCCTCACCAACATCCTTTTTTACCAAAACGCCTTGAACAAGTCCTGTTCCGTCCCGCACTATCAGAAATGATATTTTTCCGGAAGACCGCTGATTATAAAGCCACCCCCGAACCGAAACCTCCTCGCCAATATGTTTATCAAGGTTTTTTATTAAAACCGTCGCCAATTGTTGACACTCCTTTTTTTGTAATACATAATAATTTATTTATAAATCATGTAATAATACCAAATAAATGCGTTAACTGCCCTCCTAAAAATTTAACTTGCGTTTATTACTTCTTGTTTCCACCATATTTTCCCTCCCGCAGACCATAAATACGTTGTGTAACATTTTCGAATAACCAGTCGTCTAAATGATAAAATAATGGAAAAGCAGGCCAGTTGGCCTGCTAAGCTTTATTATTAGCATCATACTGTGCGGTGAGAGTTTTACTGGACTGAGCCGCTTGGGCACTGCTACCAGTAAACTGCTGTTCTTGTGCTTGAATCATTTTGCGAACCATGTGGCCACCAACCCGTCCATTATCGGCGGAAGTCAAAGCACCTTTATAAGTGTTTTGATAATTCGTGAGGCCGAGTTCGGACGCAGTTTCGACCTTCAAGCGATCAAGAGCCTGCTGGGCAGCCGGATTAACTGTTTTACGACTCCTCGACATAACGCAAAACCTCCCGTAAATAAATTTTGATCCCGTTTATAGCATGGCTCAAAAGAGCCTTGCAATACATTGAAAAAACTGGACAAAAAAAAGGCAGCCCTGTACTAGGCCGCCTCAAACCACTTATCTAAAATTCGACAGTCATTTCTGCTTTTGCTCTATTCATTCCAACATTAGAATCATTAGTTTTCGTAAAATCCTTATACATGTTCAAACTTACATTTTCAGCAACCTTGTAGTTAGCCTCAACACGAACACCTTTTGAATTGTTGTAAGCACTGTCAGTAGTCCAGTCAGATTTTACAGCATTGTCATCGATCTTACGATAGGAAAGAGCGTAGTTGAAATCACCTTTGTGGATAGCTTCGCCAAAAGTTGCTTTAACCAAAAATCCGTTCTTATTGTCGGTATCATTTTTAACATAGTTTCCTGAAAGAACAACATTGTTGGTTAACTTGGTATCAGCATTAAGCGCCCAATAATTGGTGTTTTCTTCCTTCAAATATCCAAGACCGAATTTAACTGCTTCGCCTTTTGTCTTCAAATTGGCGGCAGTAACATCAGTTCCTTCCGAACGACCAACAAAAGCATCCATACCGATATTTCCAGTGTCAGTAGCTAACGATAATCCTTGAATACCGCTAATGTCTGCCAACATACCATTACCGGCCCAAAGTGCCTGACGGCCAGCCTTCACATCAATAGCACCAACTTTGGTTCCAATATACATTTGATCCATATTAACCCCAGCACCAGTTGAACCGGTACCGGCTGCTGCAAATAAATTCGCTCCCTCTTGATCATCAATACCCATTATACGGGCATGGGCATAAAAACCATCACTTATTTCGGAATCAGCATTCAGACGGAAGCGAGTGTCGGTATAAGTGTGTGCACCATCGTCCTTTTGCGATAGAATACGGGCGTCACCGGAAAAAGTCGGAGCAGCTAAAGTAGTAGAAGTAGAAATAGTCAACGCAGCCATAATCGCAGCAACCAATAATTTCTTATTCATGATTTTTCCTCCCTGATTTGACCTTTGTTTTTCTCACAACCGGCAAACCATGCTTAGCCCCCCTGAGTATCCATGTTTCCTCACAGTGCTAAACCTGGTCACTACAAGTAGACTCCCAAGAACCCTTTTTCTACCGACACTAATCCTCCTTTCGCATTACCTAAAGAGACTAGCTCTTTATAATATTACTTCGATTAAGTTTACATAATTCCTTCACAAACAAACCAACAAACCATTTGCAATTATTGGTTTATCTGAAATAACTACAAACGCATCGTTATTTTATGTCTACTAACTTTAAGTTCTTCCCCAATCACCAGCATTGCTAACGGTTCTTTACAATAAAAAAAAGAATCCGGCACATTCGGATTCTTTTTCCTAACTTATTATTTTCTAATTATAGATGTCCTTTAGGCCTCTTTAAAAAAGCAAGCGTGAATAGCATTAACCGCTTTATCTACCTGCCCAGCTCGAATCAGACAGGAAATACTGATTTCCGAAGTACTGATAACTTCAATATTTATACCAGCATCGGAAAGCGCTCCAAACATCGTTGCAGCTATACCAGGGCTGCCGAACATTCCTGCTCCCACCACCGAAACCTTAGCTACGTCTTCTTCAATCATCACCCCAAGAACATTTAGTTCTTTGCCAACTTCCTCAACAATAGCGCGAGCTTCAACAATTTCTGGTTTAGCAATAGTAAATACCATATCTATAATATTTTTATCAACGTTGCGAATACTTTGTACAATCATATCAACATCGATATTGGCTTTAGCTAATGCTGAAAAAATCTTATAGGCAATACCAGGGCTGTCAGGCACACCTAGTACCGCAACTTTAGCCACATTAGTATCATGAGTTACTCCCCGAATAACAAATTCCTTTTCTTCCACAGTATATTCCTCCCTGATAATAGTACCAAGCTCTCGGCTAAATGTAGAGCGAACATGGATAGGCACACCAAAATGCTTGCCCATTTCCACTGACCGTGGCTGCATCACCACCGCACCAAGCCGAGCCATCTCCAGCATTTCATTGTAGGTAATCTCTTTCATGCGCTTAGCGTCTTTTACCACCCGTGGATCGGAAGAATAAACTCCATCCACATCAGTAAAAATCTCACATACATCAGCCCGCATTGCACCCGCCAGAGCCACTGCTGTAGTATCTGAGCCGCCTCTCCCCAAAGTAGTAATATCACCACCAGGAGTCATCCCCTGAAATCCAGCCACCACCACGATTTTGCCCGTTTCTAGCGCCTCCAATACTCGCTGTGGCTTAATCTTTGTTATCTTGGCTTTATTAAAAGCATTATTTGTAGAAACACCAGCCTGGAACCCAGTCAATGATACCGCTGGATATCCCAATTTGTTGAAAGCCATGGCTAATAAGGCTATAGAAATTTGCTCACCCGTAGAAAGTAGCATATCCATTTCCCGGCCAGTTGGGACATCGGTCATCGAGTTGGCCAACTCAACCAGATGATCAGTAGTATCCCCCATTGCTGATACTACCACAACAACTTTATCGTCAGGCTGCTTATCGCGTATAACCCGCTGGGCAACCGCTATAATCTTTTCCGGTGTAGCAACCGAACTGCCGCCAAATTTTTTTACAACTAGCGCCATTCAAATCCTCCTCAACTGATTCATCTCCAAATTTTATATAATGATTGTATATATTCTCGCACCTTATTGATTTTCCTTTTAACCCAAGAAATCCTGGCATAGCTGGTAGGACATAATCATTAAATAGACAAATAAAAAAACGTCTACCAACTCCTAGGTAGACAGTCCTATTTCTTAATCTGCACTGTAATCACCGAACGAGCTACTACATAAAAAAACGCCAGTGCTCCACCAATTGAAAAAAAGAAAGCATTTGGTTTGATCATCATAATCTCTGAACTGCCAATCAAACTAAACATCAACGCAGCCATATAGGCCAGAAACCATTCACCAAAATTATTAGATTTTGATTTTGGTGCCATCGCCACCCAAACCAAAAATCCGATAACAATCACGTTGCTATAACTACTGAAATCCATTACTACCTCCGTATCTTCAACAATATAATTGATTTTAGTCTTATATTTTATTCGGTATAATTCATAAACTTCCTGCTCCTATCTTCGCATGCACTTTTCATCGTTCGACCTGTTCTTGCACACTACTGGCTTTTTCAACATATTATGGTTATAGGAATAGCTCGAAGGCCTAACCAAGCTGATCCTACTTAATAAGCGCCAGTGTTAACGAAAAGTAACATTATGTTATAAATTCTCATATGATGTAGCAGGTGACACAATAAGGACTTTAACCTTCGACAAAAAAATTTAAAGGAGGATATTAAGGCCTATGGATTGCAAATATCCACATTGGTATGAAGGTGAAAAAATGGAACCTAGCTATGAAGAGTACATTCTACCTGACAACTGTTGTGAAGAAACATTTCCTTACAAAATGTATGATTTTCATCGCGAAAGCCTGAAAGATCGCATTTTGTGCCTGTTGGGCTGCGAGATAATTTTTAGTGTTGATGCTAGAATTTGCCACAGAGAAAGTTTTTGTGGAACCCTTTGCTATGTCGGTTGCGACTTCATCATAGTAAACGTCAATGTACGTCACAGATGTTTATCAATGCATATCCCTATCAAGATGATTCGTTTTATCGCTCCTTTTAAATAATTAGCACATAGCGCCGACTTCACATCCTATTTCGCGGCGGCATAAAATATAAAAATTTCCCTTTTAAGGAGGGGGTTGCCGTGAAAAAATTTCGCGACAGACGACATGTCACTTTGGACGTCGAACACATGCGGCGGCTGCATCAAGAAGCTATGGAGCAATTGGATTTGATGCGTACGGCTCTCGAGGCGACCGAACAAGCCAGCGGTACAATGCGAGATACCTTGGAAGACATGATGCTGGAGCACTGGAATAGCTACTTGGATGTT
>JAGGAC010000139.1 GCA_017889635.1 Bacillota bacterium | reverse complement strand
CGATTTATACACTCCTTTAGGTTTGCTTGACACTTACCTTTTTGGAGCTTTCGATGGCTTTTCCTTTTTTTACTTTTGCGAACTTAATTGTACTCTATCCTCAAAATCCATAATATCCATCGCTAAAAAATTTATTCCTTCTAAATTCCGGTATTTATCAATCGCGCGTGCTATCATATTCTCTGCAAAATCAACCGCAGTAATCCCACCCTGGTCACCGATCAGCTGTTTTATATAGGGTTCAAGTATACCTGTTCCCCAGCCTACATCAAGCACAATGTCTCCGGCGCACAAACCAACCTTCGCAACTAATTCCTCTATTCTGGCGGGATTAACAGACCGCATACCTCCAAAAAGAATATACTAACCCCAAGGAAGGCTCAACTATTCAAAAAATACGGTTCATTCAGGCACGCCTATCATAAATCAATGTTTAAGTATACTTTATAACCGTTTAGTTTTGGGAAGATATTGTAATAAAAGCAAATGTAAATAAAACCTTATTTCTAGATCAGGCCCTTCCCATTATTGACTTCGACCGTATATCCATTGCCGCTTATGCCGGTGTTTTATCAGTGTCCAGCTTCGGCAATGCCGTCAATTTTCGTGTGCCTGCTTACGTTGTAGATCCTGGACAAGCCTATTTATCGATAAAATCTTCTTATAATCCATCTGGGTAAAATATTCAAAACACAAGCTATTAAGCACCACCGTCTTGTTATATAAGCGTGAGTTTTTTTGTTTATGATTGCCATATATATTTGTTCAGCCGCTTTCTCTACAGGCGCAACCCAAAATTTCATTTCACCTTTAGCCATACGTGTATCAACAAAACCTGGTTGTATTTCCGTTACGTTAATCGGTAATTTTTTCATATGTACCCAATAAGAAAGCCCCTCTAAATAATTCGATACAAAAGACTTTGATGCGGCATAAGCCGGTGCATAACCATTTCCGTTGATGGCATCAATCGAAGAAATACCAACCAAGTGCCCCTTTCCCTGATTAACAAAGCATTTCATAGCTACATTACACATTGCTGCAAAACCAGACACGTTAGTGTCAATGGTTTCTTGTTCTACAGACCAATCCAAATTAAGGTTAAAATAACCGATTCCAGCACTTATGATAACGATATCAACCCCATTCATTTCTTTAATTAAATCTTCTAATTGATTTGTAGCGTCATTAATAAGCGCAATATCCAATGATCTCACATATACTTTTTTAGGTAGCTCTTTGGCAAGCTCCAATAATAAAGCTTCTCTGCGGCCAATAATACCAATTTCGTCACCTTGAGATGAAAATTTTTTGGCTAATTCTCTTCCGATCCCTGATGTTGCGCCAATAATAATTATCTTCCTCATATTATTACACCTCTATTACTTCTATCAAGAATTTTTCCTTTATTCTTTAATATATTATAATATTATTTGACTAACAAAATGTTATTTAGCTGCGCCTTTATGATTGCAGCGGCTGGATACTTAATAGTTTTATTCCAGCATCGCCGAACTTTTTTATACTGGGTAGATCTTGGATATTTATAGTTAGGCGGTTAGGTATCTTTTTAGGAGCTATGTTTGGTAATGGTACACAGCCGTTAACTGAAACACAACATTTGGGTAGACAATAAAATTGAAGCAACCAGCGAGTTCTCGAGCCCGCAAACAGGTCCTATGTTTCCCGCAAAACTCTTTTTTTCGAAGATCTCTAACACTCGGGCACCCCACAGCTTAGAAGGCCGAAAGTACCAGGATTAAAACTTTATAGAAAAAAAATGGCAGTGGGTTTAATATTAAAGGTTCGGTCCATACCAACCAGAATTTAATCATTAACGGTAGCGGGATTACAATTACCGGGGCGGCTGAAGCCACAGGAACTATTACTAAAAACGGCAGCAACCTAAACATAGGTTCGATGCAAAGTAACGCAAGTTTAATTGATATGCCGGACTACAGTGCCTCAATAGCGGCAGCAGCAGCTGCTGCCAATCAGGTATATACAGGATCTAAAGTTATTAATGGCAGTGGTATTACTGCTAATCCAATGTATGTTAAAGGTAGTCCTGGTACTGTTACCGTGAATGGTTCCGCATTTACGGCTACAGGAGCGGTCTTAGCGGATGGAAACATTACCATAAACGGTAGCGGAGTCGCTTCCGGCAATAGTCAGGTATGTTTTTACTCTAAAAACGGGGACATCACGATTAACGGTAGCGGCATAGCACTGAATGGAGTGCTGTATGCTCCTAACGGCAAAATTATTATAAACGGCAGCACAATTACAGTTAATGGGTGTGTGGTAGGTAAACAAGTCACTATTAACGGTAGTAGTTTTGGAGTCAACAGAGATGATTATCCGCCTACATCTCTAAAAGGCAGACATGTAAAACTTATTCAATAAAACCGCGATTCAACGTGAACAGTTATTTTACGTCAATTATTTGTGTTTTACGACATATTAATCGGCTCATAGCAACATTACTGGTATATGCTCGGTAAAAGCACTGGCCCTAAAGCTCCAAAAAAGTGGAAAGCTATCGGCAATATAACCCCCACCCCAGTGAATACGGCACCGGCAACCAAATTACCTTTTTGGGTCATTTTGCTATTCTTTCCTTTTGAACTTGTACTCGCAAAATACGCTTATTCGCGGCAGAAGCTAACGCCAAAGCACAAACTTTTAGTAAATATTATTCAGGCATCAGTTCGTTTCCTTTAATAAATATTGCTTACTAATCAAAACAATATTAGTAAGCAAATAAACAGTACTGCCAATTTTGTTTACCACTTTAACCTAATAGATTTTCCCCATTCAAGCTATTTCCCCTTATTTTTCTCTTTCACCTATCACTACATACATTTCGGAATTTACGTCAATCTGCTGAATGTTATTAAAAGAGCACAACCTTAATAAGTCAGCAACTTCATCCCCCTGTAACCTATGTTCCATCGGCGGCCCCATCACACTATTTTTCTTTACCCATTCAATTATGACAATCTTACCTGTTGGCTGTAATAACCTTGCCACTTCCCGAAAGAAAACCAGGCGATCTTCTACCTCGTGAACAACAAGACAAATAAACGCATAACTTATTGTTTGGTTGTCCAAAATAAAATCACTTTCCTGCACCTGTAACAGTTCTACATTAGTCAAATGTCCAATCTTACCCTGCGCATCTTCAATCATTTCCGCCGCAGTATCCATGCCATATACCTTTCCTTGACTACCAACAATTTTAGCGGCTGGCAATGTAAAATAGCCGATTCCACAGCCGATATCAGCCATAATATCGCCCTTCTGTAATCCCAAACGATATAAAGTTTCGTCCGGCGGAAGAAGTTCACGCCGCTCTGAGTTATCCAGCTTATGTCTATTTTCCGGGTTGAATTTATGAATCGTCACCTCTCTTTCACCTTGGTTAGCGCGAACCATTCATTAGATTAGCTTAAAACTAGCTGATGCTTAAATGCACAGTATGTTATGCTATAATTATAGTAAAAAAACACTATCTGTAAACATTGTTCCCGTAGATATCCCCAGAGGAAAACTCATGCTACTTACAGTATCACTATTTATCTTAGGTCTAAGTGTTGGCGCAATCGGCACCTTAATCGGCGTTGGTGGCGGGTTCATACTGGTGCCAATATTTTTGCTAGTCCTTCACTATTCACCACAACACGCTGTCGGTACTTCTCTGGCTGTTGTCTGTTTAAATGCGCTGTCTGGGACAGTCGCTTATGTCAAACAGACAAAAGTATATTATGATGCAGCTATTCGGTTTAGTCTGGCAACACTACCCGGAGCTGTAATCGGCAGTTATCTGGCACACTATTTTACTAACCGCAGTTT
>JAGGAC010000082.1 GCA_017889635.1 Bacillota bacterium | reverse complement strand
AAAGCACCCGACGAAAATAATCATGCCGTACATACGACAGAAAACTTCGGGAATCGGTCAACATGCCAATAAATAGTCCCAAAACACCTGTATTGGCTAAAATGCGTAACTGTTCTCGCATTCCATCGCGGTGATCCAGCATCCACCACGCTGCCCCAAGCTGCATTTTTCCCCGTATGCCGCCGGAAAAATTTCCCGCCATAGTAGCTAGTACATAATAAGCAGTTGGATTTAAAGTATATAGAACAGTCTTCGGCATCCCCTCAGCTTTTTCGATTTCATCAAACAACCGGCCCAACGCCAAAGCGGTCACTGGATCACCACTTGAATCAACCCCGCAATCAGGCCCCAGCTTATCAAAGAGCTTTGTATTCTGATTACGCACCGCCGACAGATGAAGTTGCATAACCCAGCCGCGCCTAGAATATTCACAGCCAAAAAAACTCAGCATGTGGAAGGTAAACTTTTCCACTTCTTCTTCTTGGAGCCTTACCTTTGCTAATACCTTGTTAAAAGTTGCCTTCGCATCGTTATAATTTCCCTGCACTGACGGCAACGCTACAATTCCATGATCGGCACTACGACATCCCACAGTTTCAAAAAAGTCCATCCTCTTGCGGAGTACATCTAAATACTCATCAAAGCTCCCAATAGTTGCATTGGCACTTGATGCAAGCTTTTCTAAATAATCCATAAACCCTGGCGACGCTATAGCCACAGCCTTATCCGGCCTCCACGTTGGAACCACGCGAGTAGCAAAATCCTTAATATTCGCAATCATCAAATGCCACTTCAAATCATCAGTCGGATCATCGGTGGTAGCAATCAATTCTACATTAGAACGAGCAATAAGCGCTTGCGCTGAAAAACCTTCGCTTTGTATTTTTTCAGTAGTTTCGCGCCAAATTCGATCACTTGATTTGCCTGACAGAGGTTCGTGTATACCGAAATAATTATTCAATTCCATATGTGACCAATGATAAATCGGATTTCCGACAGCAGCCGGCAGCGCTTCAGCAAACGCCTTAAATTTTTCCTGTGGCGATGTAGCCTTTCCTGTAATTAGCTCCTCCGGTATACCGTAGGCCCTCATAATGCGCCATTTATAGTGATCATCAGCAAGCCACAGTTCACTGATATCAGAATATCTCTTATCCTCCGCAATATCCTGCGGACTCAAGTGACAATGGAAATCATAAATAGGCTGACTCTTTGCATACAGACCATACAATTCCATCCCGGTTTTGTTTGTTAATAAAAAATCTTTTCCTACAAATTGCTTCATCATTATCAACCTTTGCTGTTTACTTATTGCAATTTCAAAACTAAACAACTAATAATTCAATATCCTTGGTTTTTGGATAATTGGAGAAAGTTGAAATTATTCTTAATATAATTCTACTTCCACTACGCACACCAATTCATTATCATACTTGCTCAATTACTTGCAAAAGTTGCTCCCTTTCGCCATTATAATTCGACTCAAACTTGTGATCTGTACGCTCATCGCAATATAAAACAGCACTGGCCAATTAAGTCAGTGCTTCAGACAGCGGAAACCAACTCTCTGACTTACGACATTTCAACGCAAAAATGTCGTAAGTCAAATTAGCTTGATTAAACTTCAAATCGCACGCCTTTCTAAATCCTTTTTGAGCTGGGCAATTTTCCCTTTTGTCAGCGGGTAGAGAAATGCAAGTGCTAAAAATATTAATAAATAGGTAACTGCAGAAGTAAGTGTAAACATGCGTTTAATGTTTAGCGCTACTTCAAGTGTCTGCGCTGGTACTTTGGGGACATACCCGACCCAAGCAAGCGCAAAGCCGGACAATCCGCCCGCTAATGCCTGGGCTAACTTTCTAATAAACATGTATACTGAATAAATAGTAGCAGCTTCACGAATTCCAGTAGTATACTCATGATAATCAATAACATCGTTTACCATTGCCCAAAGAGTATACAGGAAAAATGTCTTGCCAAACTCAGCTATAAAGACCAGTACTAGATACAAATATACATTGGTTATTGGCAATAAGAACAGAATAAAATACATTACCGCAGAAAACAACAAACCGCCTGCCGCAACCTCTTTTACTCCGAATTTTTTAACAAGCGGTATCACCATAGGAACAATCATGAACATTATAATGATTCCTAAGCCGTAAAAGGCACTCATCATTTTCGCGTCATGAAAGTAGTCTTTAAAAAGATACGTATTAATCGAACCTGTAAGCCCCATACTAATTACCAACATAAGGGACGAAATAACAAGAACGACAAATGCTCTGTTTTTTGCTAATCCTCTTACCGTTGTGCCAACATTGAGTTTCTGTTTACATTTGCCAACCTCTGTTGCTGTTACTCGTTCAGTTGTCAGCTTGTAACACACTATATAGCAAATCAATGCAATTACGGCAAGTGCAATGCCAACAAGAGAAAACCTGTCTCCATTCGGTCTGTTGCTTACAAACACGACAAGGGGTACAACCATACCAATAACTTGGAAAGAAATCGTCGCTCCCATAGATCTATAAGTCGAAAGTGCTGCGCGCTCAATATTATCCGTTGTCATTACATGGGCAAGTGCCCCATAAGGAATATTTACGGTGCTATACAACATACCCCAAACAGCATACGCTAGAATAGCAAAAATCTTAGTGCCTTCGTTTGATAGGCCTGGAATTTGTATAAACATTAAAGCCCCAAAAATAACCAGTGGTAGTGCTCCGCGGATAATCCACGGTCTAAACTTTCCTTCTTTAGTCACGGGACGTGAGTCAATAAAACGCCCCCATAATACGTCTACGAATGCGTCCCAAATCCTCGCCACTATAAAAACCGTACCTACCAATGCCGCGCTTATACCAAGTACATCTACATAATAGACTATTAAGAAAATATTTACTGTGGCGAAGAAAGTATCATTAGCCAAATCTCCAAACAAATATCCGATTTTGTCCCTCATTCCAAAGGGTCTTATCTCCGTTTTCGTTCGTGGTAGACTCTTGCTGCCATTAATTTTCGTCTCCATTTAGAACCGACTCCTCCTCTGTAAGAAAGTAGACCACGCTGCATAAAATTCGAATAGTATTTGTTTATAACAAACGTCGGCAGAGCAAATTAGAATATATCTTGAGAAAGCGGGCAGAGCGTCTCTACCTTTGTGAAAAAAATTTACACAATTGTATCGCTATGCTGCCCGCCTATATCAGATCCTATCTCCCAAATTCCTTTGTAAATTAACTACTATTTGTAATTTTTAGAAGAAGAAGTCAAACTGGGTGCGAAATATCTTTTTGTCAGCACCATCATCAACAGCTTTGCCCAGCATATAGAAGCAAGTCAGCTGAGTCAGTCGCTTAGGAGTGTAATGAAACCCAATTGTCGTTCCCTTGAAGTTTACTGAGTTATTATCATCACCATAAAAGTCGTTTACATTGCCGCCGTGGCCGCCGATTACCGCATTATACGGCACCTTACGATAATTTACAAACACATCATACGAATGCGGCACTGCCCAAAACATTGATTGTTTGTATTTAAGTTCCGCGAAAGATGATTTGTTATCAGCAGCAGCGCTGGATTTTACCCCAGCAGCGGTTAATGTGAAATTGTTACCAAGTTTGGTATCAAAGCCAAGTTCATAGAAGTTTGAAGCAGGTACAGTGACATAAGTACCAGAAGTAGTTTTCCAGTCACTAATTTTTTGATAAGCGGCCTTAATATTGGTATTTGGAAATGCGGCATAAGTAAAATCCACGCTGGCATAAGGCATTCTCGTGTCTATTAAGGCTGCATTAGTATAATTTTTATCAATTTTCACTTGTGCTAAATAATACCTGTCGGTATCATACACCTGACCGTATGCCAGACTGGTTTTGAGCTTGTGTGAACCATTAAAAGCCAGGCGCGCTCCTCTCATCCTGCCAATGTAAGTCATGCCATAAGCTGGACGATTAGTAAATTGACCGGCGGTAAGTTTGGTTGCCTTACTAAGTGCCGTATCTACACACAGCGTTTCAAAATCGGTATCCTGGTCGCCGCCCGCCCAAGCTTGAGTATACTCATTGGTTTTATAGGCGGCCTGAAATTCTTTTTCCACCGTGACAGTTGTTGTATTATCAAAATTATAATGAGTAAGAAGATCCAGGTGCGCCGCTGTTAACGGCCAAATTGCATTGGTTGTTCTCTGATATCTGAATCCGAGATATGAACCCTGAATGCTAAGCTGACCGACGTTGCCTTCTACGGCTTTCAGGCGTACGCCAATACTTTCAAGATCAGCCTTGTATTCAGCAGCCAATTTTTCGATTAAAGCTCTTTGCTCAGCATTGGCTTGTTCTTCTTTACCCATTGCTTTAGCAACAATAACCGCGATTTCATAACGGGTCAGCGTTTTATCGCCATTGAATTTTCCGTCCGCGCCATCGATAATGCCAGCGGCGGCAAGTTTTTTAACAGCATTATAAGACCAGTGGTTTGCGGGAACATCAACAAAAGGATTAGTTGTGGCAGCAGCAGCGGTACCGACAATACTAAGCATAAAAACTAGCGTTAGAGTAATAACGAGATTTTTTTTCATGAGTACCCTCCTCAAACCTATTTTTTTCGCAAATATGTTCCTAGTCTCCATGTTTCCTAAAAACACTTTACAGATCTACCAATCCGAACAAATCCCTTCCCTGATCGTTTTTAGGCATCACCCCATAAATTAACGTTGCGAAACCGACACGATTGTTTCATTTCTTCCCAACGGCCTGAAATATCTTAAACAAGCAGAGCCGACCATCGCTTATCCTGATTTTACATGAATCGACCTTTGCAGCACATTATTATAATTGCTAAAATACTTGCAATAATTGCTGTTTTCTCATTATTTGAAAAAAGCACTTGTCGAGTGAGATAAAGCACACAAAAATGGGAAGCGATTTTTTATCGCTTCCCATTAACCAAACTTCAATATCCGTAAAAAGAAGTATGAAATTTCATCACCTTATTGTTAAATTATAAAAATCCTTTGGAGTAATACCATATTCCATCTTAAAAGCTCGGAAGAAATTCGAATAGTCGCCAAAACCGCTTTTGAAATAAACATCCGTTATTGGGATACCTTGAATAATAAGCTGTTTTGCCATTATTAAACGTTTTTGAAGTATATATCGATAAACAGTAGTACCGACATGTCGTTTAAACTCCCGCGATAGATGGAACTTACTCACATAAAAGTGTCCGGCAATCCCATCCAGCGTCAAATCACTCACAAGATTTTCATATATATATACAATCACAGACTGAATAAAATCATTAGTAACAATACTCTCATTATCTATTTCGTATGACGGTGACATCAAAAAGCGGTTTAATTCAATTAAAATCTGTTGAATGCACGTTTTGTAAAATACATCATTGCCAAATCCGCTGCAGTCAGCTTCATTAAGCAGTCTGAACATATCATACTTGACCTTCCGGCTTGTGTCGCTTACAGCACGCAACAAATTACTGTGCGTTTCCCGTGTTATATCAAAGCAGGCCGAAAGATCTGTCATATCACTTCCCAATACTTTGAAAAATTGCGGATTAATCCATAATACGATGCGCTCATAGTTATTCTCGTTTTCTTCGATTATGGGCTGGTGTAATTCGTCAGGACTAATCAATAATATATCACCTGCCCGAAGAACATACGACCTGCCTTCAATTACATAAGTTACCTTTCCCGCTATGAAAAAGTAGACTTCAAAAAAATCATGATGGTGAAGTTCTACTTCTTTTAAATGATCATCTTTGTAATAAAATATCTCATATTCATTTCTAAGCATGAACTGACGGGTTTGATAATCCCTTCGCAGACTCTTCATCTTTATCACCGTATTAGCATATATTTACCATCATAATACTGCAATTATTGCAAGTAATCAATAACACAAAAATTCCCATTATTATAAGTTTGCATCATAGACAACCATACCTATATAATTTGTCAGCTATATCATTACTATCCTCTAATTGTAGCTAAACTGCTCCAGAGCAGTGTTTTTCCAACATGAAAAGTGCTCCAACCCTGATATATCATCAAGGGCAGGAGCACTTCATATTCTCCTCAGTATTAAGCTATATTAGCATATAACTGCCTTTTAGACCTTATTACCATTATATATGCTAAACCAAAAGTAACCGCCTCAGCCAATGGCGTTGTCAGCCATATCCCTGTATCACCTATAATATTAGGCAACACCGCAATAAAACCCACTGTTAGTATAAGACTGTGCAAACTTGATATCAATACAGCTTTTTTAGCTTCGCCGATAGAAGTAAAAAACGCCGCTGCCATCATATTGTAACCATTTATTATAAACGCAGCAGAAAAGAATCTAAGTCCGATTGAACCAATATATATAAGCTCCTGGTTATCTCGGGCAAACATACCAACAATACTTTCTGCTAACATAAAGCCCGCTGCAAATACAAACACTCCTACAATAAATGCTGCCACTGTCGCGGTCTTAAACATTCTAAATATTACACCGATGTTTTTTGCGCCAAAATAAAAGCTGATCAGAGGATGAATACCAACGGCAATTCCTGTCAGTATCATACACTCAACAAACATTACATATCCAATAACGGTAAATGCCGCAACTCCATTGACCCCTAGCCTCTCAAAAAGCACTTGATTAAAAATATATGTGGTGATTGAAATCGATATCTGCGCGATAAACTCTGCCGAACCAAGAAATAGCATATTTTTAAAAACCACAAGATTTATGCGGAATGCAGATATTGCAAATACCGACTTCTTACTAAAAAAATACCAAGCTCCAAATAGAAATGGCAGCAATACGGCAATACCTGATGCTAATGCTGCCCCGCGCATTCCCCAGTCTAAGTTTATGATAAATACATAATCCAGTATCACATTAAGTATATTGCCAGCTAGTCCAAAAAACAAAGATAACTGAGGCTTTCCTTCCGCTCTAATAAACATCGAGAAAGCCATATTCATCATCATGAAGATATAAAAATATAGTATTACGCCAAAAAAGTCAGTGACACATCCATATACCGCTCCCACTGCGCCAAGCAAAACTACTACATCCGCAAAAAACAGTCTAAGAATACCGATAATTACAGCGTCCATCACTAATATAGCACCTAATGAAAACGAAAAGTAATAACTAGCCTCCTCCTTCTTCCCGGCACCCAAGCTCTGTGCTGCAAGAGTTACGCCTCCAACACCAATTAAAATAGTAACCGCCAATAAAATATACATGACCGGCAACGTGAGATTAATGGCCGCAAGACCATTTTCTCCTACCTGATAACCAATAAACAAACCATCCACGACAATAATAAACGACGTAAGAAGCATACTGACAATACAAGGAATGGAATAGCTCAAAAATGTTTTGATAATAGGTTCATCCTGTCTATCTGTATTCACTCGAAGACCCCCTTCATATAGTTTCCTTTGTATTCTACTCGTTTATATAAAGGGGAACTTCTGAATTCGAGCTTTCTATCAAACTTCTTGTATTGGTATGCATATTTCAAGTTGAATTTTGCCTTCTTCATCCACCTCTGATTTATAAACTTCCAACGCAAAGCGGTTATCCAATTTATATTTGCAAAAAGGCAGCCAAAGCACAAAAATTTCATTAAAAGCAAGTATAAGCTTATCAGGCGTATCATAAAAAGCATAACAGGCATACATTCCCGGCTCAATCCAGCGTATATCCACACCGGATACCTTGTCAACCAGCATGCACATATCATACACGCATCTGTCTTCATCTGCTATAAGCGGATCATCATACGATATCCCCACAAAACTTGAGATATGCCCGCCAAATCTCTTCTCCATATCCATGCAGAAACTTTTCCACGCTGATTTTAGTTCTCTTTGATAGTTGCAGATAATACGCTTATACACCACATTCATGCCAGCCAGTCTTTTTATTTTAATCCTTTTATCAAGCGCGTCAAATATATTATCTTTCTTTTGGAGATTCTGAATATGGCTGCTTACAGTCGCAAATGTATCTTTATAGGGAACTTCATTCATTTTTCGGAACCGCGAAGCGCTTACCCCAAAATATTGTTTAAAAGCCGAAGCAAAATTAGATGGGCTATAGCCAGTCTCGATTGCAATCTCCGTAATGGACCTATTTTTTGCTGCCCGCAATCGAAATGCGGCACTTTCGAGCTTTATTCTTTTGGTAAAACAGTAGACATTCTCCCCAACAATCGCTTTGAATACCCTGTTAAAATGGTACTTGGAAAAACAACAATGTTCTGCTATCTCTTCCACCGTCAATGTCTTATCCAGGTTCTGATATATGTAGTTTAAGGCCCGGTTAATACTCATGATATAGTCGCTTTGCAAAATATAATTCTCCAATCTACTTTTCTGACACGACCACCAAAACATCATTCAGAGTATATCATTGTTTTATTTTTTGCACCATTCCCCTTTCTACTGTACATCTGTACATCCCGAAAAGAGGCTGTTAAAGAAATAAAAAAGAAGCTGCCTAAACAAGACAGCCCCTTCTAACAATATATTTTTTTCTTACTTGCTATCCATTATAAGTTACTCATTATTTTTTCGTTAGCATCATCCATTGCCTGGTTTAATGCCTTTGTGATTGGATCTTTATATCCTACATCACCTATTATAGCCTTATTTTCTGATGCCCCTGTTACCTGAAACGAAATTACTTTATCTTGTTTAGCATCGTAAAATTTGTAATGTAATTTTGCTTTTGTTACTACTTTAATCTGGAAAAAGCTCATATGTCTTGTAGTTATTAATTGTGATACCTCCATGGCAATGACATAATCCGCATTTGTTTCCTTTGCAACAGCACTTAAGATATCTTTTTCCGGAAGTTCCATATTAGAAGAATTATAACCAGTCTTGCTTAAAGCTCTCTGAACATCTACCAACGGAATTTTTTGAAATTTTTCCCCTGAATAATTCGAGGTATATTTATTATCGATAATTTCCTGTATGTAACCTTTCTTTTCTTCTGTAGAATTAATATAAGGTATTATTGCAATATTGAATTTAGCAGTATCCGCTTTTGTTTCCGCTACCCCTGCATATTCTTCTGCAAACACAACACCGTTCACTAATATTACGAATAAGCAAAGAATTGTAATTAGAAATACTTTTTTCATAATTTCACTCCACCCCTTCAATAAATTAGATACAACCTAGATATCCAAAACAACAATGTCCTTCGATCCATAGTTTTGCGGCCTACTCTGCCCATATCATTCTTTAGTATTGTATTTTTCGCTAGTATAGTCAAAAACCCTCTATAAATTACCAACTATTTTCAAATTATTACATTTCTTAGAAAAATCAATCATAATCTTGTAAAAGAACACAGCAACATAGGCTCCCACCCTACCCGCAATATATATACAACCATTACGAACAATTGCACAAAAAAAATAATCCCCCTTAGGGGACTAAAACTATTTAGAATTTATAGCTAATGCCGCAACCTAACCCTTTGGCGGAAGAATCGATTTGAGTATTCTGTCCTAAGTTAAATGATAAATCTTGCGCTTTTATATAGCGATAATGACGTTGAACTCAACATTGCGGACAACGGGATACGATACTCCACCTTCCAAGCTAGTCCGATCTTTTCCCATTGCAACCTGTTCATACACTTTTGTCTTAGAGCCGATATTTTGCACAGCCATCGCACCGACTTGCCAGTAATTTTTGTTATTTCCATATATAACCTCGGATAAGCCCCCGCTGGCAAAACCGGTTGACGAGATCATTAATATCCCTACAAACATACCTATTATTCTCTTTTTCACATTATTCCCCCCTAGAATTACCGTCACGTATACATATGTATCATTATGTCGGCGTACTTACTTAAACAAGTTTACTACGCATACTTAAGCATGTAAATTATCCAAATGGATAAGCCAATTAATAATGCACAACATTTTTTACAAATTCATAATGATTGTCCAATAAAAAAATGAAACAGCCACAAAACCTGATCAAATTCTGATTTAAGAATAGTCGTGAAAAAGCTTTCATATTAATAGTTGGAAATTAAATTACTCTGAAAGTGCCATATTACCACTGGAATAAGGAGGAGAAAAATGAGCATAACCGAAATATCAGAACACCCGAATCTTCTTTTTATCATGACCGATCAGGAACGGTATACACGGCATTTTCCGCCTCATTGGGAGGAGGAAAATCTCCCCAACATGCAAAGATTAAAAGAAAATGGCGTCAGTTTTACCAATGCTTTCACCTGTGCCAGCATGTGTTCGCCCAGCCGAACCGCTATTTTTACCGGCCGCTATCCGTCCCAGACAGGGGTTACCAAAACATTAGGGGTTGGCGAAAGAGATGACCCCAATGAATACGATCCCACTGACATCGAGTTAAGCCCTAAGATACCCAACCTGGCAACAATGCTTCACAAAAGCGGAAAGTATGGCAAAATCTCTTATCTTGGCAAATGGCACATGAGTAAAGGGTTTGATGACGTTCAGGAATTACTGCCCCGCCAGATTGCTTCCTACGGTTTTTCCGGTTGGGTCCCCCCTGATGGCGGGCAAGATTGGCAGATCACAAATATTGCCGGCGGCTATTTTGACAAAGACCACGCCTATACTCTTGAAGCAATATCATTCATCCACGAACGAGCTAAAGAACGTCATAAGAAGCCGTGGTGTCTGGTATTATCGCTAATAAACCCTCACGATATATGGACATATCCGAAGAATTTCCACCAAACCGGCTATAAAAATGATATGTTAATCGGTGATATAGACCGGCTTCCTGAAACAATTGACGAAAGCTTCGTCAGCAAGCCTTTAGCACAGCCTGAAATTAAATATGTACAGGATAACATTGTTGGCGAGTTAGATACCAGAGAGAAGCAGTTAGAATATCTCAATTTTTACGGAAACCTGTTGAAACTAGTTGATAAGCAAATCGGAAAAGTTTTAGATGCCCTTGAAGATACCGGTTTGGATAAATCCACCGTTATCGTCAGGACGGCAGATCATGGTGAGATGGGCCTGGCGCACGGGGGACTGCGGCAAAAGATGTTTAATGTCTATGAAGAAACCATTAATATCCCGCTGATTATCTCGCCAACATCAGTAAGACCGGGAAGAACATCAGACCATTTGATATCAACAATTGATCTTATTCCAACAATAGCCGGTTTATTGCATATCGATCCGCCAAAAGGTATCCGGGGAAAGGACCTCTCCCCGATTATTAATGGTGAACAACTGGATGATGCACGAACAGAAGTATTATTCACTTTTGATGATTATCGGGTTGAGGCTAATCGACCTAGTGCAGTTGCCGCGGCGAACCGCATCCGGTGTGTCAGAACGAAAGAATGGAAATACGCCAGGTACTTTCATGGCGATTCAAGTTACAAAGAGGAATATGAGATGTATGACTTAGTACATGATCCACAGGAAACAGACAATCTTGCCTGGCCGGAAAATCCCCGCTACCATGATAAGCATATCGTCGAGAAACGCAATGAACTTAAAGCCTTGCTTGATAGATTAGAAGAAACTGAACTGCCGCGAAGTATAAACGATCACGTTGTATCTTGAAGCTAAAATCAAAAATTTCTCAAAATCCTTGAGCTGCGGAATTACTCCGTAGCCTCAAGGATTTTGTATCATACTTTTGAAAAAGGAGAAAATGATGAGATTCCCTGTAAAAAAACAGCCTCCCAATTTCCACCTCCTGGTAAAACCTACCGGAGCTGTATGCAACCGAAGCCGGTTTCAGATGTCAGAGCGGTTAGTAAAAATCTACATTAAACAATTGATTGAGGCCCATCAAACAAGGGAAGTCACGCTTTCATGGCAGGGCGGCGAACCAACAATCATGGGCTTGGATTTCTTCAGAAAAGCAGTTCATTATGCCGAGCAATGCAAAAAACCAGGGCAAAAGCTGCTCTATACCCTGCAAACCAACGGCACATTACTTGATAATGATTGGTGCAAATTTTTTAAAGCGCATAATTTCCTGATTGGAATTAGCATCGATGGCCCGCAGGACCTACATAACGCCTACCGAGTGGACAAGAATGGCAGCGGTACTTTCCAAAAAGTTATACAGGGCTGGGAATTACTGACTAAGCATACTGTTGATGTAAACATCCTCTGTTCTGTTCATGCCGTTAATGAACAGCGTGGTCTTGAAGTCTACCGTTTCTTTCGCGATACTTTAAACGCTACTTTTATACAGTTTATTCCCATTGTTGAGACCCCAGAAACTCAAGTTAGTACCCTTAATTACTCAGTAAACATGTTGCAATTCGGGAAATTTCTTATTGAAATATTTGCTGAATGGTTCGGACGGGATAACGGCAAAATATTCGTTCAGGCCTTTGATGTTGCCTTAGGCAATTGGATCGGTCAATACACCCTTTGCACGCACGCTCCTACCTGCGGCCGCTCGCTGGTGCTTGAACATAATGGCGATATGTATTCATGCGATCATTTTGTAGACAAGGAACATCTTTTAGGAAATATCATGACCACCCCGATGATTGATCTGGTTGCATCAGAGCAACAGCTTGAATTTGGAACCAGTAAACTGGCTATGCTGCCCCAATACTGCAAGCAATGCGATGTATTCTCTTTATGCTACGGCGGTTGTCCTAAAGACCGTATTATTAAAACACCGGATGGTGAACCTAGCCTAAATTATCTATGTGCCGGATACAAAGCCTTTTTCCAACATATTATCCCATCTCTAAAAGAAATGGCCCGATACTTATAAGGCGAAAGTAATTTGCTTTTATCTTGTTAGCAGTTATATCTATTCTCAAAAAATAAAAAACCGGCTACCACAAAATTGTGGTAGCCGATCTTTGCCTGGGTAGATTTTGAATCATAAGTATATTATATAATTATTGTCTTCGTGTCACGTAGTGACACGAATGCCGGTTCTCCTCTAGGCGACAGTCAGTACAATCGCGCCGGTATATGTTGTACCGGCAACAATCGACGTGTCAGTACCGTCAACCGTCATGGAGACACTGTATCCATCTGGAGCGGCGATCGCTGAAGCCGAGTCAACCGTAAGTGAGGTGAGATAAGAAGTGCTGGTCACTGTCCAAGTAGAGCCGGAGTTCAAAACGACGATAGCACCGTTGTTAATTGCCGCACGAGGAGTGTCGGTAACCTCGCCCAGTTCCTTGTATTCCGTAGAACTGATGGTCGCAACACTGTGATGAGCTTCGGTTGACGAGATAATGCCGGTGAGATTGGCATTATCAAGGGTAACCACCATGTTCTGCTTGGTGGTGCTGGAACTACTCCATCCTGTCGAATTATAACAATCTCCCGTCAAAGTTATATTGCTAAGTTTTAGTGCTGCGGCGTCGGTTGTCGAGGTAAGATCAAATGACGTATCCGCTGTTGGAGTATCGGTGGTCCCATAATAAGGATCGGTATAAGTGGCGGTGTTAGTCATATCGGAGGCCATTCCGGGGTCGTCATCGTCCATTACTTGCAAAATAATCCCGTTTTCGGGTTTGATCTTGGCGCCATTGGAACCGTCGATCGTGATGGTAATGGCCTCGGAACTCTTAGCCAGGAAAGTAGTTTCTGCAGTATTGATCTCCGTTCCACCAGCCACATCCACCGTGCCGCCGGAACTATGCCACATCACACCAAAGCGATCCGAGTTGATAATCGTCGCTTGCGGTGAAATCGCGGCAAGCTCTTCATCAGTTAAGCCAAGGGGTATGCTGGTATTAAGTGCCGCAACATTCTCGGCTGAACTGTCGTCGAAGTAAATATAGCCGTTATTGCTGATGACCGCGTAACTACCTACGTTGATTACGCAGCCATAAATATACTCGTAAGGATTGCCGTCAGCATAAATTCCGTAGCCTTCATTGCCTGAAGGGATAGAAATTGTACAGTTAATCGCGCTAAGTGTTTGGTTGGAGCCGGAATCAGTTGAAAGAACTCCCCAGCCATCGGAGGTGATGGAGGAGTTGATATAGGTAGCTTTGGTGTCGGCGCCAAGCACATTGGTGGCACGGACGTTATAAGAACCGTCGATGCCCAACATCCAGGGTACCGACCTCATATAGATTGGATAGACTGTTTGTACATAATCTGATGGCAGCGTTCCATTCTTAGTATAGATACTGGAATTCTTGACAATTACATTGCTTCCATCACCGGCGATTACCCCGGTGCGGACCACACCCTGGTTGACGATATTGATGTTATTCAAAACCAGCGTGGTGTCGGTTCCTGTACCCATAACGGCAGCGCCGTCACCGATAAAATCACAACGTCCATTGCCGTCCAGGTTGATTTGGACGTTATCAATTGTGTAGCTTCCCCCGGCGGCGTAGATGCCGTTAAAGCACTCGCCGGTTGAGGAGATTGAGAAGTCCTCAAGAGAAGAAGCAGTCGGTGTTTGTCCGACGACGGCTGAAAGAACGGATAAATCTTCATTAATACCGTCCGCATCAAGATAGATAGCCTCGCGAAGCGGGAAGTCCACTTCATAGAATGTCTGAGTGTTAGCCTCTGTCACCGTGAGCACAATGTCGCCGCTATAAGAGCCGGCAATGAACACCGTGTCAGTCCCCTAGAGCGAAGTCGTCTCGCTGATTGTAACTGTGGTATCGGCTGGAACTGTCAATGAACTCATTTAAAATCCTCCTTTTATTTATCTACCCAAGGCAAAATTAAAAGACTTAGCATTAACTAAGTCTTAAAACCAACGAAATTTTGTTTTGGGAAATCCTTTATGATCTCATTTTATAATGAAAATCATTGAGAAAAGTGACATTGTTGTGTCATTTCATCACCAACTCAAACAAAGACACCATTCTGCCATCTATACTTGACGGCGACTCAGCCAAATACCGTGCGCCGATTTTATTGTAAAACCCTTTGGTGACAAACACCTTACCTGCCCAGAAGTCATCCTCCACCTTTACTAAGGAGAAATACCCTACAGTTTGACCCTCGACTTCTGCTACATACACTTTGTTGTTTTGAATATAAGCCGGTGTAATGGTTAGCTCAGCTTTCCAAACTTTAAAGTATTCCTCAGGATAATTCCAGTACCGTTTTGCAGAAAAAGATATATTGGTTAAAGCCTCACTATCGCTCACAACTGCAGGGCGAATTGATAATTGCAATTTTTCCGCCACTTTTCTTTGTAGTTTAATTCCCACTGCTCAAGAATTGTGGGCAAAATCGCTTCACGAGTTTTTAATTGAAAACAAAATATAACACAGTCTATAGTTATATTTTACCATAAAACTGTGTTATATTTTGCTTTTGTCGACAGTCTTAACTTTTTCGTTGACAAACACATCTGAAGGAACTGTTTATATCAAAATGATATGCTCCCCCTATAGGAGACAATGAAAAAATAAATTGTCAACTATAGGGGGATTTCTATGTCAGTCAAAACTAAAGTAAGTCCTGAAGACAAGAT
>JAGGAC010000081.1 GCA_017889635.1 Bacillota bacterium | reverse complement strand
GGCTTGGCCGCAAATTTATGCCGCTTGTCCGGAGGCCCATTTGGTTGTGGCAGGTGGCGGAACGAGTAAAAGTGTGGCAGACCTAGCTAAACTGGACGCAGATATGGGCGGCGGCAATACAATTAGTTATGTCGGCAGCTTGACCAATCCGGCACCTTACTTGGCGGCATGCGACTTGTATCTTTTTCCTTCCCGCCGGGAAGGGTTGCCTAATGCTTTGTTGGAGGCCATGTCCTGCAGCTGTGCCTGTATTGCCGCCGATATTGGCGGTTGTGTCGATTTAATTATTCCCGAAAACACAGGACTGCTTTTTGCCACAGGTGATGCCGAAGCAATGGCTGCGGCCGCAATTCGCTTGTTACAGGATGAAGAACTGGCGAAGATGGTCAGCAAGAGTGCGCATGATTTAATTGCGGACAAGTATGATATTCATTGTGTGGCAGAAAGTATCGCATGATTTTACCAACGTGAATCAGGTAGTGGCCAGCGGAAAGAAAATACTAATATTAGCTCCTCATGAAGATGATGAGGCTTTGATGTGTTCTGGAGTGATTACCCATGCATTGAAAAATGGCGCTGATGTAAGCGTTGTTGTGATTACGAATGGCGATAATAAAGGGCGCAAAATCGGCCTAATCCGTATACGGGAAACAATTGAAGCCATGGAATTTTTAGGTTTGAGTGCGGAAAAAGTTATTTTCATGGGTTATGGTAACATAAAACGAGAAAAAGACAGATTCCTGAATTTGCTTTACAATGCTGTGACCGATAATACGCTGGTTCCATCTCGTATAGGGACTGCCTCATACAGCATCCCGGAAACTCCGGAATATCATTATCAGAAGCACGGAGTTCATGCCCGCTATGACCGGGCGACATTTCGGACGGATCTCGAATCACTCATTCAAGAGTTCAATCCAGATCACATTTTCGTAAGTTCGCTTTATGATACGCATCCTGATCACGTTGCTCTATATCGATTTACAGTGGAGTCGATTATTAATGTTAAACGCAATAATCCCAAATTTGCTCCTGTCTTGCATGAATATCTCATCCATCCTCATGAACTCGATGATTATTGGCCAAACCGTGATTGCGACAACGGTCCCCTGAATCCGTTTTCCAAACCAGCAGGCTTTGAGGAGCAGACAGGACTGGATTGGGATAAAAGGGAAGTTTTCAGCGTACCGTTGGAAATGCAAACTATCCCACATTCCAAAAACAAAAAATATTTGGCCATAAGCAAATATCGCAGCCAAAGGCCGGCAGGCAATCACAATTATCTCTATTCTTATGTAAAGAGCGATGAATTTTTTTGGACAAAAGATTTTTCTAATATTGCTTTACTGGCCAGAGTCAGCACTTCTTCGGAAAACGCTACAACCAACCAGTTGGGGGTCAAAGCGATTGATGGCATAACTGATGGTTATCCCCGTTTTCCTGCCAACGAATGGGTGACAGTGAATGAAACGGCAGGTGCCTGGATTCAGTTAAGTTGGCACAAAGCGTATAGAATTAATAAAATTATTCTATATGATCGCCCTGTTGCGGGTTATCATATTACTGCTGCCACTCTTACCTTTAGTGATGGCAGCATACTCAAAGTTGGAACACTGCCGGATAATGGCAGCGGTTATGAGATTCATTTTTTGGAGAAGACCGTAGAATGGGTTAAATTGACGATTGATGCAGCTACCGGAGATAGTGCTGGGTTAAGCGAATTTGAAGTATATGAAGCACCCGAAGAAGAAAACATTGAACCATCATCTCTAAAGGGATAAAGCGCGAAAGGAATGGGTAAGTTTGTATAAAAATTTATTTGAAAGTATTGTAAGCAAAAAAAACAAGATTTCCGTCGTGGGATTAGGCTATGTAGGTCTGCCTTTAGCGATTGCTTTTGCAAAAAAAGCAGATGTTGTCGGTTTTGATATCTCCGAGTCCAAGATTAAAGAATATTTGAATGGCAATGACGTCACAAAAGAGGTTGGTGACGAGGCTATTCAAAATACCACTGCCTATTTTACAGCAAATGAAAAATGCTTACAGGATTGTAAATTTCACATTGTAGCAGTACCGACGCCCATAAATAAAGATAAAACCCCTGATTTAAAACCCCTCATAGCCGCTAGCAGAACAGTTGGCAAAAATTTGACTGCAGGTTCAATTGTTGTTTTTGAATCAACCGTATTTCCCGGTGTTACCGAAGAAATTTGTGCGCCTATTTTGGCAAAAGAATCGGGATTGCAGTATGGAACCGAGTTTAAAGTGGGATATTCTCCTGAAAGAATAAATCCTGGTGATAAGATTCATCGACTGGAAACCATTGTAAAAGTTGTATCGGCTATGGATTTGGAGTCTCTAGATATAGCTGACGGAGTGTATAAACTAATTATTGACGCTGGGGTGCATAGAGCGGAGAGCATAAAGGTAGCTGAAGCGGCAAAAGTTATTGAAAACTCGCAACGAGATATTAATATCGCATTTATGAATGAACTGGCGATTATATTTAACAGGCTTGGTATTGACACCAAATCTGTTTTAGAGGCTGCGGGGACTAAATGGAATTTCCTCAAATTTACGCCTGGTCTTGTCGGCGGGCATTGTATAGGTGTTGACCCATACTATCTTACCTACTTGGCCGAAGAAATAGGCTATCATTCCCAGGTTATTTTGGCAGGCCGAAAAATTAATGATGATATGGGAAAATACGTGGCTGAAAATACAGTGAAAAAAATGATTCAAGCCAATAATCAAATTAAAAGGGCCAAAGTTGCCGTTTTAGGAATTACCTTTAAAGAGAATTGTCCGGATTCTCGAAATACAAAGGTTATTGATATTATTGCCGAATTACGGGAATACGGAATTCAAGTTCAGGTAGTAGATCCAGTAGCAAATGCTGAAGAAGTTAAGACTGAATATGGTATTAACCTATGCCGGCTTGACGAAGTTAAGGATGTTGCGGCAGTTATTATTGCTGTTGCCCACAGTGATTTTGCTGCTCTCACACTGCAAGATGTGAAGCTGCTTTATAAAGCTGGTAATGAAACTGAATTTGCTCATGCTGAAGTGGCGGCAACTTTGGCGCGAGACTCCGACAAAAGTAACCCGGTATTGATAGATGTGAAGGGAATCTTTGACCGGCATGAAGCCCAAAAGATGAACTATCTTTATTGGAGGCTTTAAAAATGAGGCACGACTACAAGGAGCTAAACAAGGACAAACAATATCTTGTCACTGGAGCGGCTGGGTTTATTGGCCTTCATTTAGCGAAAAGACTGCTTGAGCAAGGGTGTAAAGTAATTGGACTGGATAATCTGAATGATTATTATGATGTCAATTTAAAAAAATCGAGACTGGAAATTTTAAATAAATATGATTTGTTTCACTTTGTCCACGCAGATTTACAAGATAATCAGGCAGTAACCAGCTTGTTTAATACTAGGGCGATTGACATAGTAGTGAATTTGGCTGCTCAAGCCGGTGTTCGGTATAGTATCGCAAATCCTCATGCTTATATTCAATCTAACATAGTTGGTTTTATGAACATTTTAGAAGCATGCCGGCATCATCAAATTGAACATTTGGTCTATGCTTCTTCAAGCTCGGTTTATGGAATGAATATCAATATGCCCTTTTCCGTTCACCACAATGTTGATCATCCGATTAGCTTATACGCAGCCTCAAAAAAGTCCAACGAACTTATGGCACATACCTATAGTCATTTGTTTGGGCTGCCGACTACCGGCTTGAGATTTTTCACTGTTTATGGTCCATGGGGCAGGCCGGATATGGCGCCGTTTTTATTTACAAATGCGATTATAAACGGTAAACCGATACAGGTATTTAATAACGGTAATATGAAGCGTGATTTTACCTATATTGATGATATTGTGGAGGGCATTGTGCGACTGTTGAATAACCCTCCACGGGCGAACGCTGATTGGGATAAACAAAAAGCGGATCCAGGTTCGAGCAGTGCTCCTTATAAGATATACAATATAGGGAACAGTAAACCGATAGATTTGATGGAATTTATTGAAACGATTGAAGCGAAAATTGGCAAAAAGGCGCATAAGGATTTTTTACCCCTTCAGGATGGAGATGTGCCAGTGACCTATGCGGATGTAAAGGATTTAATTGAGGATGTCGGATTTAAACCGGCGATAACCATTAAAGACGGAATAGATCATTTCATCGACTGGTATATGAGTTATTATGCAATTGAACATAAATAAACAATGCTGAATAAATAGATATTCAGTTTGGGTTAAAAAGCCGTTTTAAGACTGCATTTCTGCTTAGCGGTGTAGCTTTAACCTGCGAAAGAAGGATTGTAAGTATGCAAATTAATGTACTGCACATGGCTCATTTCGTTATAAGGTACGGCGTTGAAAAGCAGTTGCTGAATTACTTCGATTTCGTGAAGAAAACTCCCAATGACATCAAACATCATGTCTGTGCATTGCGTCTTAGCGCAGAAATGCGCGAAGAGTTGCAGCGGCTGGATATTCCTTTTACCGTTAACCGGTTATGGCCCTGGAACTTACCTGCCTTTTCTCATTTTGTAAAAGAGAATAATATTCACATTCTACATGTTTATAACCAACTGCGTTTTCCCTTTAGGTCGAGAATTCTTCCCAAACTAGCCGGTGTTCCGCTTGTTATTGAACATGAACGCGGCATGGTTTGGAATACATCTACAACACCAATGATGAAATTGACCAATCGGTTGGTTGCTGCTAATATCTGCAACTCACATGCTGCCCAAATTATGTTAGAGAAAAAATGTGGGATTAGTGCCAAGGTGATTTACAACGGTGTTGTAAATCCTGAGGAGACGATAGAAGATGAATGGCAATTAAAGACTCACTTAAGAATATCACCGGATACACCAATTGTCGGGTTTGTCGGTCGGTTGAACAATCCCAAAGGAGCGGAAGCCTTTATAAGGATGATTCCGCTTGTTTGTCATGCTATACCGCAAGCCCAATTTGTTGTTGTTGGCGATGGTCCGATGCGCGATTATTTAGAACAGGAAGCCCAAGATTTGGGCATTGCTGAGAATGTTAATTTTTTGGGATATCAAGCGGGGGCATTTCAACTTATGAAACAGATGGATGTGGTGATTGTACCGTCTTTTAGGGAGGCTTTTGGCAATGTTGCCGTTGAAGCCGCACTAGCTAAAAAGCCAGTCATCGCTTCGAATGTTGATGGTTTGGCTGAAGTGGTAGTGGATGGAGAAACCGGTTTTTTAATTGATTGCAACGAACCTATCTTGTCCCGTTTAAAAGGACTGAATCGATTGCCTGAGGCTGTTGTAGATGGGCGAACTCATGAAATCAGGCCGCCTTTTTTGCCCAACACAAAAATGTTGGCTGAGAAGGTAATTGCCTGTCTCCAAGACCCGCAAATGGCGGCTACATTGGGAAACCAGGCTTATGTAAGGGCAAATAGTGTATTTTCTTTTGAACGATACTGCAATGATTTGGATAATTTATACCGCGAGCTAGTTATGGCAAATCAGTTTTGATCCTATGGGTGGCAAAGGAGATTAATTATGCTCGACAATGTTCAAAATATTTTAATGATCAGGCGGGGTGCGATTGGTGATATTCTTTTTACCCTGCCCGCGTACCATCTGCTTAGAGCCAATTTTCCTAACAGTAAAATAAGTTTTTTGGTGAAAGATAGTTATTCACAAGTGTTGCAGGGTTTTCCAGGCCTTGACGAGAAACTGTTTATCAGAAAAAAAGACCTCTCTTCCTCGAATATAGTCACACTATGGAATATGAGTCGTGAGCTTTTTAAGACTGTGCAAAGCCATAACTTCCAACTGGCGATTGATTTTGTCGGGCATGGGGAACAGGCCTTTTTTCTCTGGTTAGCAAATATTCAACATCGCTGGGGTTCTATTAAAACAAGAAAGCCGCTGCGGCAATATTTTTATTCCAATTATTTTATTCGAAATATGGATACCGTTCATATTATTGACCAACATCTCAAACTGCTGGAAAGAGGTGGCTTAACAAGCTTCCCGGTAAAGAATGAGTATGTTGTGCCCAAGGAAAATTTAGAGAAAGCTGAGTACATATTTAAACACTTGGGTCTGTCTCTAAACCAGCCAACGCTATATATCCAGCCGTTCACCGGTGACGGAGTTGCGGGAAAAATGTGGCCGTTAGATAGATATGTCAGTGTTGCGGATTATTGCCAGCGGCAAGGAATGCAGGTATTGTTTGGCGGCGCGCCGGATGAACGGGAAAAACTGACTGCTGTAGCTGAACGATTTCCTGTTGCCGCCGGTCAAGCCGATCTTGTTACGTCAATTGCTTTAGCAAAGCTATCTTCGGTGATAGTGGGCGGCGATACCGGTTTAATGCATGCCGCTGTAGCTGTAGGCAAGCGAACAGTTATGTTAGTCGGGCCAACTAACTATTTTAGGATTGGTCCATATCAACATCCTGAGTGGGCAATAAGACCACCAAGTGGAAATGTAATAGAAGATATTAGTGTGACGCAAGTAATAGAAGGTATAATCACAGCAATTAATGAGTTATAAAAACGAGGTCAAAAGGGGGGGCTGCCCGTGAATAACCTTATATCCATTATCATTCCCGCCTACAATGTGGAAAAATATATTGGCGAGTGCCTACAATCAATCCAACAGCAAACAGTTGAGAATTGGCAGGCAATCATTGTTGAAGACGGTTCCACCGATAAAACCCCCGAAATTGTCGAAAACATCATTGCACATGATAGTCGATTTCGTTTAATCCGGCAAACAAATGCCGGTGTTTCTGCAGCCCGAAACACCGGTTTGCAGGCTGCATCAGGAATGTATGTGGCGTTTCTTGATGGCGATGATATGTGGGCGCCGACTTTTTTAGAGGAACTGTTATCTGCTATTGAGACTCAACGCGTCGATATGGCTTATTGTGGATACACCCATCTGTATGCCAACGGACTGCGGCGAAAATTTAGCTATCCTTATGCTAGTGGTCATATTTTGTTAGAGGTAATTCAGGGGAAAACGCAGATTCACATTGGGGCCATGTTAGTAAAAAAGGCGCTGCTTGATCAAGCAGGACTGCAGTTCACGGTAGGCTGTCTTGTCGGGCAAGATCAGGAATTCATCTGGAAACTTGTTGCTTGGGTTAAAATCAAAGCTGTTCCACAGGAATTGATGATTTATCGGATTCGCAGCGGATCGGCTGTAACCGCCAAGTGGAATTGGAAAAAGCATATTCACGCATGGTACGGTTTTAAGCGGGCTGCTGACTATGTACTCCAGCATCTGCCTCAATACTATGATTGTCAGCAGTTAAGTCAGGCTTTACATGAACGAATCGCCTACAAACTGTATAAATTTATCTGGCGGATGATAAAAAATAACTATTATGAGGAAGCACGGCAACTGCTAAAAAGTGAAGAATGCAACAAGTGTCTTGCTTGCCTGAACCCCCAGCAGTTAAAATTTATTGATAAGTTGAAGTATCAAATCGTAAGTTCGCGACAGGAAAAAGGCTGGAAACTGGCCCGTTTTTTTTAGTTGTCGGCCCCTCAGTGCTATTCAAACTAAAAAATGCATGGCACCGCAAGAATCAAAGTAATTAAAATACGTTTTTGGGGATGAATTTCTTTTTAGAATGATGCAATTTTTAAATACAAGATTCAAACAAACATAATGTACCGCCAGCGGCTATTAGTCAATGGGCGAAAGCGAGGGAACCGACTAGATGCTTTGTTTAAACAATGAAGAAAAATTCAACCGCTACGGATATTATTTAGCTGGACTTGCAGCTCTGGCAAGTGTTATAGCTCCAAACATTATGCGTGTTTGTTCTTACTTAGTTATTATTTTAGTATTTCTTCGCTACTACAATTGCAAAATTGGAATCAAGCTAGATTCTATCCTGAAAATCGGTATTTTAACATTCTTTATCGGCTTATTTCTGGCCAGCTCGTTTGCGCCAAATTGGTCAAAAGACTATCATGAGACCTATACATTTTTCGAAATTATGTGGCCGTTTTTAATATCGTACGCATTTGTGAATAATCGGCGGCAAATGGTTGTTGTCGTAACTTTGTTGGCAATTTCCATTGGAGTTGCGGCTGTTTATGGGATTTACCAAGGGCTGGACGGCGACACAGTCCGCGTTACAGCTTTTTTTAGCCATCCAAACCGTCTGGCGCTGTTTCTAGATATCTATATTCCACTGCTATATATTGCGACATTTGAGAGGGATATTTTACCACGGAATGGTAGAATAGTAACCAGTATCATACTTATCTTTGCCATTATGGCACTTATTTTAACTGGAACCAGGGGAGCCTGGCTTGCGGTTGGGATTACGTTTATTGCTTATGCGATGATGAAGATAAAATACAACAAAAAAATAGGGGCAGTCTTATGCCTGATATTCTTGCTTTTGGTAGTATCTCTTTTGCATGTAGATCAAGTTCGCAGTCGGGTTGACACACTATTTGACCCTCAATTTGTATCTAATAGCGAAAGAGTCTTAATTTGGGAAAGTGCTGTGGCGATGTGGAGAGATTATCCAATCACGGGAGTGGGATTAAGTAGTTTTAAGGCACAAGAGGTGAAGTATATTTCACCTCTGCACAAAGAAGTAACTGCACAGCATGCCCATAATAATTTTTTGAACTTTTTAGCGGTAACAGGTGTAATTGGATTGATCGCTTATGTGGTCTTATTTACTTGTATAATATATCAATTAATCCGCTATCGTAAAAATCCGTTAGCAATAGCTGTTCTAATAAGTACCTGTAATTTACTGCTAAACGGATTAGTGGATTATACTTTTGGCTATCGTCCAGCAATGCAAGCATATTGGTTCACATTGGGACTTTCTCTCGTTAGTGTAAAAATCTTGCCGAAAAGAAAGGAAGTGAAGCTGTAAAGTTTCTAAAATATATCAATGCACAGGAGGCGCAATGTGGTGCAGGCTACCCCGATTAAGGTGATGCAAATAAACTCCATGAAAATTTGGCGTGGTGGTGAAGTACATGTGTTTTTGCTTTGCCAGCAATTAATATCGATAGGAGTAAGTACTGTTTTAGCGTGCCGAAGCGGCAGTCCTATTGATCAAAAAGCGAAGGATGCCAACATTCCGGTTTTTAACTTACCGCTTAAGAATACTATCGATTTCAAGAGTGCTTGGATGCTTGCGGACTATTGCCGCAAAAACTCGATTGATATTATCCATGCGCATAATGGGCGTGACTATTGGCTGGCAGGCCTGGCGAAATTTTTTAATCCCAAATTAAAAGTAGTAATAACTCGGCATATATTGGGCCCTCTTAAAAATACTATACTACATCGGTGGTTATATAAAAAAGTGGATCAGGTGCTTGCCGTATCAGAAACTGTGAAAAATGCGATTACCCTTATCCCCCCAGAAAAAATAGCCGTGGTTTATAACGGCATAGACACAGAAGAGTTCGCTGCTGCGCCTGCTGGGACGCTGCGGCAGGAATTGGATCTGGCTGCAACAACTAAAATCGTCGGTATGGTCGGCAAAGTTCATCCCAGTAAAGGACATAGGACTCTTCTCCAAAGCATTCCGCAGATACTGACTGAGTGTCCTGACACGGTTTTTATTGTTGTTGGCAGCGGAGATAGTGTGCAATTACAACAAATGAACAGCGATGTACTCTTTTTGGGGGAGCGCAACAATGTCCCGGAAATAATGAAAGACCTGGATGTTTTCGTAATGGCATCCCGGAATGAACCTTTTGGGTTAGTGACGCTGGAAGCTATGGCCGCCGGTGCAACCATTGTAGGGGCTAATAGCGGAGGAACCGCGGAAATTATTGTTGACGGCGAAACAGGCCTTCTTTTTCCTCCTGACGATTCGGCAAGGTTAGCCCAGGCTGTTATTAGGATATTGACTGACAGCAAGTTTGATGGCAAACTTAGGGAAAATGGCAGTAATGCTGTACATAAGTATACTATTGTGAATATGGCAGCAAATACCAAAAAGATATATCAAGACGTACTGGGTAGAGGTTAGCAGCAGTCCGCGAAGATCGAAACTAATGATAGTCACCCATTATTTGCGAGGTACATTATGTCCGATAAATACCAAAACATTCTCATCGTCAAACTGAGTGCCATCGGTGATGTAATTCATGCGTTGCCTGTGGCACCAATCTTAAAGCGGCACTTTCCAGAGGCTAAAATAACCTGGGTGGTGGAGAAGCCAGCGTATGATTTATTAACCAATAATCCTTATATTGATGATATTATCATTTTTGATAAACCCATGTTTAAATCTTTTAGCGGTTTACTTACGCATGGACGGGAGTTGGCGAAACATCTAAAAGACAAAAAAATAGACATGGCGCTTGATTTGCAAGGTTTGTTTAAAAGTGCAGCTATTGTCTTCCTAAGTGGCGCTCCTATGCGGTTGGGTTATTGTAATATGCGTGAATTTAGTCATCTGGTAAGTCAGCCTGTACTTGGGGCGAACAAGGACGGACATGTTGTTGACCGATATCTTGATGTTGCTAGAGCGCTCGGTTGTGAAATAACACAGCCAATAAATTTCCCAATTCATATTACAGCAAAAGAAGCAGAAGCAGCTGAAGGAATCGCCGCACAAGCTGGTTTAGGCGGGAATAACCGGTATGTCGTATTGGCTCCGGGGACTAACTGGGCCACTAAATGTTGGCCGGTAAAACACTTCGCTAAGTTAGCAGACAAGCTGTATCAAGTTAATATTATTCCGGTACTTATCGGCGGAAAAGGTGATAAACGCCTAGCTGAAGATATCACCGCATTAACGACCATCCCGCCGGTTAATCTTACCGGCAAAACCAGTTTAAAACAGCTAGCTCATGTTATTAAACAAGCTAGCTGCTTAGTCGGCGGCGATACTGGTCCGATGCACCTGGCGGTTGCCGTCAATACTACAGTAGTAGCATTATTTGGTGCTACTGATCCTTTGCGTAATGGGCCTTATGGGGCTAAGCACCGAGTATTGAGGGTTGATAGGCCATGTCAAGGCTGCTGGAAAAGAAGCTGTCCCCACAATGAGGTGTGTTTGGAGATAATAGAGCCAGAGGTTGTTTTTCAAAGTGTAATGGCCAGTATATTATAATGACATAATAGGGTGAGAGCAACGGTATAAATAAGCAAAGGAAGGTCTATATGTATAAAATTGCAGTAGCAGGAACAGGCTATGTCGGCTTAGTTGCGGGCGTGTGTTTCGCCGAGGTAGGCCATCAAGTAACCTGTGTAGATATCGACGAGAAAAAAGTAAATATAATGAAACAAGGGAACTCGCCCATTTATGAGGCGGGTCTTGAAGAGCTGATGCAAAAGAATTATGCTGCAGGAAGCTTAGATTACACTACCAACTATGTTTCAGCCTATAAAGACGCGGACGCAATCTTTATTGGGGTTGGTACTCCGGAACAACCAGACGGATCTGCCAACCTTTCCTACATAGCAACTGTAGCACGGCAGATAGCGGAAACCATAGAAAAGGATTGCCTCGTTGTAGTAAAATCTACAGTCCCTGTCGGCACGAATGACAAAGTTGAGCAGTTTATCAAAGATTTCTTGGTCAATGACGTAAAGGTAGAAGTAGCCTCCAACCCTGAGTTCTTGGCGCAAGGTACAGCAGTGCACGATACCTTGCAGGCGGCAAGAATCATTATCGGAACAGAAAGTAAATGGGCAGAAGAACTGCTGCTGAAGATCTATGAACCGTTCCAGCTTCCGATAGTATCCGTAAACAGGAGATCAGCAGAGATGATTAAGTATGCTTCTAATGATTTCCTGGCCCTGAAGATTTCTTATATGAACGATATCGCCAATCTCTGCGAATTGGTAGGTGCCGATATTCAGGATGTGGCTAAAGGCATGAGCTTTGATGAGCGTATTGGCTGTAAGTTTCTAAATGCCGGTATTGGTTATGGCGGCTCATGTTTTCCTAAAGATACTAAAGCACTTGAGTATCTGGCAAAACAGAATGGCTATGAACTTAAGACCGTCAAGGCTGCCATTGATGTGAATACTGATCAGAAGACTTTATTGTATAAGAAAGCAAGTAAACGGCTAATTACCTTTAATGGTCTCAAGGTAGCTGTTCTTGGACTTACATTTAAACCTGGGACAGATGATTTACGTGAAGCACCGTCGCTTGAAAATGTGCCATTATTATTGGCGCAGGGTGCTGATATTTATGCGTATGACCCTGTTGGTGTGGATAATTTTAAAAGAAAGTATCCCGAGGGAAAAAACGGCAGGGGAAGTATAAAATATATTGAAAAGATTGAGGAAGCGTTAACCGCTGCTAATGTCTGTTTTATTTTTACCGAGTGGAACGAGGTAAGAGCTGTGAAGCCGGAGGATTATAAGAAGCTTATGAGGACGCCTTTGGTTTATGATGGCAG
>JAGGAC010000080.1 GCA_017889635.1 Bacillota bacterium | reverse complement strand
GGATGGCTTCAAGGACTATAAATCTGACCAATGGAATCAGCTTGAACAGCGCCTTATTCATCTGTTTAAATATACCGAGGCCACTCGCACCTTGCATGACACCCTAGTCAGTCTTGCTCCCTATTTAGATAAAGGCATCATTACCAACATGCAAGAATCTGTTAAAAGCGGCAAATCGCTGACAGCCCTTCTGCAAGCCCTTACAAGAGATTTGCAGCGAGACTTCAATGAGCTTGTAGAAATGGACAATCTCCGTGATAACTTGGATGATGTCGACACTAAGCTTATCGCCATTCTAATGCAAGAACTGCCGCCGGTTCAGAGCGATTCACTCGGAAATCAGTGGCACTCAGCGGCAGAGAAATCATTCTACCTGAAGTGGATTGATCAAGCCGAAGCAGCCTTACCGGTCCTTAAAGCCATTACTACCAGTAAATATGAGGAAATGCTGGCTGAATACAAAGCCCTGCTTAACCAAAAAATAAAAATAACCCCCCAATGTCTAAAGGCAAAATTAGTTGCGACCTTACTGGCAGCAAAACAAACAAAAACCAAACAATTTCGCGAACTGGCCCACCAAATCGGAAAAACCCGCCGTATTTGGCCCATTCGCAAATTAGCCAACGAATTCCACCAGGACGGCCTGCTGGACATAATACCTGTTTGGCTGGTCTCACCCGAAGCAGTCTCGACTATCTTCCCTTTGAAAGAGCAAATGTTTGACCTGGTAATTTTCGATGAAGCTTCACAGTGTCCGATAGAAAACGGCATTCCCGCGTTCTATCGCGCAAAAAAAGTCGTTGTAGCTGGTGATGAAAAGCAACTGCCGCCTTTTGACCTGTTCAATGTATCTTCAGGCAACAGAAATGATGATGAAGAAGTTGACGCCGAAGACATCGCGGATTCCGACAGCCTGCTGAATCTAAGCAAACGCTGCTATCCGACAAAACTTTTAGCCTGGCATTATCGCTCGGTTCACGAGGAATTAATCAACTTCTCCAACCACGCGTTTTACGGCGGCCAAGTGGAAATAGCCCCCAACGTTACCCCTTTCGCCGACCCGCCGGCCATTGAGTGGGTTTCCGTCGACGGCCTCTGGGAAAACCAGTGTAACCTTCCCGAAGCCGTAGAAGTCGCAACCAGCCTGTACAAATTGATGAAGGAACAGCCTGATAAATCCGTCGGTATTATTACCTTCAATCGTAAACAACAGGAAAAGATCATCGAAGCTATTGATCAACTGGCGGCAAGCAACCCGGATTTTAATGCCCTATATAATACTGCAATGTCCCGTGACATTGACCAGCGTGTATTTATAAAGAACATCGCAATTTGGTTCACTAAATCTTGCCGGCGGTGAAAACAGACTTAATGTTGCTGTTTCAAGAGCAAAGGAAAAAGTTATTATCGTCTGCAGCATCCTGCCAAACCAGCTTGAAGTCAGCCACACTAAGAATATGGGTCCTAAACTCTTAAAGCGTTACCTTGAGTACGCCTTCTCAATTGCAACTAAGGAACGAGCCTCAGCCCTGCAAGTTTTAAAAGCAGTAAATCCAGTTCTAAATGTCGCAGCAAGTTCAGAAAACATCTCCTTTGACAGTCCCTTTGAGGAAGAGGTCTACCGGGCGCTGCGCCAACAAGGCTATGACGTCCGCACCCAGGTTGGCTGCTCCGGTTATCGGATCGACCTAGCTGTAGTAGACCCTAGCGACCCGACGCGGTTCATACTTGGTATTGAGTGCGACGGAGCAATGTTCCATAGCGCCAAATCGGCCCGCGAACGCGATATATACCGCCAGCGGTTTCTGGAAAGCAAAGGCTGGAAAATTAGTCGGATTTGGAGTAAAAACTGGTGGCAAGACCCAATCCGGGAAATAGAGAAAATCCAAACTGTCATTAAATCTCTAACCAATCAAATAGCAAGCTAAAATATGTGCAGGGGATGTTTCAACTTTTTGAAACATCCCCTGCTGCTAGTTTATATTATTATCCAGTTTGTTCTCATCACGTTAGCGCGCCTACATGGCTGTATCTTAAAGACTAGTATATTTTTGTCTAAATTCCGAGAAGGTCTGCAAATTTTGATCTTTCACCGATAGAACAATATTATCCACTAAATGTAACGGCCAATCAATTTTAATATCAGCATCATTCCAAACAATACCATCGTCATATTCGCCATAAAAATTTTCCGCACATTTATAAGAAACAATAGCTGGTCTCAGTACAAGGTATCCATGTCCACAGTGCCCAGGAATAAGCAGCTCATCCTTGTTTTCTTCGGAAAGATAAAAGCCCTGCCACTTTCCAAAAGTATTAGACTCCTTGCACAAATCTACCACAACATCAAATATCTTGCCAAATACACATCGAACTAACTTTGCTTGTGCTTTCTCCCGCTGGAAGTGAATCGCCCGTATAACTCCCTGATTTGAGTTAGTATAAAACACTTCTTTCAAATCATACGGAAGACCATTTTGTACAAATACCGGTTGAGAATAATCCTTCAAAAAATACCCCCTTTCATCATATGCAACAAAAGGTTTGACTAAAAACAAATCTTCAATTTCCGTTTTTTCAAACGCAAATTTCTGAATCATTTATTACTCCTTTCTTCCCTTAACCACGCTACAGTACGCTTAATCCCATCTTCAAATGATACTTTAGGCTGGTAGCCTGTATCTTTCACCAATTGTGAACAGTCAAAAACAGAAGCTGAATGCATTACTCCACTAAAATTAACTTCACCAAGATAAAGCGGTATTGCAGGATCAATCGCATCTCTGATTTTACAAATAAAATTCTTCAATGGCTCGGGCTTAGTGCTTCCAATATAATACGCACAAAAAGCTTTTCCTTTTTCACCGAGTAAATAAAGAGCATGGGCATTATCTGCAGCATATACAAAATCATAAAGTTGTTCTCCAGTTGTAAATGCTGCCCGTTTTCCTGATAGCATTATATTAGATGCTAAATTAACAAAATTTTGGGTCTGATTTCCCTCCCCGTAGGTATTAGAAAAATACGCCCAAATATGTTCCATTCCAAGCCGATTACACTCAGCCTTGCTCATGAAATGCGATGCGATCTTTGCACTGCCATAACAGCTTACAGGCAATGGTCTAGAATTATCCTTCATAATATATGCGTTGCAATCAAATTCCGCTAACGTACCTGCTCCGACAAAACGTTTGCAGCCTAGCGAGGCCGCAGCATTAACGGCATCTAGCGTATACCTGGTATTCAACAATTGCAAATTATAATCCGCCCGCTGCTGTCCGGTAGAACCTTCCCAAGCCAAATGATAAAAAACAGCTATATCCCTATCCATGATCTTTTGCGCGATTTTTTTTATCTCCGACATATCCGCATATATAATCCGTATATTAGGAAGATTTGCGATAGAAGCCAAATTAGATTTCTCATTTTTTACTACCGCTAAAACGTACACTCCATATTTAATGAGTTCTCTTAACAACCAACTACCAATAAAGCCATTAGCACCGGTAACTAACACCTTCTTCATATGCTCTCCTCTTCAGATTACTACAAAATAATATAGCCGCAACTCATTTTTACAATAATGATTGCAGCCAAGGCAGAATAATCAATTTTTACATAATACCGTTTTTCCCTTATCGTATAAAGAACTTCCGATACTATTTTAATTTAAATAATGTTATTTGGTAAGCTGTTCTGTCTAACCTATTTCTTTTAAATATTCCTCTATTTGCCTATCCATACATAGGTTTATATCGGATCCTGAAAAGTAAAGTTTATTCCACTCTACTGTTTTTTCCATAGCTTCAGAGATATGCCACCTCGGTTGCCATCCAAATACTTTTTTGATTTTAGAGCAATCTAACTTTAAATAGTTAGCCTCATGAGGTGACTGGCATTCAGCAACATTTTCCCAGGCAGCCCCTTCCCTCCAGCTACTACAAAACATCTCTGTCAACGCACCTGTAACAATACAATCCATATCATCTGGACCGATATTGTAACACCCTGACACAGTTTTATTTTTGTATTGCTCCTGCGCTACCATCAGGTAGGCACATACAGGTTCCAATACATGTTGGTAAGGCCTTATGGAATACGAATTTCGAACCATTATTTTTTGCCCTTTTTGCACTGCTCGAACACAATCTGGAATAATCCGATCTTTAGAGAAATCGCCGCCGCCAATTACATTGCCTGCGCGGCAGGTTGAAATCGCAGGTGCATCTTCATCACAAAAAAATGATTTTTTATAACAACTAGTCACCAGTTCTGAACAAGACTTAGAATTAGAGTACGGATCATATCCGTCTAACCGATCATTCTCCCGATATCCCCACTCCCACTCATGGTTTTCATATACTTTATCTGTTGTAACATTAATAAAAGATTTTACAGTTTTGCATGAGCGTATAGCCTCCAAGACATTTACCGTCCCCAATACATTGGTTTCATAAGTGTAGACAGGATGCTCATAACTTTCTCGAACAAGTGGCTGCGCAGCCATATGAATTATGATTTCTGGCTGAAACACCTTTGTGAATTCCTTCAATTGGTCTAAACTACGAATATCGCCTATCATTGATGTGATGTATTTTTGAATTTCTGCTTCAAAGAATAAACTTGGCTTGGTTATAGGCTCTAAGGCATAACCGGCAACCTCGGCTCCCAATAATGTAAGCACTTTACACATCCATGAGCCTTTAAAACCAGTATGCCCAGTGATTAAAACCCGTTTTCCATGATAAAAATCACTGTCAAGCATCAATCATTCCACACCTTCCACCGTGCCTGCCCACTGCTCCATAGGCCTTCTAACAGATTTCTGTCGCGCAAAGTATCCATACACTGCCAAAATCCATGATGTTTATAAGCAGCCAACATTCCTAACTCGGTAAGTCTTTCAAAAGGTTTTCTTTCTAAAATGGTGCTGTCTTCCTGAAGATACTCGAAAATCTGTGGTTCCAAAACCATAAATCCTCCATTAATCCAGCCGCCGTCTTCTTTCCCTTTTTCAGTAAACCTTGTTATGGTTTGATTATCATCAATTTCTAGTACGCCAAATTTACCGCTTAATTGAATTGCTGTTAAAGTAGCAATTTTTTTATGTTGTTTATGAAATGAAATAAGTTCATTAATATTCACGTCCGAAACACCATCGCCATAAGTTAGCATAAAGGTATCGTTACCAATGTATTTCTGTATACGTTTTACTCTTCCACCTGTTTGTGTATGCAACCCTGTATCAACCACAGTGACTTTCCAGGGTTCGGCCACATTACTATGAACTTCAATATCATTATTATTTGAAAAATTAAAAGTTACATCAGAGCGGTGCAAATAATAATCAGCGAAATATTCTTTTATTACATATCCCCTATATCCGCAGCAAATAACAAATTCGTTAATACCATAAAAAGAATAGTACTTCATAATATGCCACAAAATAGGCGCTTCGCCTATTGTTATCATAGGCTTTGGTTTTAAGTGACTTTCCTCACTAATACGAGTACCTAATCCACCTGCTAAAATTACTACTTTCACAACGTGTATCTCCCTCCCACTCAACAATTATATTTATTCTCTAATGATTATCTGTGAATTAAATATTCCCAAATTGTTCAGTTGTTTTTTTAATACCGTAATCAAATGTTCATAGCAAGTTGCAATAACAACTACTATACTTTGTCTTTGTTCTTCTGATAAAGTTGTTAAACGTTCCGGCAATAGACACGGATAACCCTTAAATTTCAAAACTTCCTTTGTAAAATCATTGTCTAAAAACCCTTTCACTTCGATATTCTTGCTTTTAAGTAGCAGAAGTGTTGACTCACCACAAATGCCGGTAGGAAATATATATACATCTCTTCCAAAAAGCAACTGCAACTTGGAAATAAGTTTAGTTTCCTGTAACTTAGTAAACATCGTTAGCCCCTTGTGAATGCCATTGCGGTTGAGTAAATCACAAAATTCTGTTACCGGAAGAATACCGCTTTCCTTCAGTTGGGAGAATTCCTTAGTATAAGTTTCAATTAACCGGGTCATTTTCAAATATCCTGCTTCTGAAACACTAGTACATACTTGTAGATAAAGCATGTAAAACTTATGGATTTGTGCCCGTACAAAATCCTGATACTCTCTGCGTCTATCTATTCTAAGACATCCTCCTATAATTATTAATTGAGATAATAATGCAATACTTCTATTATTATCAGGAGCAGCAGACAAACTGGTTGAGCGGCTTCTATACACATAAAAAGGTTCTTTCATAAATTCTATAGATTTGGCAGAAACCAAAATAAACAAAACTCTTATTGCATCTCCATATTTTGACTCCTTCATTAGATTGACATACCTTTTCCTAAAAACAAGAAATTTTTTCATGAATTTTTTTAGAATGTTTCTCGAAACTATAAATCTCCACTGCACCGTATGGAAATTAGGAACAGTTGCGAGATAATTTAGAACGTCTGAATATAAAACTCCATTAATTTTATCTGGATCAATTGATGTATCTCTCAACGCAGTACACCCCGGCTCGACATCATTGATAAAAGAGCCCAAAATAACATCAGGATTCCGTCCTTTAATAATTGAAGCAATCTTTGTTAGACATCCCTCAGTAATATAGTCGTCTCCGTCAACTGCCATAAAGTACTTTCCCCGAGCACAAGCTATTGCGTACTCATATGGCCTGCCCACAACAGTTGGCAAAGGAAATTTTTTAAATTTTATTTTATCTGGGTACGCTTTTACATACCGTTCACAAATTTCAATACTCTGATCTGTAGAACCATTGTCAACCAAAATCAATTCATAATCATCAAACACTTGCTGCAGAATACTCTCCAAACATTGTTCAATATATTTTTCTAAATTGAATACAGAGACATGAATGGATAACAATGTTTTTTTCTCGCTCATTATTGTTTAATCCTCAGCTTTCAGGCTCATAGTCTTGCGCGATTTTTTCCAGTGCCCTATATAAATGAGATTTATCTTCTATTTTTGCTTCTTGTGTAAAAAGTTTCCATTCATCATAGTCAGGATTTTTAGGCATATCAAAATGGTTTTCTAAAATTACCTGATTTTTTTCGTTCCAAAGAGCATAAAACTTACTCAATGAGTCGCACTGCGAGATTCCGTCATAACAAACATTTCGCAGAGCAAGAGCATACGGGTGGAAAATCTTCACGTCTTGTTCACCATGTAATGAGTATAATACTCCAGGATTAAGCACCACTCGTTTCAACTGCTGTATCATTTTCTCAGGAATATCATTATATTCTTTCAGCAAACAAGTCCATGTACTGCCAGTGACTTTGATTGCTTTATTTAGCGTTCGTCCAAAGCTGTCTAACTGTGAAGATATTACTGTAACCTTCGCTTGGTCTATCATTACTGCTTGCAGCTTTTTTGAGACAACCTTATCAATAGCAAGCATTACAATATGATCAAAGTTTTTCTGTAATTCATTGCTTTTTTCTATAATGGTTTTCAACCGACTGACAAAAAACAATTGCATTTATTGTATCAGGGAAAAGAACACTGTTTTCATTAGATACTCTTTCATTAAAGTTAGTTAAGTAGCGGTTTTTTGTATCCGGCATTGGCTGCCCTGGCTGAGGCTTCTTCATATCCATCACCATAACTCTGCCTGCCTTTACCTTTGGACTGCCCGTATTTTTAAGTTTTTCATACAATAGTGGAGAAACATCATCAATTTCTTCACTTGCAAGCCTACCACTATGAAATAAAGCCCCCCCGCAGATTTCGCACCAATTCAACTGATACCCAAAATCCTTAGGTTCACGCTGCCACCATCCTTGTTCAATTGCCCAGCCACCGGGACCATCAAAGAGCATATCCAAAGCAGCTGCTACTTCACAGAAAAAAGCGCCTTTCGGGGTAATAGAAGCACTCCACATATTTTGTATAACACAGTTATCGCGTATTGGAATCCATTCAGCATCACTTATACCCATTTCTTTTCTGCTTGCTAAAAGTGGCTGATGTAACGAGGGATTTTTATGGTCATTGATACTTTGATAATTGAAAATATCTTGTATTAACTCAAAATTTCGATAGTACTGCCCTGTTATCGACGTCCATAATCCTATTCCTTTACATTGATTCAGACATTCATTTACAAAATAGTTTTTATCTCTAATATATTGGGGGAAATTTACAATGGGTTTTCGTGTCAAATGAATCAGAGAATCCGCCCGATGCCTTTCCGCTAAGTATTGGGCAAATCTTTCGAACTGAGGATGTAATGTTGGCTCTCCCCCCATAATTCCAATACAGTGCTCAAACCCATGTAGCGATTCCACCGATTTTCGAAAAGTTTCCCAATCCATAAAAAAATTCTTCTTATGATGCCCACAAAAACGTGTACAGTTTGAACACTGATGTATACACGCATTGGTAATATCAATTTGAATAATTCGCATATCCTTGGGAGAACGCATTATTTTCCCCCTTCCAAATTTATTTAATTTGCTTTTTTATAAACCGTCTGAATCATATCCTCAATATCCTTATCACCGCTCCAGAAAACACGGGCAATTTCGGCAGTCTCTACAGCTCTCACAAAATCATTTACAATCAGGTTGAGGTGCATTTCAAAACAAAGTGTATCCCGATCTAGAGGAATAGAGGATTTTAAGTAGTTCAGCTTTTCCAAAGCAAATTCAATATTACCATCGGCAACCGCCTGTAAAAGTTCCTGCTTTGCAGAAATATGTTCGTTAGTTAGGGGCTCGTTAATAGCTTTAATTACAGCTTCTGTTTGTGATGAATTAATATCGGGAAACTTATCACTTCCCCAATGATATAAGTTATTCGGATCACAAAGTACAGAAAAAAGCCATATCTTATCATTCGCATCATTATTTGTTGTTTGCGGCTTATCAAATATACGTACTAAATAATATCGTTTTAATTTGCAACGCTCCAAAACATCCAACGATTCCAATACCTTTTGAACCGCCTGGCGCAAAAAATCGGTGGCATCGGTTTGAAAAATAGTTGTGCACTGAAAAAACAATTTTTCTGCCAAAGAACGCGCAATAAATTCTATTTTCTCGGCTGCTGTCATACCTTGGGACTCGACCGCCGAAGTTATCAAATCCTTGACATGATTAAAATAAACAGCATGCAAGAATCCCTGCACAGAGGCCGTATATATATTGTGTATTTTGGCTGTTTCCACACCTACGTCATATAGCAATGTCCCTTCTTGATAGCGTTTGGGATCAAGAATACTATTGTATTCCGAGCATTTTCTAATTCGGTAATAATGTAACGGCTGAGCAACACCAACCACTATTCGCGCACAATAATTTAACATTTTTAGAACTTGATACGTATCGAAACCATTATCTATTTCTCCGGTATATGGAGCAACTTTATCCTTCTCTAACCAACTATCCATGGCGTACAATTTGCCCCAAAACGGTCGCAAAGAACCGTACAATTTAATAAAGTCTTCTTCTTTAACCTCATGATTACGTATTATAATATCGGGCGGAATACGTATTCTCCCTAAAGTTTGGTCTTCATCGACAAACATAATTGTTCCACCAACGACTATATCTGCCTCATGCTGTTTTGCCGTTGAATACATAACTTTAACGAAATCTGTATGATAGCAATCGTCGGAATCTAATATGGCAACATACTCCGCATAAGATTTCGATAAAATATTCTTTAATAATGCCTGCGCTCCCTCAATTTCTTCTTCTGTATAATTGTTATTTCTTTTGTAATGGTAACAAAAAATCCGCTTATCTTTTGTCGCGTATTTATCACAAATCTCGCCAGTTCTATCTGTTGATCCATTATCGTCTATCCAAATCGCCCAATCAGTATCTGTTTGGCTAATTAAACTATCCAAAGCTTGCCTAATATATTGTTCTGAGTTATACGCTCTCATAAAAAACAATACTTTTTTGGCCATATATTTCCTTCACTCTCTATAGTAAATCAAAATCGTTAAAAGTATAAAAACTAGTTTCGGACATATGCATAAAGTTTTTTATATTTATAAACAATATGATAATCTGCATTGGCTTCTAAAATTAACTTTTCCAAAACTTCCTTATCATCCGGCAAATGATAAGTACAAATAGCCAGCTTCGGAGCATACCTTTTCAAAATATTTTTAGCACCTTTAAGTAATTGACGTTCTGCCCCTTCAATGTCTGCTTTAATAAAATTGACCCTTGAAATATTCTTCTCTTCTACAAAACTATCAAGAGTAGTGGTTGGAACATCTATCATTTGTGTAAGTTTATATTGTTTATAGTTGTCTAATATACGATTAGCAGTATGCATTTTACTATAGCAATAAAAAGGTATAGTCCCATTCTTATCCGATACTGCCTGTGGTACTATAATGATATTTTCAGAATACAATTCTTGGTTCTTTTTCAACACATCTATGGTATTCGGTGTTGGTTCAAAGGAATACACCTTGCAATTTTGAGCCGCAGCATAAACAGAAAAAATGCCAATATTTGCGCCACAATCAAATACTACATCACCTTGTTGCAATCGAATTTTTTCAAATTCATAAGGTCCTTCGTCAATTAATGAATTATTTCCTAATACAGGCAAAACCAAATCCATCGATTCCCATAAAAAGGAGAGAAGTATTTCTTTATTCAGAAACCACGGATTAACCATTTTAAACTTTTTAAAATCTAAAACACTCTTAGATGTATCAATCCCCTTTTCCCTAAGACAAACATTTATTCGAACAGAGTGGCTTTCAAGTTCTACCAAATACTCCTCATCTTCACTAAGCGGTCTCGCATTGTTGAATCCATATTTTTTTAAATTATTTATAGCAATATCAGCAAACGGATTTAATGATAAAAATACACCTGTGTCACGTGAATTATAAGGAATTGCAGAACAGGTATACACAGGAATACCGTCCACAGAATCTACCGCAGGCTGTCCATCTGATACTACAAACCCATCAACGTGTTTATTGTATCTCTTAAGATAATCCAACATATTTTTTCCTAGTCTTCCTGCGCCATATAACAGTATATGTGAATATTTATCACAGAATTTAAGAAGGTCGTGCTCTGGATTGTGTAAGAATTCAAACTTCTTCATAGTGGCCCCCCATATTCTTTGCTACATATTTACCCATTAACCTTTTTTCCCGCTCCGTTACCCATACTGAAGCCAAAAATTCATCTTGATTATTTGAAAGTTGTTTTAACATATAGGCAAGCTGATTATTACAGTCTTCTCCATGCCCATTCTGAATTTTATCTACCATAGATATCATATAAGACCAAGCGGCATAGCGAACCTGCGGTGATAGTACCGGCAATTTTTCTGAAATATATACTACACGGTCTTTCTGCATCTTTAAATAATCATTCAATATATCTCCGTTAATCCGGTTTTCTGTTACATAAACAGTAACATTATCGGCATGCTTATGAAAACGATAGGTGGGGTTACCACGCACTACTACTTTTTCGGCTTCTGTAAAAAGCTTGTAAATTACATGAATATCATCAGGACCCTTGCCCGTTCTAAATGAAATATTATTAAATAGCGACTTTCTAAATATTTTTGTGGGAGGTGCGGCATTAAACTTTTCACGTTTTAAAAACTCAGATACTGCTTCTGTTTTACACCAAACATAAACTTCCTCATAAGAAAATTTCGGAACTATTTTGTCTTCAAACTCATCAACACACCCGGTAACAGCAATATCTGCACCAAATTGGGTTATCGAATTATATAAAAGAGAAAGGTAATTGGGTTCACAGTAATCGTCATCATCTACAAAACAAATAAAATCAGCAATTGCTTTTTGCAAAGCAAAGTTTTTTGCACCACCAGGCCCAAGGTTTTGTGGTAAAGTAAGGAAACGTATGCGGCTGTCGCGTTCTTGATAATTTTGGCAAACCAAATCTGTATTATCATCAGAACCATTGTTGATCAACAATAATTCAAAGTCGCAAAAATCCTGACCTAAGATACATTCAATCATGCGCGGCACCATATTAACCCTGTTATAAGTACTTAGCGCAACACTTATTTGTGGACTCTTCATAAGTAGAACAACTCCTTTAGAAATAAACCAAACTGAATGCCCTAAATAGTACCTTCATTTCTACTTACCATATACCCATATTATGCAAATGGTTTTTTAAAAGTTCTTACAGCAAAACTTCAGGGTTCATTTCCAGAAAACACCTTTAATGACAAGAACGCCAAATAAAAATAAGCACCCAAGCTTGACCGATTTACGGTACAAGCATTGAGTGCTTATTTTCATACTTATATCTTAGATGATTTTAGAATCCTTCATTACCAGGTTTCTTTGGAGCTTCTGGTTTACTTGGCTCCGGCTTTTCTGGTGCTGGCTTAGGTGCATCTACTTTTTTCTCGCCATTATCGGTTACCGGCGCTTTAGGAGCTGGAGCCGTGGCCGGAGCTGGTTGTTGAACTGTACTTTCCTTTGGTGCTGGAGCATCACTACCACAGCCACCGAAGCAAACTGCGATACCTAATAAAACAACTGTCAATATAGTCTTCTTCAACAGAAATTCCTCCTTAAAGTCAGCTACTTTTGCTACTTTTGACTAATGTTTCAGCAAATTAGTGTCAAAAATATATGAAACTAGTTTACTATTTTTTATATATTCTGTTACAAAATTGTAAATTCCTGCTTAATATAGAAAAGAAATAAAATTCAAAAGTATTAATTTCAGAAGAAGCGTTAGGCCTCGTTGCCTAACGCTTCTTCTGATTGCGGTTCATGAATTACCAAAGTCAAAATAAAGGCCACCACCGGTAAAAACGCCAATACGTCGAAAATTACGGGAATACCGTATAAGTCAGCCACCCTTCCTAGTGCCAATACCCCCAGAGTACCAAGACCGACGCTGAAGCCAAGATTCAGCCCTGATGCCATGCCAATATTGCCTGGCATCATCTTCTGGATGAGCACTAAACTGCTGGTAAATGTCGCAGAAAGTAGGATGCTTGATGCCGCCAAAATAACAAACGGCCATATTCCGTCGGCAAACCGAAAAGCATAAAGCAGAAAAGCCAACGGCACCACAGAATAAATCATAACGGCTTTACTGCCATATTTATCACTCATAAAACCACCTACCAAGGTTCCCGCCGCTCCAGCCGCCATGTATACCGTAAGCAGCGAACTGGCATATATCGGACTACCATTTAGGTATGACACATAATACAATGGGACAAAAGCACTAATACCAGACGAAACTGTGGCTCTTGCCGCCACCATTCCTAAGAGTGCTAAAACCGACCAATTCACCGAAGCTTTAAGCTTACTCAAACTAGTCTGAGCTACCGCCGTAACCGGCGGCAAACTGAGCGCTACATAAGTCAGCAACGCGCCACTTAACAAAAATGGTACCGCCAGCAAATAGAATTGGGTCTCCGTCCCGGTCGACAATAAAAACGCCATGAAAACCGTCCCTACAGCTACGCCAATACTTCCCCAGACACTAAACAAACTGGCACCCTTGCCAATAGATTTACCACTGAGGCGATTAACCAATTTAGCTCCTTCCGGATGAAAGGCAGCATTTCCCAGGCCACTAAGCGCCGTAAATAATAGCACTAAATAATAATTGTGTACTTCCAGCGAAGCCAATAATGCCAGACCGCACAGCAAACAGCCAGCCGGCATAATCCAGGCCCGTGGTATCCTGTCACTGTAGTATCCGAGCAGCGGCTGGGTAAGCGAAGCAGTAATATTTTGCATCAAAACAATTGCACTAACCTCGGCATAACTAAGCCCCAGCTTAGCTTTAAAAAACGGCAGCGCCACATACAAAGCTCCAGGCGCCAAATCTGTAACCCCATGCCCCAACGCAATCAACCAGATTTGTTTCGGGACTGTTCTTACCATATCAAACATTAAATCACCACCATATCCTGATATTATCCCATAAACTGTCCAGAAAGACAAATTGATGCAGTGGAAATCACCTGGCAATACCATCAATATCAAGCTCTGCTGACGATACCAGGGTAATAACAATGCGATATGGCAGATTTATAACTTGCTCTGGAGCTTTACTAATCCATCCGGTCTGAACACCGATTTGCCGCGGCGAATCATCCTGCCGGATACGGATTTTCCCGTCATTAGCCTCGATAATCGCATATTCTGTTTTACCGCCAATCCTTAGCTCTTCCCTGTATCCCTGGCGAAGCGGGATGGTCTTAATCAACTTACCATCAACCCGTATTTCCGCACTTACATTAGTTTGACCCGAAAAGAAAACCAAACTAGCAACTATTCCGCTAATAGCTATCATCAGCAGTATTCCAATAAGCCATTTATCAGCTAAAGTTAGTCCAATGCCCTTCATGCCTACCTCTATTTTGAATATATTACTGTATATATTTTAGCGGATTTACGCCAATAATGGAAATCAGAATCTAAATAAACCAGGTATAAGACTTAGTCCCATCAACGTTGAGAGACTACATCCTATACCTGGCTTAGCAACACTTTGCTTTTTAAATATATAAATAATCATGATTTCTAAGTAAGTCTTGATCTGTCTGCTCCAGCAGGAATGTACTGTGACTGAAATTAAAAGAAGAAATCCAGCTGGGTACGAAATACATTCTTATCTTTATTATCTGAAATAGTCTTACCTACTGCGTACCAAGTAGTTAGCATCGTCATTTTAGACGGCACATAGTGCGCCCCAACAATAACGCCTTTAACATCATATGTATAGTTGCCGTTAAAATCAGAGTTAGAACCGCCGTTTAGAGTAGCATTAGTCCCTATTTTGCGATAGCCGGCAAATAGGTCATAAGAATGCGGTACCGCCCAAAACATCGCTTGCTTATACTTCAATTGGGCGTAATATCCCTCGTTTGCGGCAACATCCAAATCAGATTTGGCGGCAGCAGCTTCAAAAGCAAGGTCGCCGGTCAATTTAGTGTCAAAACCCAGTTCGCTATAATTGGCAGCATCGGCGTTGTGGTATGCCGCCTTAACATTAGTTACTTTAGACAGAGCATAATCGATTTCCGCCATGTTGTATTTACCTGGGCTAAGGTTATATAAACCAAGAGTTTTACCAGAGAATAGCGTCGTTGTAACATGTCCGGTTACGTAGCTGGCCTTTACGCCTTTGACCCTAGAACCTTGTAAATCTTCACTGCTTTCAACCAACCCGTAGGCCGGAATCATTGCGAATTGACCAACCGTAAATTTTACCTTGTCCAGCGCCGTATTAACAAAAAGCGAATACGCTAACTGGTTATAGCCACCAGTATACTCCGAAGACGTCGCCGGATTCACCGCATCGTACAGCGATCCCGCAATTTTACCAGTGCTTCGCAGGTTATTCTGGAACATATTTTCGATGCCAACTGTAGAGTTGTCATCAATTTTAAACGTCGTATATGTGTCTACATGGGCAGCTTCGGTCTGAATGCCCGCGGCTGAACCGAAATAATTACCTGTCCCATAATCGTACCTTAAGCCCAAAAAGCCATAGAAATTTACCTTATTAGCCTTCTCTTCTACCTTATTTAAGCGAAGCCCCATATTTTGAAGTTCAACCCTGTATTCGGCTGATAACTTTTCGATTAAAGCTTGCTGCTCAGCATCGGCTTTTTCTTCTTTCGCCAATGCTTTGGCGACCATGACCGCGATCTCATAGCGAGTAAACGTCTTATCGCCGTTAAACCTTCCGTCCGCACCTTCAATAATACCGGCAGCAGCCAATTTTTTAACAGCACCATAAGACCAGTGATTTGCAGGAACATCAACAAAAGGATTGCCTGTAACGGCCGCAAACGCTGTCCCAGCAAATGAAAAGACAAAAACAATCATTAAAATTGCAACAAGCTTTTTCTTCATAGTATACCCTCCCAAAACTTCTCTTTTCGCGAATCTTTTGAGTTTCCCAGTTTCCTCTAAATATTCGCTATTTTTTTAAACCACAGTAATCTTTTACCAACTTCCAGCAATCACCACCTTTACTGCCTTACCGTACTTCAGCCCCCCTTTAAGGCTTTGACCTTATAGTTGAAAGAGCTGGGCTGCAAAACAGTTAGTTATTATCTAAACAAAACACTTTGATGGGCTTCAAACCAAGGGCAAAGATAAAATCCCCATCGCCATCCCGCCGACTTTACCGGTAATGCGTTTAGGATAACTCATTGCAATAAATGCTTGAATCGTTGGGTTTATCGTGGACAAAAACAATCCGGTCAGCACTAAACAGATTAAGAGCGTAGTGCTATTGGAATATACCAGCGGAAGTTTGACTGACAATGCAAATACTGCGGCGAAAACCGAAGCAATTAATAAAACCGGCCGCGCATTGCCGTTAAATACTTTCTTCATTATAATTCCGCACAATACCGACCCTACCATAAACGCAAGTTGATAAATCATCATGTACTTGCCGGCAGTCATTGGCCCCATGCCCAGATCGACCGGAGCATCAATAGCTAAGAACCCAGGAGTCAAGTCATTAAAGGCCTGATTAGCCCAAGAGTTTATAAAAATTCCAATTACACAAAACCAGGTAACCACATGCCCCACAGCAAGCTTAAAATCATTGTCTGAATGCTCTGCAACTTGACAACCTACGTCGTCAGCAAATTTCGGTGGTTTCGGACCAAAAGCGACAATCGCCGTTAGCACTAAACTCCAAGGGCAACTCCGAGGCCAACCGACATCCCCTGGGTACCGGTTACAATCCCCCGCTCCGCAGATGGAAACCATTGCGCGGCCACCGTCGTTAGCGCTGCCATTATCGGGCCGGTACCAAAGCCGCCGATAATCCGGATCAAGAGCATCGCCCTAAGACTATTTCCAATAACCGGCGTAAGAAGCCCCTCCACGATCAATAAAATAAGACTACCAATAAATACGCTTCCTACCCCCACCCGGTCAATAATTATCCCGCCAACAATGCAGGAAATAGCAACACAAAAAGTAAACGAGCCCATCATCGCCCCGGTAGCTTCGCCCAGACTAAGCCCCAAATCCTTGGCAATTTGACTCATGAGCGGCGCCGGCGAGATAAGGACCATCGATGATGCCAGAGTAACAATGCCCAAGGTTAATAAAACAAACCAGCGAAATTTAGAATACACCTTGTTTTTGCTCATAACTTTCTTCCTCCAATGCAAAAAACAGGTCATGGTTATCAGACTATTTTCTATTGTATCTGTATTTAGAATATACTCTTAATCAATTCTTGAGAAATTGGTAATACATTTAAATATAAATAGACAATAACTATATATAACTGGTATTATATTTCTATTGTCAAAGCTATAATTAATAATAAATCCTCATGGGAGGGCTTATGGAGATCAGGCAATTACGGTACTTCCTCACTGTTGCAAAGTATATGAATTTCTCTAAGGCAGCCGCTGAACTATTCATCACCCAGCCAACCATCAGTCAACAAATTGTCGAACTGGAAAAAGAAGTCGGCGTTAAACTATTTACCCGCACCACCCGGAAAATTAAATTAACCCCAGCCGGTCTAGCACTACAAAAAGAGGCAAAGCTAATAATCGCGCAAATTGAAACCGCCATCGCAGCTACCCGGCAAGCCGATACAACAATTGCAGGCCGCCTGAGCATCGGTATCCTTGGCCCTTCCGAGCGGCGTTTTTCACCTAAGTTTCTGGCAAGTTTTCAAAAAAAATATCCCCAAATTGAACTGGTATTAAAGCAGTTCCATTTAGGGACCCTTGATATTGCATTTAAAAACAGCGAAATAGATCTCGGGTTTACACTAAGAACACCGAGTTTTAATGACAGCGCGTTTTATTCCAGTTTTTTCTTTAAAAAGATTTATACTGACCGCCTATGTCTTATCACACCTTACTCTTCCAATGAACCAGGCATTAAACTTCAGGACTATGCCAACCTAAACAATGGCGCGCTGGTTTTTATGCATCGAAATATTGGTGGCCGTGGCCTTGATGATGCGCTGCGCATATTGGCTGACCACGGTGTTAAACCAAGTGTTTCGCCAACCCAGAACTTAGCTACCACATTGCTATCAGTTGAATCAGGCATGGGAGTATCATTACTACCCCGTCATGTTCCTGAAGCCTATTCCAGTCCTAATCTTTCGTTTATTGATATTGAAGACACATACATTGATATTTGTGTTGCTTGGAAGCAGTTGGCTGACAACCCTTTAATTCGAGTCTTCATCGCTGAGCTTGAGCCCATTATTAGTACCCATAAAACTAATTATGCCTAAAGAGCTGCTCCGCAAAAAAACGTTTACAGGAGATTACTATGGCAATTAAAATCGTTGAACTTAATCACTGCGCAATAAGTGTCCCCAATCTGGAAGAATCGCTTACCTGGTATAAAGAAAAATTTGGTTTCACAGTTATTGACCGATCAGAAATTCCTGGCGCAAATATTAAGGTTGCTCACATGCAAGGAGTCGGCTTTATTTTAGAAATATTCGAAGCCGCAGGCGCTGCCCCGCTACCCGAAGATCGACGCTATCCGAACCGCGATCTAAAAACTCACGGCCACAAGCATTTTTCACTAGGTGTAACCGATGCCAGAAAAGCAGCTCAAGAGCTTGAAGCGATGGGAGTAGAAATAGCAATGGTAGCTGAGGTAGATGGTACTTATGGTGTATTTATCCGCGATAACGCCGGAAATCTGATTGAAATTTTTCAGGTTGAGAATTAATTATCACAAAAAGAGCCTTTAAACCAGTGCCACCGTTAGTCGGCATGGATTAAAGGCTCTTTATTTTAACTACATTTTAATACTTTTTATCTTGCCGGGCTTTATAGCTCATCCACAGATAGCGTCCTAGCATAAAAATACCAACAAGAATTATAACGTTGAATAACAACCCAATTATCGATGCACCCATGCTCCCATGGCCGAAGCCGAACATACTGCCAAGCATGCCGCCTAACAACATACCTCCGCCAAACATAGCCGCATTACGTAAGAAGCCACCTGAAGTAGATTTGTTACTTGTCTGTTGAGATGTCGCTACACTGGCTGGTGCTTTATCACTGTAACTGCTGGCCGGGGCCGAAGGCTTATAACCACTTGCCGGAGCCGTTTGAGTTGTCGAAGAAGACGACGACTTAGAAGCAGGTGACGATACTCTTGTTTTAGAACTGCCAATTGCAGCAAAACATACTGAATTAAAGGCAAATATTAAAACAACCATTAATAGTAATAGATTCTTAAGATATGAACCCATAAATAGTTTTTTCATCTTACTCCTCCTTATGCGATTTTACATCCTCAGGGAAGGCATATATTTCAGCTAAACTAGGTAACTCGCCTGTTAGATAGCGGTCAATATCATGGACGTCGATATAGAAGGAACAAGCCACTTCTAAATAGCCTTGCTCTTTACTTTGACTCAGATTCCTGATTGCAATCAGTTTTTCCCGTAGCTGGCCGCACTCTTCCGGAGAAGCTGTTACATTTAGGCGGATTAGTGGAACGCCATATTCACGCAGCACATCTTGTAAACTAATTCGTTCTGACATTTAAATCCTCCGTTATTATTTATTCGGTAAAATATATCACATATATATAAAAAGACCTTGCCTATACTATAGGCAAGGTCTCACCAACAACTAAAATGTTGCCAACAGAACCGGGGCTGATTGCCCGTACTGACGACTCTGCTGTTAAGGTTACTCCCCTTAAAAAATATTAAGCTTTATAATAATTTATATTGTAGAGTACAACCCCGTTGTTGTCAAGCTGATTTTTTTAGTGCTGGCAAAACCTTGTACCGAAGTTAAAGCTTCACCCATTCTCTTCATCTTGACAATCAGCAATTCCCAGTTCCCTCAAAAATAAGGGCACCGCTGGATTAGACGCAACTTTCTTCCAAGCAACAACGACCTCAATTTGCGCATCCTCGCCGTCAACGTCTTGAAATCGTAAGTTTGGTACATTATAAACTGTAGTATGACGAGGTACGATGGATACTCCGATGCCATTTTCCACTAAAATCAGCACTGTTTCCATGAGATTCGCAAAATTTACTATATTGGGCAGAAACCCCCGTTTAAGACATAGCCGGTTAATAAAATCGTAGTACCGGGGTGATTGCTCCGGAGAAAGTAGCACGAAAGGTTCCTTAGCTAAATCAGAAAAGCTCACCTGTGGTTCGGCGGCTAAGGGATGATCATCACGTAAAACTATCGAAACTACATCAGAGTATAATGTTCTCCATACCAAGTCAGTTTCATTTTGAAGATCGAACGACATGGTAAAGCCAATGTCCAGTGTCCCATGCTCCAGTGCTTCGTGGAGCGGCCCCATAGTATATTGTTTGAGTTCTAAACTAACATCCGGGTACTTAGCCCGAAACAATTTGACAGTGTGAGGAAGATGATTTTTTACTGCCGAAGCTAAAAAACCGATCTTCAGAGTACCAACCAGCCCTGCTGCAGCTTTACGTGTTTTTTCCAATATTTCTTCTGTTTTTTCGATAAGTGCCCTGGATTCTTCAAATAATACTTTCCCGGCAGCAGTCAATTGTACCGAACGTTTGTCACGAATAAATAATTTAACACCAATCTGGTTTTCCAGATCAGCGATCTGCTGACTGACTGCAGGCTGAGCAACATAAAGATGTTTAGCAGCCTCAGTAAAATTCAAATGCTCTGCAACCGCAAGAAAAAAACGAAGTTGCCTTATGTCCATGAGTTCCTCCCCAAATATCGTGACAAAAGCAAAGTAATAGTGTCAAGATAAATTATACCTTTTTTTTAGTCTAAAGCAAATCTAAGAAGAAATTGACTAGTAATAACGTAATGCTTATTACGTCATATGAAATGCTAATTTCTCTTTGCTGTAACCACAAGTTATTATTAAAGTATGAATAAACAGTTAATTATATAAACTATGCTTGGAGGAAGATACATGTCAACAAAAAGAGAATTATCGGCTACTGAAAAAACTAAACCTTATGCTAAATATTACGATGTTCCTATGACTCCTGCACCGCAGGATATCTTTGAGCTGCTTGATAAGGGACCAATCGATCCTTCGCTAGCCTTGCCTATTGACCATCGCAATGCATTACTCAAACCTGGCTATTTACCGGTTGAGCGGGGCTATTGTATTATGCCGGATGGTACAGGCTTCGTAGCTGGCTTGACTAAAATGCCGGGGATAACTGCTGACATGATCGACTGGTGGTTTGCCTGGCACGGTCTGGAAGGTCTGCGCTATGCTATCTGGGATGTTGACGACCACTATGATATTCATGTTAAACCAGAGGACCTTGAACGCCGCCTTAATCCAAAGCTCAGTTTGCGCGAACGCAACTGGAATACCACAGATGTTGTAACCGAAGATATCGGTACTGGAACCATGGTACTAGACATCTCCTTTATATCTCCGGCAGCTTTTGGCTATGATATGTCAGCTTTTGCGAAAGGAGCGTCAACTGCAATCAATGCTAATCTTGGGCCGCATGAGCCTAAAACCCCTCTAGTTTGTTTCAGCCATGTCGCCCGGGAAATACCTGGCGGAATCGAACTACGCAGCCGGTTTTGGATAGGCTGGAACATCATCGACCAAAAGCCGGTCAGAGTAGGAACTGAAGTTCCGGCTGAAGTCATAGCCGGACTTGCTAAAGGTTTAGCCTATCATTGTCCGAAAGAATACCATAATTTAGCGGCTATCCTGCCCAAAGTTTTTGCCGAAAACGCCCATATCACTGACAACATCGAAGCCTTTCGCAGCTAGGAAAAGCAAGTAGTATATGAGTGCCCCTTAACTTTCCGGGGCACTCATATACTATTAAGTTGTTGGGATATGCTATATGCCCCTGTTTAGTTAATATTGGGAATAATTATAAAATTATGTTATTTGTTAGAGTAAATAAATTATTTCAGGAGGTAATCATTTTGGAAAACAATAAAAAATTATTGTCTCCGTTTCAACTCATGGTCGGCACATATTTTTTGGCCTGGGGTTTTTCCGCACTAGATAGATTATTGATTGCCATGCTTTTTCCGATTGTCCTGCCTGAATTCGGTTTGAGTTTCGCCGCCGGCGGGATGCTAATGGCGGCAATGGCTCTTGCCTACCTCGTATTTGCTTTTATCGGCGGAATTCTGTCAGATAAATGGGGCCGCAAAAAGGTTATTCTACCTTCGGTGTTTATATTCTCCATCGGCTCGGCAATTACTGGCGCCGTCACTGCTTTTGGTCAGCTAGTTGGCATTCGTTCGTTCATCGGAGCAGCAGAAGGATCATTCAATATGTCCGCCACCGCTCAGATTGCTGAAGAAGCTCCCCCGGAAAAACGGGGCTTGTATGTTGGTCTATACACTTCGGCATTCCCGCTTTTTGCCAGCTTAGTAGCCCCAATTTACGCCACTCAAGTTGCTGCTGTATGGGGATGGCGCTGGGCTTGTTATCTGACAATTATTCCTGGTATTATTTTAGCTGCAATCATCTGGTTTGGGGTTAAAGAGTCGAAGCGTTTTGCAATCCCGCAAGCAGCAGAGTGCAAAGTTTCTTGGCTGGAAGTAGTAAAGCAAAAAAATATTCTCGTCGGTTCACTTATCGGTGTTTTTGGGATGATATGGTTATGGAGTTGGCTAAGCTTCGGCATGAGTTTCCTGGTGAGTGTTAAAGGTTTTGATACTGCTACCGCCGGAATTCTTCTCGCCGCACTCGGAGCAGGCGGTTTTCTGGGATGTTTTCTTCTCCCGGCCCTTTCTGATAAAGTAGGTCGGAAAAAGCCAATAATTATTGGCCCAATAATTGGTTTTTTAGGAACTCTGGCTATCCTGCAACTACCTGCCTCATCCTTTGGTCTACTGGCCGCTGCACTATTCCTAACTGCTTTTTCAACCTGGGGATTAGCCCCAATATTTCTGTCAGTCGTACCAAGCGAAGCCGTTCCGGCTGAATGGTGCGGTTCTGGTATCGGCATCGTAACTTGTATTGGTGAACTGGCTGGGATTGTAATTGCTCCGCCGATACTTGGGATGATCGCCGACAAATTCGGTCTGGGTACAGCCATGTTTTGTGCTGCTATCCCGTTGATAGCAGTAGTTATCTTCAGCTTTTTCCTACGCGAGACGGCACCAAGATTAGTATCCAAGGCCACGCCGAGCTGACTTAGGTAATCGCTTTTGTGAGAAAAATAACAGACCACTCCAGTTGGAGTTGTCTGTTATTTTTCTCACAAAGGTTTAAAGTTTTACTGCTTCCGCCTGAAACAGTTTAAGATCCATCTTTCCTGCTAATAAGTCTGCCGATTTCTTGTGCCATTCACAGATATGCGCTGTATTTAGATGCTGCTCCAGCGCCGCTTTATCTATCCACTCTTCCAGAAAAAAACAAGCATTAGGATCATTACGGTCATCCAGCAACGTATAACTTATACAGCCTTGCTCGGCTCTGGTTGCGGCAATCAAAGGCTGAGCCAACGAAAATAGCTCGGCCTTCTTCTCCGGCTTTACCATCAACTTTGCTATTACAACCAACATGGTATTTCCTCCTTAATCGCTTTGAGAAGACTTCAACATATTAGAAGATCGAAAGTTAAATTAACTAACTATTATTATTTCTCCGTCATTTCTACAAATTCCTGGTAACATTTTTATACCAAATCCATTGAGCGAGCAAATTACTCAATATCTTATCCAAGTTGTCACAAAATCGTTATAATTCAACTTTATGATTGTCTTAGAATATAGTGGGAGGAGTAATTAGTATGAAGAAAATTTTTCCAAAGACTGCCTTGATTTCTATGTTGATTCTGGGATTATCGACCAGTGCTTTTGCCATGGACATTCAAGCACCGCAAATTCAAGGTAATCCTCCGCCACCTCCAGGTATGCAGGGAGAACAACCAAACCACGATGGTGGGTTAAAAGCTTTGCTTGGATCTTTGGTAATCGACAATATCATTAGTCGAGATCAGGCAGTTAAAGTCTTGGAGTATTTCGGTAAATCAACGCCATCTCTAAAAGGCATGCCCCCTACAAACAGTCAGAAAGCCCAAGATAAAAACGGCGCTCCACAAGACGCTGCTTTGAATCTTTTAGTAAACGACGGCGTCATTACTAAAACCCAGGCCGACGCTATTGATAAAGCCATAAAAACCATGATGCCTCCCCCTGGCGGTCCAGGAGGGCCAGGTAACTCAGGAATTTCAAGTTCCTCAGTAATTATCCCTCCTGGTATGTACAACCAGTCCGGCGGTAAAAAAGTCAAATCTAATCAGGCAATTACCACCGCCAAAAAGGATCAGTCTGGAGTAAAAGTTACGGCAGGCGGCACCTTGTCACTGTCGAATTCAACCATAACTACGACCGGCGACTCTTCATCAATGGACAACAGTAGTTTCTACGGCCTCAACGCCGGTGTGCTGGCAGAGTCCGGCAGTAAAATTGATCTCAAAAACTGTACGATTAATACTACTGGTACTGGTGCAAATGGCGTTTTTGCCTGTGGCACCGGGTCGTCGGTTACCCTGTCGAAAGTCAAAATTAATTGCACTGCGGACGCTGCTCACGGTGTGGACGCAACATTAAAAGGCATCCTAACACTTAACGATGTAGATATTACCACAGCCGGGGCTCATGGTGCCGCTATTTCTACCGACCGTGGCGAAGGTACAATAACGGTAAACGGTGGTACCTTTGCCACCTCCGGAGTAGGCTCGCCAGGTATTTATTCGACCGGTGATATTAAGATCTCCGGCGCTAAAATTGCAGCAACCGGATCTGAAGCAGCCGTAATAGAAGGAAAGAACTCGATAGCCTTGACCGATACCACCCTGTCAGGGGCAAAACTTTGGGGAGTAATGCTATACCAAAGTTTCTCCGGTGACGCAGATATAGGTACAAGCAAATTTACGATGAATGGCGGCTCGCTAACAGCAGCGGTTGGTCCAGTATTTTATGCCACAAATACTAAAGCGACAATTGATCTATCTGGTGCAAGTATCCAGGGAACTTCAGGAACACTTTTGACAGCTAGCAGCGGAGCTTGGGGCAAAACTGGTGCCAATGGCGCAAATGTAACCTTTAATGCCGATAATGAAACCCTTGCTGGTAATATTATCTGTGATAACATAAGCTCAGTCACTATGGCACTAAAGAACGGTACAACGCTCAAAGGTTCAATTAACGCAAATAAGACCATGGGTTCGGTCGCTCTTACTCTAGATAAAACCAGCACTTGGTGTATTACAGGGAATTCCTATCTAACTAGTTTAACTGATGCTGACTCTACTCTGGCTAATATCGACGACAATGGCTACACCATTTATTATGATGCCAAAGCCAGTGCAAACTCATGGCTTGGCAAAAAAACCTATACTTTAACTGATGGTGGTAAACTAACGCCAAGAAAGTAACCACTCCTACTCAAATAGCTGGAAAAAAAGAATCCCTGCGCTCGTAAACGCAGGGATTCTTTTTTTATCGGCCTACCCGTATTACTGTCTTAATTCAGTGTACAAACAACATGCACATTCGGGGTATTGACTAGATTAAATATTCCTTGATTTGTAAATACCTTTGGCCTTTTCAAATCAGCGCTATTAACTCCAGTCACTTTCCCTACCATACCGTTGCTGAGTTTAACAGTTTCACCAAGATTATACGGAACGACAACTTTATCAAATGCCTCAATTACTTTCGAAGCGAAATGACTGTCAACGTTTTCATTAACTAAGCTAATGGCTTTTTCGGCCGTAAATCTTTTTCGATAAGCTCGGTTAGCGGTTAAAGCCTCGTATACATCAGCAACAGCAATTATTTGCGCCAATGGATCAATTTGAGCTTGGGAAATACCCCATGGATACCCCTGACCATTACAGCGTTCATGATGCTGCAACACTATTAACATAACTCGATAATCAAGTTTGGCGTTTTGTTTTAAAATATTATAGCCAATGGTTGCGTGCTTTTTTACCAGTTCATATTCGTCTGTGGTTAATTTAGTTGGCTTATTTATTATTTCTGCAGGAATATGCATTTTGCCGATATCATGCAGTAAGGAACCTACACCTAAAGTTACCAGATCGGATAGGGAAATCCCCATTTTAATGCCAATTATAAGCGAAAATAGACTAACATTTACATTGTGCGCAACCAACTCATTATCCTTATCATATAAATTATTTAAATGCAAAAAAGCATCTGATTTGCTGCGTAATTTATCAATCACTTTTTCGATAATGCCAGTAATTTTATCAAGTTTAATTTTTACGTCTTTAGGAGTAAGAAAAACCTGTTCAACCGTATTCTGAAGCTCGGACTTTATGATTGGATTAATAATATTGTTTGTAATAATTTCTCCATTATTGCTATTCAAAGTTTGCGTTTCTACAACTATTGCTACCTGCTGAACAGCATAGTTTTCAAGTAATTTTATACATTCTATCGATAATATTGTCCCGCAGGCAAGCAAAAACTGGCTATTATCATATATAATATCTTCAGCCAAAACGGCATTGATAGGCACCTTGGCTAAGGGAGTGGTTATTATCTTTTTCAAATTACACCATCCTTATTTTAGCGGCAATTATAGCAAAAAAATTAATAGATGTAAAATTCTTACTATTTCAGCAAGCCCATTTTAATAATTGGTTTACCAACTTACTTCTATTTGTAAAAATTTGAAAATTCTTTTAATCCGAGTATTACGGTTTAATTTGCCATTTTACCAATGTTCTCCTTGGGACCTTGGTCCTATTTTTAGCCTTTTGTCCTACTAAGCTTGACAACCTAATTAAAAACAAAGCCATAACGGCTCTAATTTTAGTAACCGTTATGGCACACAAACTTTCTTATAGTGGTTAAAGGCTAAAAAAGTTTCATTAAGGAATAAACATCGCCACTTTCTTTCCCTTGGTAGCCATCTTCTCAGCCAGTTCTTCCACCGGTCCGTAATCCATTGCCTGACCTAGACAGTGATGGACGCATGATGGTTTTTCTCCCTTAGCAACCCGTTCACTGCACAAGTCGCAGAGTTCAGTAGGAATAGGAATATAGTTCCATTCCCATTTATCACTACTTACCTGCCAGGGACCAACCTCAGTAAGTTTTATCCCCCACTTGCCACGAGGAATCTTTCGCTCATTTCGACAGGCAACCTCACAACTGTGGCATCCGGTACAATATTCGTAGTCGATCAACAAACCATTACGTGACATTTTATTTTCCTCCATTCACTATTCTTATAACCAGCCAAGCAGCTTAATCAACCTTGTAGACCTTACAGATTATACTCTTAAATGGAGCACCAAAACCAAGTTTTCCAATGTGTTTATGTGGTATTAAAGTGTTAATATTTGATTCCCATACTCCATAGAGACTAGGCTCAGCAGCTGGCTTTTCCGGATACCACCAACCATGCGAGGCATGGACTACCTTAGGATGAATGGTTGGCGTCAAATGAGCCTTCTCCTTCGCCTTGCCAAACATGTTTTCCATACAAACCCAATCGCCCTCTTTAATACCAAGACTGGCTGCAGTATCCGGATGAATCTCCATAATTGGATCAGGCGTAATCTCGCGTAATGTTGGGATCTGTCGGTGCTCAGAATGGAAAGAAGTAAATGTTCTAGCCCCAGTTGTTAAAATTAATGGGTATTCCCTGGCAAGCTCCGGAGTACTCATTGGACTGTAATGAGGCTCCTTGTAATAAGGCAGTGGATCTTCACCCCATAATTCAAAGAGCGTTGAGCACAGTTCTACTTTGCCTGTCACGGTATTAAACCCTGGCTCACCGTCTGCCCTTAGAAGTCCCTTTTCATGCTTATGGTAGGTATACCCTGGTTGATAAACGCCAATCTCTCGCAGTTCATTGAAGTCTATCCCCAGATCTGGCTTAAGTTGGTCGCTGAAAAAATCCTCAACATTATCCCAGGGCCAAGCTTCAGGATTGAGTCGTTTGCCTAATTCTATGCAAACCTCGATGTCAGACTTACACTCACCGACCTCGAGAGCTTTGTTCATTGCCCCCACAAATATTGCATTCCGTCCAAAATGGGTAATAACTACCCCATCATGTTCGGCAAAGGTAGGTAGCGGTAAAAATATATCAGCAAAGGCCATCGCCGTAGGCGTCATAAAACAATCTTGGACTACATTAAACTCCAACGTTTTAAGCGCCCGATACCATCTGTCGGGTTGGGCAGAATTAGTCGGAGTTATAAAATTGCTGCTATTAAACCAGCCCATCTTAAGCGGGTATGGTTTGCCTGTTTCCAATGTATCCAGCGTTTCGTCTGGATGTGTGGTAGCTAAAGCAGTACTAAGTGCCGGCCACGCCTCTGCCCCAATACGCTTAGCCCACAGTTCTTCCGATAGTTCGCTTCTCGTTTCCACGCGCCATTTTCCGAGCAATGCCGCCGGCGGCCCCAAGGTAATGCCGCCAGGTACATCAAGATTGCCAGTTATCGCTATTATCGCCAGAATCGAATGCCCGAGTTGAACGCCATTCGGATTCTCATCCACCGCAAGCCCCCATTGGATGGCTGTAGGTTTGCTGGTTGCGATCACCCTTGCAACCTCCACAATCTTCTCCTTTTTGACCCAAGTTATTTCCTCCACTTTTTCTGGCGGGTATTCCTGAACCCGTACCTTAAGTTCATCAAAACCGTAGCACCATTTTTCCACAAACTCATGATCGTAGAGATCCTCATTAATAATGACATGAAGCAATCCAAGGGCCAACGCAGTATCTGTACCAGGCCTCAGTTGCAGCCGATGTTCCGCTCTAGTGCCAAGCCAGTTTATTCTCGGATCTATCGAAATAATCTTAGCTCCCCGTTTCATTAAATCGATAAGAGAGTGGCCGTAAAA
>JAGGAC010000079.1 GCA_017889635.1 Bacillota bacterium | reverse complement strand
GCCCACTTTTACACAGGTATCCTCACCGTTCATGCTAACAAGCGATAGATTTTTCCTTAGAATTTTCAAATAAGCGGAGTCAAAAGCAGCAATTGAAATGCCATTTCCCGCTGCAACTTGCAAAAACAATGTATCAATTCGTGAATACTTATTTACTATTTTCGGGGTAATCCCTCTTTTTTCGCAATATTGTATAAACCAATCATATTGTTCATCAAATTCAGGTGAAAGAAGAATAAACGATTCTTGCTTTAAACTAAAAATATCTAGAGTTTCCTTATTTGCATATTTATGATTGCGCGGAAGTAAGAAGCACATCCGCGATTTATTGATTTCACAAATTTTTAATCCGCTCTTCCTTTCAATAGGGTACAAAGGTCGAAATCCAATATCTATTTCGTTGTTTTCCACCTCTTCATCCATTTTTTTAGGAGAGTACGTATTAATATCTAAATCAACATCTGGGAAACAAGTTCTCACCATTTCTATGAACCGAGAAATCAGAAAATATTCCGATTCAAAAGTTCCTATCCGTACCTTCTTTAATACTCCTGACCGGGATTCTTGGGCAAGCGTAAAAACTTTGTCATATCTGTCAACAATCTCTATACATTCCTTTAATATATTGGAACCAGCTGCAGTTAAACGGGTAGCATGATAATCTCTAACAAATAACTGTATTCCTAATTCTTTTTCCATATCCGCAATTTTTTTACTTAACGTCGGTTGACTTGTATATAATACTTCGGCAGCCTTACTAAAACTTGAATACTTTGCTACCAAAATGAATGATCGTAACAATTCAATATTCATGATAGTGCCCCCCATTTCATCCACTAGTATGTTATATTTGCCTATAAAATAGCTACACCTACTGCCGTAACAGATAGAATTATGACCGTCTCCTTTTTTAGTTACACTTATGTATTAATTTTCTACTTTCACGCAAATTAATCCTACCTTAAGCCGGTTAAGACTAAAGATAGGATTAATTATATTCTTAAATTAATGGCAACTCTTTAAAAGTAGAATTCCATTTGGGCCCGAATCACTTTTAGATCAGTAGCAAAATTAGTACCATTCTTGCCCATCATATACCAAGCGGTAAGCTTTGAGTTTTCCATTGGTACATAATCAAACCCAACATGAATCCCCTTAAAGCCTTGATCGGTAAGTAACAAAACATTCATTGGCGTAGAATACTGCTCTTTAGCAACAGATGAAGCCCAACCGGGATTTTCCGATTCATCAAGATTTGCCGCCGCATTCGCCGGTATTTTGTGATACTTAATAAATAAATCATGGGAGCCAACTAAACTTGGCTTAGCCGCTTTATACTGCAATTTAGAATAGTACGACCGATAAGTGGTTGAATTCCCAGCCACTTTCGCTTGTGCCGTAGCAGCCTCAAACTGAAGATCCCCGGTTGCAGTGTCAAAACCAACTTCAGCATATTTGTTATTCTGACCCGATACACTCTTATCGGTTACGATTTGATAATCGGCTTTAATATTTGAAGTTTTATCTATCGCCACAACAACTTCCGCCGCTTTATAAGGTAGATTCGCATTTGAATCAACATTATAATCACTTTCCGTAAGATGCCCATACGTTAATGTAGTTTTCACCTTATCGCCAAAAGCATAGGCTAATCCATTAGCTTTCGCATTAACCACCAATCCATAGCCAGGTGTATATTGATATTTGCCAATAGTAACTTTTCCGCCAAGCAAATTGCCTTTAGCAGTGATTTGTTCACCTTGAGCATCCCAGCCAGCTACATTTTCAGTATCAGGATATTTGAATTGTCGTTGCAACTCTGTTTCTACAGTAACGTCCCAGTTTTTATTGAGATGATATATCCAGGTAGTATCTAGATTAATATGAAAATCGTCGTATGTGTTCACGCCCTTATCAGTACAATCTTGATATCTAACACGAACCGTATTTAATAATTCGAGCTTCTTAGCTTTTTCCTCCAAAGCTTTTACACGAATTCCCAAACCATCCAATTCTTTTGAATATTCCATTGTCAATTTATCAATAACCACTTTTTCTTCTGCATTAGCCTTATCCGTTTTAGCCATAGCTTTAGCAACCATCACCGCGAATTCATACCGAGACAAAGTCTTATCACCATGGAAAGAACCATCCCCCTCTCCATCGATGATGCCCTCATCCACGAGTTTCTTTACCGCGGCATACGACCAGTGCCCCGCCGGAACATCCACAAAAGGATTACCTGAAGCAAAAGCTGTGCCTACGATACTCAACACAAATAGTAAAGCCAGAATGATAACTAGACTCTTTTTCATATTGTTCCACTCCCTAGGCTTATTTTTATATAAACTAACTACACATAATTTTCATGTCTAACGTTTTTGCCTAAGCTCCAAACTCCACTAGAACAGTGAATAGTTGATCTGGAACCTGTACCATTTATTATCGTAGCCCTCACTAGTTCCAAAGCCTTTCATATTGATAAACCGGAACTGAAGCTGCATATTCGGAGCTACGTAATACTCATAATTCCAAAAGATACCCTTAATACTTACAACGTTTACTGTTGACGTCCAACCAGCCGTATTATAATTATTGTAAATCAAGGCTTGCGCACCATTATGGAAATACGCTAATTGCCAATCATGCTCCCCGGGACGACGGCCGAATGGCCTGGTATCACCCCATCCCAACTGTACCATCCAGGCTTTGTTATCCGTCGCAGCCGGATACGTAGACCACCCAGTCATAACCTTTACTTCATGATCTTTGTCCAACTTTGAATGAAAACCGGCTGCATAAAAATTTCTTCCGTCGACAGGCGCATCATAATCCCCAAAATAGCCGGTGTAATGCCCCGGGCTAGTCACTCGAATTGCCGTCATATTAAGCCTTGTAGCCTTGCTGGCATTAATGGAAAAATCAGCAACATTCATTGTAGGATCACCGTTTACAAATAAACCATATCCATTATTCGTATTCGCATATGGACCATACCATGGGCGGCCTTCATAAGCCATTGCCTGGTCATTGCCTTCTAACTTCCCGCTAATCAACAACAATACCGGTCTCAGCCCAGGAGCAAATGGTCTACGGTCACCAATAGCTAACTGCACACCGGTTACTCCGCCAAAAAATTGATACCCATAACCATCCCAGCCGTCTTCATAATGAAATGCGCCAGCAGTTAGACCAGTAAGCTGTCCAATATTGCCGCTAACCGCCATTCCTTTACATTGTCCGGTGTCTCCAGCCACAGAAAACGCATTGGGGGTCATATAAACCGAAGTGTCCATAGTTCCTGCAGTATAAGGCTCCGTTAAATCCCTGGTTTTCTCGGCCGAAAACTCATATCGCCAATTATCATTAATTTGATAAGACCCAAACAAAGCCAGTTTCGCACCACCAATAGTTTGTTCGAATGAATCATTGTAATCATGACGTGTATAATCAATCTTAACCATCAGGGTCCCGCCCAAAAACAGCTTGCGGTCTATTTTTTCCATATTTCCAACCCGAACATTAAGATTAGCTAATTCATTGCTAAACTCAGATACCAATCGTTCAATCAACACTTTATTTTCTGCCGTGACTTTTTCTTGTTTTGCCATAGCTTTGGCGACAAGCTTAGCCATTTCATAACGCGTAATAGATTTATTACCTTCAAAAGCGCTACCGTCAATGATACCATCCCGAGCCAATTCGATAACCGCTTTATACGCCCAATGACTTTGTGGAACATCAGAAAACGGTTTTGCCCCAGAATCAGCTAACGCGGTACCAGCAAAACTTATGACAAATATAAGCGCCAGAATAATAACTAGACGTGTTTTCATATACTTCCTCCTTGGTTTCATTTGGTACCTCTTGGTTTTGAGTATCCTTGTTTCCTCAAAACATTTGCTCCATCCACAGCTTCTACCATCACCTCCCAAGCATGTCCTTCTTTAAAACAACAAACACCCCGCTGGTAGCACCTCCTTAACCATTTTTATTAGATAAATGCCTTTTTAAAGTTAGCACTTTTGCTAATTTTTAACCTTTTCACAGTTTTCTGTGTATTCTGTTTAAACTTAAATACTTTCGGGACAGACTTCATTCTGTTTTTTGTAACCTGTTAGTTGTATTGTAACTGACGATATAATTGCTGTAAAATTCAGAAATCACATGCATTTTAATGTTTCGGCAGATAAATATATCTATAAAACAATCCAAATACCCCATTAATATTTAAACTCATAATCACAATCATTGAGATGTTTATAAACATCATTGCAATGTAGTCAATATCCCGCTGTATTAATGACATCACTCCCCATATTTACTTCGTTGGTTCCCTCCGACATAGCTGCAACCGCTTCTTTTGACTATTTATATTGTAAAGACTCCTTGACAACTCAAGGAGTCTTTACAATAACTAGACTATCAAAAACAGTTACATGGTACACTCAATTTTTTCATTTTTAGCACCCATTTCCGGTATCGGAATAACCGAGAGTGCACTAAGCACGCCAAATATAGCAAACACTCCAAATAATACCGGATAGCCACCGGCTGCAATAAGCGGCGGTGCAATAAACCCAGTTACACTGTTGGGCAACTGTCCGGCAATATTCATGATGGCCGAATCTTTCGCAAAATCTTCCTTAGACGGTAATATTCTCGTTAACAGTGCCATATCCACTGCTAAATATACTCCGGATGATAAACTCATTACTATAGTACTAATCATTACCCCCGTAAACGAGGTAGCAAATACCAAAAGCAGTATACCAATTGCACTTCCTAAAGCCGATCCTATTACCAACACCTTTTGTTTATGTAATTTATCAGACAGCCATCCGCCGGCAACACTCGATACTGCCATTAAAATGGGGCCAACTATTGACAACGCTCCCATTGCAGTAGTGACCTGTGCTTCCGTATAATGAAACTTTTCCATTAAATATATTGTCTGAAAAGGCATCGTCGCGCCGCAAAGGAATTGAAAGAACCGTGTGGAAACGCCCCAGGAAAAACTCGGATAAACGCGAGGATTTGGGTAAAAATGTAAGGCTTTCTTTAATAATGACTCCTTTTCCTTTTTTACGCGCTGTGGAGCAGGACCTTCTTTAACTAACATACACGCGATTAACGCGGCAATTATTCCAATTCCAGCCACTGTGGCAAATTTTAGATCCAGCGATCTATCAGTCATAGACATCATGATCATCATTCCAATTATTACCGAAGCTGGTGCAAATATCCCCATCGCCCCAGATACAATACCCCGGCGTGATTCTGGAATCTGTTCAGGAACAAGCGCAAAAATTGAACTCGCAACTACACTGTAAAATACTTGTACACAACACCATCCTAGAATGATCATCCACACTTGGGTGGAATAGCTGATCGCCATTAATGATATACCACCAAGTATTCCACCAGCTAATATTGTCGTACGTCTGCGGCCAAACGCGACTGTCAGTTTATCCGAACAAGAAGACAACAGCGGTCCAAATATAATTACAGCAATGGTGCTGATCCCTGCAGTTAACCCAAAGTTTTCTTTTACACTGTCCGGCGTAAGCGCATTAAATTTAAATGTCAATAACAGCATCATGGGTACTACTATAACCATTACATTCGCAACTTGTCCAAAAAATAATGCACAGATAAACCGCCAGGGCATTTTATCATTCATAACCACTGTTGGATTACTCATTTTACACATCATCCCTTTCTATTCGTGGTGGCACTCGTTCCTCCCCCCTCCCTTGAAGCTAACCAAGAGATTTTATATAAAGTGCAACCTGTTCACCAGCTATCCGACCAGTATTAAAATCAAACGCCGTGTCATTTCCTGACATAGCAAAAATATAGGTTTTGTCGTAGATTGCGTTGGCGTCCTTTCCTACGGCATACAGTCCCGGAATTACTTCTTGTTCTTCTGTTACAACCTGGGTTTTATAATTAATCTTTATTCCCCCCAGGCTTCCATACGCATTATTGTAAAACCGGGCCGCATAGAATTTTGAACCTTTATACGGCTTAAGATACTTTTGATTTTTATGAAATATCTCATCATTCCCCTGCTTGCAAGCGTTGTTGTATTCCTCCAAGGTTTTCTTTAACCCCTCCAGATTAATTCCTGTTTGATTACATAACTCTTCCAGACAATCCGCTTCAAACAAATGCTGGTACCCATCGGCTTTGGCTTTTCTTATTTCGTTGCCTAAATCCGGGGACTTAGTTACCGGAACACGTGACAATAAAAAGTCCCATCCGGCCTCTTCGTAATATTTGCTTATACTTTCGTCTACGATCATAAACGCACAGCCATTCTTTTGCCTATGGACAGCATTCGATCCGTATGCCGGATTTTTCATGGCTGCTTCGTTCATAAAGCGTTCCCCATCCAAATTTACCATTAAGTTTGGCTGCCGGAAAGTTCCTAAATCCCAGTGCGTTCCGCCCGGTCCCCAATACGGCTCAGGCAGGCAAACAAACGTATCCATCATCATATCCGATTTTCCCGCACCAGCTTCCCAAGCTAGCCGGATACCATCGCCTTGAAGTTCCGGGGCCGGAAAGGGAAACAAATCTTTTCCCAAGGTAAATCCAGTATATTTATTAATCCATTCGGCATTGCCGCCGAACCCGCCGGTTGCAATAATTACTGTTTTAGCCTGTACTTCTATTTCTCCGTTCTTGGTTTCAGCCAGCAAACCGACCACTTTTCCGCCGTCTTTCAGGATTTTTTTCACCGAAGATCCCAAGTAAAGTTCTGCGCCATTAGCTTTAGCTCTTTCAAACAGCGCGTCGGTAATCTTAGGAGAATTTTCTTCATCTCTAAAGTGCCAAGTAAACTCTGCACCGGTATAGTACGCAACTACACCATTAAATTTTATTCCGGCTTTTTGCAGCCATTCAATAGTATCGCCTGACTTATTTACATAGTCCGAAACCAACCGGGCATCAACCCGCCACCGGGTATGTTCCATAAATAAGTTAAAGGCGTCTTCTTTACTAAAATCAAACTGCTGTTCCCGCTGCATTTTGCTGTCCACGGCAAAGGGACCATTGCCCCCTTTTACCTTGCCGCCAGCGTTATCCATTTTTTCAAAAATAGCTACCTTCAAACCCTGCTCCGAAGCACTTAGCGCTGCCGCCATTCCGGATGAACCGCTTCCTACAACCGCCACATCAGTATGTATTACCGCCATACTTACTTAGCCTCCTTACTTAAAGCATATTTTGCTGCGTTTTCTCCCGCAATTCTGCCCGAGTTTATCGAAAAGCCAAGTTCACTGCCGAATAAATGCTCGCCGTTGCAATCGTGTCCCTGCCAGCCGCTAGCTATAACCCCGGCGGAATAATACCCTGGGATAGGCTGATATTCTTTATTAAGCACTTCCAATTTTTCACTGACCCGTACCGGTCCGCAGGTTTCCACAACCATTACCCCGAACTTGATGGCATAAAATGGCGGTTTTAAGAGCGGTCTTAGATACCGGCGATCTTTTACAAAAGTTTCGTCATACCCCTGGGCACAAAATGCATTATACTCTTCAACCGAAGCTTTAAGTGTTTCTGCATCACAGCCAATCCACTCCGCTATCTCGTCCCAGTTATCCGACTGAATCACCCATTCTTTACGCGTCGCAACCTCTTGAAGATTTGTTTTAAATTCTTTATTTTCATCTTTATTAGGATAGCGCGGCACTAGATAACCATAATCCACGATTTCCTGCACTAAAGCATCATCATATAACGTAAAACATTTCTTACCTGGTTGAGACAGCACCGCATTAGTACCAATTTGCAAATTGCGCCCGGAAGTCTCTTCAACAAACCTCCGGCCTAACTTATTCACCCACATCGTATTCGGCTCTCTGGCTGCCGCTGTCAGAAAATGCTCTTTCATCGCATCACTGCTGTGACAGGTTTCCCTCACCAATGTGGCATGATCTTCCAGTGCGGCCCCGGCTTCTTCCGCCAAACTCAAACCATCCCCCATATTCGGCACATAAAAGCCAAAGAAATCCTCTTCGTAGAACGGGAAGTATTTTTTCAGCAGATCTTTTCTCCCCATAAACCCACCGGTAGCCATAATCACACATGTCGCCTTAATCTTATATTCCACGCCGTCTTCTCCGGCGACCATTACACCATAAACCCGTCCATCCTCTTCCTGCAGAATTTTCTTACATTCCGTTTTAAGAAGTATCTGGGCTCCCTTTTCTTCACATTCTTTATGAAGTTTGCGCATAACCGGAGCAAAACGGGACATTTGGTTAGGGTCATCCTTTTTAGCTATATGCCATGTCGGCAACTGATTCGGACTCATCGCCGCATCCGGTCCTATTTCAAATTCCACTCCCTTATTCATTAACCACTGAATAGTATCTCCGGTCTTATTTATATAAGCTCTCAGCAGCCGGGGGTTAATCCAGTCATAATGATACCATTCTACCGCCTTTTTATAGACTTCATCTTTTGATACATCTACCATTAATTTCCGCTGCAGCGGACTTTCACAGGCAAATATTCCATTTGCAAACGGAGCATTGCCGCCGGTAACACCACGTTTTTCTACAATAACAACCCTGGCGCCGCCTTCTAATGCAGCTGTTGCCGCCGGCAATCCGGCTCCGCCGCTGCCAATAACGACTACATCAGTCTCTATTGAATTCAACTTTTGTTTCTCACTCATTTAAATATCCTCCTAGTAAAAACATTGTAAGTATGAACCGTTTGCTAAACTTATTCAAAAATTTATACTAATACAAATTTTTTGATTAGGCTGAAAACTTCAACACCATCTTCCTTTCTCCCACCTGATCTTTTTCTTTATTGTACCATGACAAAAATCCTACCGTAAAATTCATAATATAAATCCCGCTTTTCAATAAAGCAATTAAATATATCTACAGCTATAGTTATTTACACCAGTATACACATGATTTGTTAGTTAAATCTATTTATATATTTAGCTAGCACTTTTCAATCGTCATTTTCCATCTGATCACTAAAAATTATCTTTCTTAACATTTTATAAGTTCACAACTACAAAACTCTCTGTCTATCGCGAAAAACCGCTTGAATAAGCGGTTTTTTTGCGCTAGACAGAGAGTTATCTTTTCAGAGTCAACGCTACTTACTTTACCATTAAAACAATCTTGCCCTCATATGTGTCACCGGCTTTAATACTTGTCGGCGTTCCGTTAACCGTCATGGTCAACATTTTACCGTCGGCAGCTTTAACAGAAGCACCAGTTGCAACCGTTATACGATTGAGATAAGAGCTCTTATCCACTATCCAGGTAGATTTCTCGTCCAAACTAACCTTAATACCATACTCCTCGTCGGTTGAACAATAGGTGTTTTTCACTTCACCAATCATATAGTAGGTTTCTTGCGTCGGCGCACTATCAATAGGATCTGAGATTCCGGTTGTAATCGCGCCTGTAATTGTTGCGTTTTCAAACGAAAGGATTACGTCGCCCCGTTTCGTCATCGAATTTATGAAGTCCCCTTTCAGGTTTACATTCTTAAAGGAGGCCTCTAAATTGGTGCTGAATACAGCAGGTTCCTTTTTAGGAGCATCTTCTGTTTTTCCGGTTGTCCAAGCTTCATTTATTTCACCTTCTGCTCCGTCCTTGTCAGGAGGAACCGGAAAACCAGGAGGGAGACCTTCCCCCCGGGCAATAGCGCGAAGAATAGGATCATCACTTTCCATTGCCAGTAGAATGATGCCGCTTTCTGAGTTAAGTTCAGCGCCATCAACAACAATATTGCCGCCACGTTCTTTCACTTGAATAACAGCTGATTTCGTATTAAAAACACTGCCTTTGTTAAGGGTAAGCGCGCCGCCGCCTGTTCCGCCATGAATCATAACGCCAAAGCGACCAGAATTAACAACACAGCCGTCAGTAAAAGTACCATAGGATTCACTTGCAATAACTAAAGCATAATCATTAATGTTAAAGGTACAGCCGCTGAAATAACCCTGGCAATCAGCGATGGTATAAGCCCCATAACCGCTCTCAACGGTTTCAATAAGGCAGTTTGTTGCATAGAGTCTGCAACAATCCACTGCGTCAGTAGAAAGACAGCCCCATTTTTGCGCTTTAATATGAGTGTTATTATAGCGTACTGTAGAATAAGCCACAGCATTCGTTGCTCGGCAATTTCCGCTTAACCCCAACATCCACGGCACTTCTTTCATTTTACCCGGCTCAATCGTAAAGGTGTAATCCTCCGGCAATTTACCGTCCAGTACCTCTATCGAGGAATCGTTGACGGTAAGAGTACTGTGCTCGCCGGCAAAAATAGCAGTGCGCACGGCTCCTTGGGTTTTAATCTTGGCTTTATTCACAGTAACCTTAGCATTCCCATTAGCAAGAATTCCCGCTCCGCAGCCAACAAAATCGTTGCCGCCATTTCCAGTCATCGTAATAGTTGCGTTATCAACGCTATATTCACAATCCCCAGTTATATAGATCCCGTTTACTGCTTCCTCTTCCGAAGTCAATGTAATATTTTTAGCATACGTGTCTGTCACTTCCCCGCCGACCGCAAAGGCTAACACGGATTTTTCCGGCACAACCTTACCATTCTCCACATAAACAGCCGTTTTAAAAACGTTAGAAGATATCAACAGATTCTCTGTAACATTGAGAATCACCTTGCCTTGATATTTACCAGGTACAATAGGTTTGTTGACTCCGTCAACCGTCATGGTTACACTGTAACCTTCAGCTGCCGTAATGGACGCGCCTTCTGCAATGGTTAGTTCATCCAAACAAGTAGTTTCTTGAACGATCCATTGAGAACTTTTTTCAAGCTCTTTTCTGCTCATCTAATTTCCTCCTAGTGTGTAATGATAAACAAACCAATATAAACTGTTCACGTATCATCCAATTTTGAGATCAATTCTCCTATCCGTTAGATTGCTACGTCCTCCCCGTAACCTAATTCTGAGCAAGAGTGAGGCCCTAGCTTTGTGATTGCGTTCGAATGAGCAAGGTATTAAAGAGTTAACCATCATTATTCATCTGTCAAACTAGTTTGGATCACAAATTGCCAGAAATCCTCTAAGTTGATACTGGTCGTCTTTATTCTTGTCATTGCACACTAAGTTACCTCACTGTAATAAGGCAACTTAGTGTGCACACTTTTCTTTTACACCCATTCTTCGCATCCTAGTTTAGCTGCATTGTAGCATAACTGAAAATTGGTGTAAAATTCCCAATATTAATGCTATTTCATTTTTAAGCAAATAAATATATCTACTTGTTATTTTTAAACGCCCTGTAATTTAGGCATTTAACTACTTATTCTATAGATATATTTTACCTACATAAATGTAATGTTCTTTATTCAAACAGCAGCTTCCATCCCTTATCACCCACTACAGGCTAATTCACGGCCATAATATCAAAATACTTAATTTAAACCTCTATTAAGAAATCTCTCGCTTTTTCTTAGCCGGAGTTAACATATCATAAAAGTATCACAAATGGGAAAAAGACTTGAACTTGCAATCGCCTAATATAAAATGATGGTCATGGGGCCCCTAAAATTAATAAAAAAACTTAGGGAGGTCAACAGAATGGAAAAGTACGTAAAAAACAACAACCCTTCTTGTCAAAAGGACAATGAAAAAAAGGTTATTGTTCTTGAAGCAGGCGAAACTTGGCTCATTTCTAAGACAACAAAAATGGATGTTTTAGTCATTGCCAAAAACGCCACAATTACCGTTCCCGATGGGTACAGTCTGACTATGACAGTTAATAACGTCGGAGCAGTGATCAAGCAAGGCACATATGAGGGTAACATTGTGCTTTCAGTCACCGAAAACATTACCGAAGATTCTGTAACTTTTAGAACCGGTATCTATATTGAGGATGGCGCATATGTAGCAAAAAAATCTGTAGCAGCAATAGTAGCCAGCGGAACTGTGACTGATACTTACGCCAATGATGTCCATATCACTTCAAACGAAGGAAAATTTGACGGTATTATTGTGAACGGTGATTCTAAGTATACTATTATCAATCCTGTCATTAACTTAAGTGGAAACGGAGGCGATGACTGGACTGGCTATGGCACAGCAATCATGTCCACCCGAAACTCGGATGTTACTGTATACAATGCTAAGATTAGCGGTACCGGGTATAATCGTTGTGCCTTTTTTGCCGGCGGCAACAGTACTTTACATGTTAATAATTCAGAGATCGAAGTATAC
>JAGGAC010000078.1 GCA_017889635.1 Bacillota bacterium | reverse complement strand
CGGGGATGTCGATAAGGTTCTTGGTAAACGTTGTGTAGTTTGCGCCTTCCCAACCCGTTGGCATAAAGGTGACGGTGCTATTGTCCGTATGGTTGCCTTTATAGACAAAAAAGATTTGAATGATGTTCCTACCAGAACCTATAAGTATGGCACATATTAGTCAGAGCCAACAGTCTAACGAAATTATTCCAAAAGTCTCTAATTTAGAGTTTTTAAACTAGGCATATAAAAAAAGAGCTAGATCTTCCCCTGTTGGGGAAGATCTACAGCTCTTTTCTGTGAATTTTACCATTTGTTTTTAATTAACCAGTAAAGTTAGCTGCCAGTATGGCTTAAATCATTAATAGTACCAGTTGAATTGGTTTTTGAATAAAAGTACATATCTAGCGCCGACAGGAAAATCGGGATACAGGGGTTGTAACTGTCTTCTTTCCAGGCGGCAATAACATTAATTGATACATCTTCACCGCTAAGAGGTATATGTTTCAGCAACTTACTTGAATAAGACTCTATCACGAGGTGGGGAAGAATCGCAAAACCCTGGCCTGCTTCCACCATCATAATTACAGTCTGGGCATTGTCCACCGGTACCATCTTCGGTTTAATCCCGCGAGCAGCGCATATCTGAAGTGTTGAATCCCAGCTGCGACCGGATGCTTCGCGCCGTATATGAAACAAAGTTTCCTTACCAAGGGATTCGAAAGGATTATCACTGTCCGCATCAAATGGATACCCTGCAGGCACAATTAAAGATAAGGTATCCTCATAAAGGATTTTATAGCTAGAAAGAGGGAGCGTCTCTGTTTGCTTTTTTATCGTAATCGCAACATCGACATTACTGTCGATAATTTCCCTGTCCAGATCAGCAAAGTTAGCGAAACGTACTAGATTCAAAGCAATTTTGGGATAATTAGCTCTAAAGTAGTTGAGATACTGTGGCAGAAATTTTCTTTCAGCGTCACCAAGATACCCTAGTGTTATCTTGCCTGTTAAGCCAGTTTCAGCTTGGCGCGCAATATTTGCAATCTCATTTACCTTGGCAACAACGCCTTTAGCTTCTTCTAATATCGAGGTACCAGCAACCGTCAATTGTACAGAATGCTTGCCCCGAAAAAAAAGCTTTACCCCAAGCTCTTTTTCTAAATCAGCAATTTGAAGGCTTAAGCAGGGCTGAGTAATATATAGTTCTTTAGCAGCGGCAGTAAAACTGAGATTTTCGGCAATCGCGATAAAATATTGAAGTTTTTTGATGTCCATTTTATACCTCAAAAATAATAACTTCAAAAAGTCTTTTTATTTTGTTAATTCTACATTTTTAGCATATTTCCTATTGGGGTCGAATAATTCGTAACTTATTTATTTATATTTATTATAACAAGAATTAAAATTCTAAATTATTCAAAATCTCAAAAATTTATTATACTAGTAATAGATAATACAGAATTATTCGTATTTTATTGCGAATGTCTTTGAGAAAAAATTCACGAAGGGGGACAAGTAAATGAAAAAAATGGAAGCCGATGTAGTGGTAATAGCAGGTGGGGCGTCAGGATTAGCTGCCGCTGTAGCCGCAGCGGAGAAAGATGCCAGCGTTATTTTGTTTGAAAAATCCAGCACGACCGGCGGAGCCGCTAATATGGGAATGGGACCTCTGGCTGTAGGATCGCATTACCAAAAGGATCAAATGGTAGACCTTACGGTCGATCAGGCCTTCAGAGTATTGATGGATTATACTCATTGGCGCGTAGATGCCCGGCTGGTAAGGAAGTACCTGGATCTATCAGGAAGCACAATCGAATGGCTGGAGGGAATGGGCATAGAATTTTTGGGGGCCTTCAAATACTTTGCCCAATCTCATCAGACTTGGCACATTGTAAAGGCATTCGGTAGCAACAAGCCGGCGGAACGTGCAGGTTCAGTTATGGCAAAAGCGATGACTGATCGTGCAGAGGAACTAGGTGTTGAGCTCTATCTGCAGACCCCTGTTAAGAAGATATTGACCGAGAACGGTAAAGTAACCGGTGTAATGGCGCAAGGACCAGATGGTGAGGAGATCATAGCGGAATGCAGCTGTGTAATTATAGCAACCGGTGGGTTTGGAGATAATCCGAAGATGATTAAGGAATATATCGGTTATGACTGGGGCAAAGACCTGTTTTCCTTCCGTATCCCAGGAGTGGTCGGTGATGGCTTGAATATGGCATGGGAAGTTGGCGCAGGCAAAACCGAAGTAACAATGGAGATGACATTTGAGACCCCTGGAATAACGAATGTTTATAAAACACTTAGCGAAACTGTTCGCCAACCGAATCTGATGGTTAATCTCGAGGGTAAACGGTTTTATAATGAAGAGTTTATAAATAACACAGTATTTACTGGTAATGCGATCTGTCGACAGACGCAAAGGTGTGGATTTACCATCCTGGGAGACAGCGTAATTGATCATTACCGCAAAAATGGTCTGGATTATGTTACGATGCACCACAATATTAAGAATCTTGATAAGTGGGATTCGGAACTCAATACTTACCTAAGCGGAGATAGAGTGAGCGACGACCCGTTGGCAGGTCTGCAGCAAGAAGAACAGAAGAATGCGCATAGCCTGTATGTAGCAGATTCACTCGAAGATCTTGCCGCGCAGGCAGGAATAGACGCCAAGAACCTTATAGACACAGTAGAGGAATACAATGCAATGTGTGGCAAACAAGACACGTTTTTTAATAAGAATCCGAAATACTTGCTGCCGATCAAAGGACCGAAATATTATGCGGCAAAACACTTCCCAGCGGGCTACGGCAGTCTGGGCGGAATAAAGATCAATGATAATATGCAGGTCTTGACTGACAGCGGAAAAGCGATACCAGGGCTTTACGCCTGTGGAACCGATGTCTGTACGATATTCGGAGACAGCTATTGCTTTATCCTGCCTGGTAATACAATGGGATTTGCCCTGAACAGTGGCCGGATGGCTGGTATGAATTCTATAGATTATATCGACTCGGATGATTTCGTCGAGTAGACAAGAGGGTTAGTCGGTAACCCCACTTCAATAGTGGGGTTACCTTAATTTTAAAAAGCAGGGAGTTATATATGCAAAAGGTCAATATAACGATAAATGATATGAAAGTTGAAGCCAAGGCAGGTCAAACTGTATTACAGGCGGCGCTTGATGCCGATATCTATATACCTCATCTTTGTGCACATCCTGATTTGACGCCTCAGGGCGGGTGTAAGCTATGCGTGGTTGAGATCAATGGGGTCGAAAGCGCAGTAACTTCTTGTACGACAGAAGTTGAAGAAGGCATGGTTATCAGGACAAAGACAGATAATCTGAGTCGTATAAGGGGAGTAGCTTTAGAATTGATGCTGGCATCGCATCCCGGGGACTGTACGTCCTGCCCGGTATACCTCAATTGTGAACTGCAGGCGATGATGCAGTACCTTGGTGTAGCGCACTCCAGGCTGAGAAGGATAGAAAAAAAGAACATCCGGATAAATAGCAAGAACCCACTGATTGTAAGGGAGATGGAACGTTGCATCCAGTGTGGAAGATGCATAAGGGTATGTTCTGACATTCGTGAGGTAGGAATACTGAAGTATAACCAGAAAGACGGCGAGATATATGTAGGTACAGAGAACGATTTGCCGTTTAGGGAAGCCGACTGCCGATTCTGCGGTGCTTGTATAGAGATATGTCCAACCGGAGCGTTGAGGGACGTGGAAGGAACTTTCTCCAAAGATTCACCGCGGGAGATAGCGTTGACGCCGTGTCGTGATACCTGTCCTGCAGGAACCGACATTCCGAAATATGTTCGTCTGGTAGGTGAAGGAAAGTATAGTGAAGCGGTAGGTATAATTAGAGAGAAACTTCCATTCCCGCTATCGCTGGGATACGTCTGTAACCATACCTGCGAAACAGCGTGCAAACGCTCGAAACTTAACAGCCCGGTTGGAATACGCAGCCTCAAACGGTTTGCGGTGGAAAATGACCTTGACGGAATATGGAAAGACAAAGCAATGAAGAAACAGGCCCCGACCGGAAAAAAAGTTGCGGTAATAGGTGCCGGCCCCGCAGGATTGACATCAGCTCTTTATCTGGCTAAAAAAGGCCATGCCGTCACGGTATATGAGAAACTTCCTGTCGTGGGCGGTATGATGACTGTGGGTATACCTGAATACCGGTTGCCGCGAGAGGTAGTTAAAGCTGAGGTCGCCTTCATAGAGAATATGGGAGTTGAGATCGTTACCGACAAAAAGATCGATTCAGCCCTGGAACTGAAAAACAGCGGGTATGACGCTGTTTTGATAGCAGTCGGCACACATAAGGGCCGGAAACTGTCGATGAACCTTTCTGATCAGAAACAGGTATATACCGCATTGGAGTTCTTAGCTAGTACATCCCTGAAGAAAGAAATAACCTTAGGCAATAAGATCGCTATAATTGGCGGGGGAAATGTGGCCTTCGATTGCGCACGGACAGCGGTTAGACTAGGTATCAAAAACATAACGGTAATCTGTTTGGAGCCGAAAGATGCGATGTTGGCTGACGAAGAAGAGGTAATCCAAGCCCAAGAAGAAGGGGTAATCATAAAGAACTCCAAATCCACCATCGGGCTCGAAGGCAGTGAAAGCGGGATAACCGGAGTAAAACATATTGATGTTAACAACTTTTCTTTCGGACCTGATGGCCAACTTCAGTTAGATGCAGTTGAAGGTTCTGAGAGCATAACCGAGGCAGATACGGTCATATTCGCTGCCGGCCAAATGCCAGATTTAGATGAAAATTTTGGTGTCGAACTTAATAGAGGAAACCGCGTGGCAGTAAACCCAGAAACACTAGAGACGGATAAAACCGGAATCTTCGCAGCCGGAGATGCAATATACGGGACTAAAGTCGTTATAGAGGCAGTAGCCAGCGGCAGGAAGGCTGCATCCGAGATAGATAAATATTTAGGCGGCGACGGAAATATAAGCGAAGAATTGGTATCGCGATCTGTAATGGACAAGAAATTAGGAAAGATAGCTGGGTTTTCTGAACAGAAGCGAGAAGAAACGGAAGTTTTAGAGGCACAAAGCAGAAAATGCAGCTTCTCAAAAGTTGACTTGGGATTGGATGAGAATAAGGCATGCCGTGAAGCAGGACGTTGCTTGCAGTGCGATCTGCGCATTGATTTGCGTAAGGTTAAGTTCTGGGCAGATTACAAGTACAAATAACAGAGGAAAGTAGTGGTCTAGTGATGAAGATAACATGCGAGAAAACCGCACTTGCCGTTAATCCTGCAGTGATTGAAAACAAGGCTGATGACTTGTGTAGTGTCGATTGGGTGAAAACACTGTTCGATGAAGCTAGGCGGGCATCTTGCGGGAAGTGCACGTTTTGCCGCGAAGGAACGCAACAGATATACAAAATAATCGAAGATATAACAAACGGCGAAGGAGAAAGCGAAGATATAGCACTCCTGACTGAGCTTGCTCAGATGATCAGAGGCAACTCAAGCTGCGAGATCGCTAGGGATGCGACAGGGCACCTTTTGACTGTACTGGAGAAATATGAAGATGAATGGGATATGCATATAAAGCGGAAACGATGTCCTGCTGTGGTTTGCAAAGCCTATATATCTGTCCATATCCTTCCGGATAAGTGTCAGGGCTGTACGGCGTGTATAACTGCCTGTCCTGAAAAAGCGATAGTTGGTGGCGATGGACTAATCCATGTGATTGACCAGGAAAAATGCACCCGTTGCGGAGAATGTTTCGCACCATGTAAGTATGATGGGATCGTGAAAGCCGGAGCCGTGAAACCAAAGACGCCGGAAACGCCTGTACCTGTCGGCACATTTGAATCCGGTGGTAACCGAAGACGCCGGCGGGGTTAAATACAAGTATCGAACCAGTGGCAAAGTAACCATCCATGTGACTCGACAGTAATCTATAAGCTTTGAAGGATTGATTAATAGGGATGGCGCTATCGCATTAGGGATGAAAGCCATCCCTAATGCGATAGCTTTTATAGGCAACTTTGACGCCAAACTTTCTGGTAGAAATGATATAATGATTATTTAAGATATAATGATTATTTAATTAGTAGTGTTTATATAATAAATTAGCGGACGAAAATATAGTCGGTCGGTCTTTTAGCTTAATGTTTGGGTTTGGAGGAGAACTTAGAATGATAACAAATATACATACAAGAAATTTAATAGCTCCAGCAGATATTGTAGGGTCATTGCTAGATAGTCTTGCTTCAAAGCAGGACTTGTTATGGCCGCACGAAAAGTGGCCACCGATTCATTTTGACAGACCTCTCAGCGTGGGTGCTGTTGGAGGACATAGTATAATTGGTTATACTATAGAATCATATGAACCAGGAAAAAGTATATTATTTAGGTTTAATTCTCCTAAAGGATTCGTTGGAACCCATGGCTTTTTTGTTGAGAAAATCAATCAGAATATTACGCAAATCCGACACGAAATTCATATGAAGTTGGAGGGCTCGGCTAAACTTTGGTGGCCTCTAAGAATTCGTTGGATTCATGACGCTATAATTGAAGATGCTTTTGATAAGGCTGAAGCGTTCGTAACCGGACAACCAGTAAATCGCCAATGGTCTTTGTGGATTAAATATCTGAGATATTTGCAGAAACGAAAAAACAAAACTAATAATAAGAGAAATCATTAAGAATTATCGTTACCGGAACCAGCTAATGTGAGCGACTGCTTTTTATATTGGAGCGGCTCGCTTTTTTATTGGATAAAGTTGTATTATCAAACAATTGATTATATAATATAATCAATTGTTTGATAGGAGGAAGTCATGTGGGAAAGCAATACATATTGCAGCTATTAGTATCAAGTAGTTATAGTGTTGATGCGAAAGCACTATCACAATCACCTGATTCAGAAAAATGGATAGATCATGAAAAATTGTTACAACACTATAAGCAATCCTGTGTTTTGCGCAATCATTCGGAGAACACAATATATAAGGCTATTCGAGTACTAAATGGTTTTGCTGATGCTGTAAATAAATATTGGTGGGAAGTCAGAATTGAAGATGTTAATGCATTTCACCAGGCTTTGGTTGATAAAGGACTTGCCATTTCGACCAGAAGAGGATACTTAAACATAATCAGTAAATTTTACGCTTTTTTGCTTGCACATCCAGAGATACCGCAAACTGCACTCGAGATGAAGGATGGAAAGCCTGTGGAAAGAATAGATTGGAAGTATGGGATTAAACTTATTCAGCCGGTTGATCCCTGGTTTAAGCCACTCCATGTAAGCGATGATATAGCAATTGACCGTGTAATTCCAACAGTTGAAGATTTACGTAATTTTTTTTGCTTTGTTAGAAATTATGCAGAGGATGCAACCAAACCTTTGGTTTTTCAACGAGATTACGCAATGTTTCGATTGATTTATGACACAGGAATACGTATGAATGAATGTCGTATGCTTGACGTTCAAGATTTATTTTTTAACCATGAGACAATACATGTCCGTTTCGGGAAAGGAACAAAAGGTTCTGGGCGACGTGAACGTTATGTTCCAATAGTTCTGCATGGTATTTCTCAAATTTTAGATATCTACCTTAAGTATTGCAGAGCACAGTTTTCTTGCGCAGATAGGGAGCCAGCGCTATTCCTCTCTGAGCGTGGTGAAAGAGTAAGTCTAGCTACTATAAAACAACGGTTATTTGCTTTACAAAACTTAGCTAGAGATAACGGAATATCATTTCGTCAATTTTCTTGTCACGACTTACGAAGAGCATTTGCAACGCACCTTTACGAGCGTGACCCCCGAAAGGTTGAATCAATTCGGTATATGCTTGGACATAGTATGCTTGCAACTACTCAAAGATACATTAGGCCAAGTGCAAAATTTTTCGAAGAACAGCTCAAGAATTTAACGACAGGACACTTGACTCATCTACTAGAAGGGAATTAATTATATGCTTAAATGGAAACTTAAACAAATAATGGTTGAAAAAGGATTATGGACAGGACAAGAACTATTGGAACTATTGGAAACGCGGGCTGGAATTATCGTTTCTCATACAGCTGTGATGCAGCTTATTAAGAATGATCCTAAGGCTATTCGGTGGCAAACCCTAGATGCACTTTGTACGGCTCTTGAATGTAGTCCATGGGAATTAATAGAATATTCCCCGAGTGTAGCTAAACGTGAAGCGGCTTACAAAGCAGTGGGGGAAAGAGAAGGAGCGATAAGACCATATGCTCGAAAAAACAAAGGACAAGAAAAACCAAAAAAAACATTATACCCCGAAGAATCATTCTAAAATTGGACCAGTAAAATCCAGATTATGCGCAGTATGTAATACTCGTTTGGCTAGGGAGAATAAGACCTTATGCCGCACATATCAGGATGGCTTATATACATTTCCAATTAATGCTAAAGGTGCAATATTTCTTGTATGGAACCGTAATCATAATAATAAGGCAATTGAATTGTTTGTAGAAGAATTTTATGTAGAAAAATAAAGCAGATTTATTTATATATAGAGTATAGGTTTATTCAAAAAATGAATTAATCTATGCTCTTTTTTGGAATTTCTATTCCGGTATAAATATTGATATAATTTTAATAAAGTACAATCATAAGGAGAAAGTCAATGTTAAAAGAAATTAGACAAGATGAAACAGGTACACACTTAGACTGGGAATTAGAATGTGTCACCTCAAAAATGTTAAATTGGTTTTGGTGTAATATGGAAAAATGTGATAATTTATGGCATCCAAATCAGCATATTGGTTTGACATGGATGATTAATCCAAGAGATGTGGGACCAATAGGTTCTATTCATCGTGCACCACAGAAATGGAATGATGGAAAGATAATTACACCATACATAAGATTAGACGATGTATCAAAAGTTCCGGAACACGTAAGAAAGGTATTAAAGTATGACCATGCTATTGTTGCAGTGGGTTTTAATTTGGAAGGAAAAGAAGAATCCTATGATCCGGAAAATACGAGAAAAGAAGCATATCGTGTTCATCAATGGCAGTCATCAGAAGCCGGGGTTATTGGAATGTCATCGGCAATTCCCTTACATCCAAAGGGAGATCAGTATGAAGACAGCGGTATGATATGGGCCCGGCATGCATCAGAAGAAACGGGAAACTGGGAGGTGTTTCTACCACAATTATATTCTATGTATCGTATTATTCAGGATAAATCCATTTGCCCTTATTATAGTTTTGAATTGGAAGGAACAGGGTTAGGAGCAAAATATAAATATTTGTAATAAAGGCTGAAAACCAACAATTCGTTTTTACATTATCCAATCAAGTTAACATAATAGATATTATCGGACGTAAAAATAGTGGCTGAAATTTCATATAATGGATAAAATTGTAATTACAAGCAGACTATTTCGTTAATAATTTATTCTTATTAATAATTTATTTTTTAGTGTATAAAACTGAAGTCTTTTTTCTTTTGATAAGGAAAACAGACTTCAGTTTTATACACGACTCTAAGTTGGCTTTTTGAATACTGCTGTCTTTAAATATCTTAATCTCAATATTGAATATCTTAATTTTAAATATCATTAAACTTAAATATCTTAATCTAGATCTTAAATATCTTAATATTATTCTTAAATATCTATGTGTAGTCAAACTCAGTAAAACTGCCACAAACTATACTTAGTTGTTAAATTAAATTATCAGATTAATCAGCTTAATCAGATTGATTTTGCCTCCTCAAATATCAGTTTCTATACCGTTGCGGAGTTCATTTAACATCACATCAATAAATTGTTCTACAAACACTATTGTTGATTGAAAAAAACTCACAGTATATCAGAGCCTTTCATACAAAAAGACTGACATCTATTGTCAGTCTTTTTGTATTACTGTAAATTTTCTTTTAGCCATTCTCGATAGAACTTTAATTGATCTGGTGTATGGAAATAGTGTTCTCCCTTTTCCATTACAGCCAACGAACAAGCAAATCTGGTTGCAAAGGACGATACGATGTCGAATTCACAAAAATTGTCCTCTTTCCCATAAAGAATGGCTGTAGGACTATTCCAATAATCAACTGGATTTTCTTTAACATAACAATAATAATCCCAGTATAAAGCGTGTCCTAAAGGCGTTTGGATTTCCTGCTCCGCCTGCAATTTTTCCTCGCTTACGTTGAACCACGTCATCATATTATCAATAATACGGCTCATATCAACAATCGGCGATAAAAACAAACTTCGCCGTATGGGAACATCCTTATATGTGAGCAAACTAAAATAGACGCCCATACTACAAGCAAACAAGGAAATATGATTTGAATGCCTAATAGCAAAGTCCATGATCATATAAAGATCCTGAACACAATTTTGAACCTTGCATAACGTTATTTCTTCTTTTCTATCTCCATGTTGCGGCAAATCAAAACTCAACACCTGATAGCCTAACGGAATTGCCTCTTCCGCAAGCATAGCAATAGGCACATCAGTTTTGCTCGACATGTTTCCATGAACAGCTACCATAATCTTAGTGCTATTTTCACCCCAAAGAATAGCGGGTATGTTCTCAATTAATAAATTCTGCTTAATCATTTTTCCTCCATCTATTATTGAGGAAGACTCCTCCATAAACAATGATAATTTTTATATTGAATCATATTGCATCCTCCTTTCCCGATTAATCGTATGTGAATAAAATTAATCGCAAGTTCTTACAATATTTACTATACCACAACGCACCAAGATTTTCGCTCCCAAGAGTATCAATTTTACAAGCCATAGTAGGTGCCTTCCTAACAAAATGCGGATTTCATACCCTAGTGTGTGCTGGGAGACCGGCAAAGAATAAAGGGTGTAAAAGTCTCCCTAACAGTGAAGAAATAGCAAACCATACTGGCCTTGAGTCATGCGCGGTATATCCGACCGTGGGTCAAGACACCGGGGATTTATGAATCCAAGGTAAACACAAAATATCCATTACAGCCTATTTGGGGTCACATCTAAAATTCTTTAATATCAAATGAATGGGGAAAGGCGGGAAACGCCAGCCAGGAGGCGGGGGCTGGTTCACATTAGGCCGCTATCCTTACTTAGCAGCCTGTTGCGTTGGATTATATTGGCAAAATAAAACATGCCAACATTTCTCCTTATTGCCACGTCTTATAAAAAGGGCGCATCGAACCAAGCCTTCTGAAACTAGAGAACGGCGACTTTGATTTTCTCAAAACCGCCGTTCTCTAGTTTCTCATATTCAGCGTATACCTAGCGGTTTTTTATTTCCGGTGGGGCCGACAGGAATCACTAATGATGTTAGTATATCGGAAATAGTACCAAATTCCATCATTTTTTCCGCATAACGAAGGCAATAAAATTTAAATATTTCCCACCGCCAGCCCCGATCGCCTTACGGTCATTTACCGCGAATTCATTTTCTTGCCTTATCCAATCCGCCCAAAGCTCTGCATTATTTCCCTTCATCTCGTAAATGGAAATGACTTCAGCACCCCGACTATTATTCAATATTTCCGTCCAATAGGTGATATCACGCAGATAGGCAAGCTGCTCTGGTGTCCATGAAAGGAGCAGTTCTTCCGGGAGATTATCATGGCAATCCCTTTTCATACCGGGAACACAGATGTAAAGATAACCGCCACTTTTGACGAAAGGTAACAGCTTTGCGTCCAAGTATTCTGGGTCGCGTCCCCAGAAGTTATAGGAATCAGTGCTAACCACCGCATCGAAAAAGTCTTTCTCAAAGGGAAAGGCGGTAGCGTCAGCCTTAACAGGTATCACCTGTTCACGAGTAAGACCCATTTCATCAAAGAATTTACGGTTCTCCTGCGGGTCACTCCACAAATCGGCGGCATAAACGGTGAAGCCATAATCTTTTGCGAGCATAATACTTGTGAGTCCTTGTCCACTCCCGAGGTCGCAGACAAGACTTCCAGCAGGAATTTTATGATTTTGCAGCATTTCTTCCTGCAATTTGAAAGGGTTAGGCCCCATGATTTTGGCAAGTAATTCGGGGGTGTTGTACTTTTGGCTTTTAGTATACTCCATTGTAATTGCTCCTTATCTTTATTTGCTTTATTATTTTATATAGTATAAATTATACCCCTCTCCTTTTATAAAAGCTCCCTACTAAACAATTCAGAAGCAAAAAGGCGACATGGCGTTTTTAATCCATGTCACCTTTTATAGCTCATTTATTATTCTTCATCATGGACAATATCTTATAGACCGTTTTGGGGGATAAATAATATTTGTTCGCCAGTTTCTCAACAGTCATGCCGCATTTATA
>JAGGAC010000077.1 GCA_017889635.1 Bacillota bacterium | reverse complement strand
GTAATTTTTCAGCAAACTTCACCCGGCATCGAAAGTGAAAAAGGGATCATGATCAACCTGCCGTTTAAAGCGTTTTATTCCGGTGGTTCAGGCGATAGCATTATCGTAGCAACGCTGGTTAATAGCAAAGCCTCGTATGCTGTGGCGTAAGTATAATCTTTGGAGTAAAAAGCGTGGACTAGCATTAAAAATGAAAGCACAAAAACCCTTTACTTGTTTTATTAAACAATAAGTAAAGGGTTTTGTGCTAAAAGGGAAGCAAAATTATGAGGACAATTTTGAAACAAGGATATTTAGGAAAGGTTTTAATTTATTTATCAAGATAAAGTGGTTATGAGTAATAATCAAAGGTAGGATAGGACAATGGGGTATTGGAGAGATAGGCTTAGCGATGGTGCTAATTACGTTGTAGCTGGTTATAACTATTTTACTAGTAAATGGGGGCAAGGCTTAGTTCAAACATCATTCGAAGATAATGCCGCTGGACAATGGATATCAGGCACAGGAGATGCAACGCCTGAACAAACAGAAGCTTTACGCAAAGAACAATCAGGGGAATCTCCCGAAGTTGGAGCTTATTTGTCACAACCAACGGCGGCTGGTAAGCAAATGACACAAGATGAAATCAATGCGGCGCAATATGATAAAGAGTGGCGAACAATACGCAGCGATAACCCTAACTGGAGTGATCAACAAGTATATGATGAAATGACGCGTCGAATTGGAGCGGCTTGGTATGACCAGGAATGGCGAACAACACAGGCGGCGCACCCTGAATGGAGCAAAGAACAAGTAGATGACTATATGACAGACCGGATACAAGAGGCTGACTTGAAAGCCTGGAATGATAGTTATCAATATATAATTAATGATATTGTCAATAGCAGTACTCCAGCGGAAATGGAGCTAAAGATTCAAAAATATGATTCGCGGCTACTTGCTTTTTGTGCCTCGAAAATAAAAGTTGATAATGATTTAAAATATGCCAGAAATACGCTAAGAAAGACACAAGGAATAGAATTTCAATATGGATTTTCACCGACTAATCCAGCTTTTGTCGATGCAGAATTAAGTTATCAAGATAGGGTAAATGGTTATCATTTAGAGATTAATGATAATGGAGTACGTTGGAGGGTTAACGCGGCAGGCCATGCGCATCCGGATGATTTGTGGAATTATTATGAACAGACAAATTATATCCAGAAGTATAGAGAAGGTTATAACAGAACAATTAAGTCAGCATTAGAAGTCGTCAAGCCTGAAATCAACCTCGAAAACAATCCAGCTGTAGCCTTTGGTACAGCTTTCTTGTTTGCTGGGTTTACAGAGATGCAGTTATTAAATCCGCGTACTGAGGGAGTAGGTAACATCTTTAAGGGGTCGAGTAAAGCTGTGAAGGGAGTCAAGGTTGCAGCAGAAGAGTCTAGTAACAACTATAGAACTACATTTTTTACACGGCATCCAGAACTCGAGGGGAAAGTAGTTGTCCATCATAGTGTTGAGCAGCAGGTATTAAAAAGGCCCGAGACAATGGGTCTATTTACTAAAAAAGAGATTAATGCTTATAATAACCTTAGAGGGGTACCAAAAGAATTAAATTCAGACCTGCATTTATCTACTATTAGAAAGGAATGGAACGAGTTTTATAGGGAAAACCCGTTTCCATCAAAAGAGGATTTACTTGCGAAAAGCCGAGAATTTGATATGAAGTACGGAAATTTATTCAATCCCCCAATAGAATAATACAGAAGGAGTGAATAATACTTTGAAACTTTACGGATTAGAACCCGAGGTTGCTGGAGGATTCGGCGAAAATACCGTTGTGTCTAATCTCAATAATGTAAGATCAAAACGAGAGAGGCCAATAGTAACCCATTTACACTACGAGTTTTCCGGCTGGCTGGGAGATGAAATTCTTGAGACAACACCATGTTTCATAATTACTGAAAGTCTTGCAGACTCAATACAAAGAAGTGAACTAAAAGGATATACTTTTGCTGACGTTGAGACATCGGTAACAGAAGAGTTTGAAGAATTATACCCCGGAAGAACTTTGCCTAAGTTTAGGCATATAATTCCACAAGGGACAGTGGAAGTTAACGGAGATAATTTTAAAAACTGGTCGGGAGATGATTTTTGTTTATCCCAAAGGTCCATTTTAGTAGTTTCGGAAAAAGTATTGGCTGTCTTCAAAAAGCATCAATTTGACCATTGCTATATAGCGGAATTGGATGATTCTAATGGACAGTGATACTTAATTGCGGGACTCTCTGCAAAACTTCGCAAAACTCACTGCAAAATGACGGAGGCTGCAGCCACTGCCGTGACACGGCTTTATTATGGGCAGATCAGGTATTATGTATGGGGTCCGGTTCTTCATCATATCGTAGACGCTGTTGAGTAGGCGGCGCATGACGCACACTAGAGCTTGCGTTTTGGTCTTGCCCTCGGTTATCTTCCGGCGGTAGTAGTCGTGAAACACCGAGTTGATGGGTTTCTCCGACACCTTAGCTACGTGCTGGATGGCCAGGAAGTAAAGGATGTTGTGAGGCTTTCACTGCTGAGATTCAGTAATTCGAAACACGGGTTTTGATGCTTATACATATCAAAATGCACCATATAAGGAAGCAGTTCAATATCTCAATAACAGGGATGGCTCTAATCAAAGATTTGAACAGTTGCTTAAAGTTGTGCTTCCTGTATATAATAGGGAAAAAGCGGATTCTACTGGTGGAGCAGTCTTATATTACAGTCCCAAGGCTCAAGCACAGTTAGCTAATGAGAACCCTAGAATGTACTCGCGAACACCAGATTGGAATTTTGATGTTCTTGATTTAGTAAATGTTTCGGGGCCGGAAAATGATGATCTTGAATTTTATAAATATCGATAGGAGATTAAAGTGCGAACTTGGTTAACTTTCTTACAGGTGATATTTGTAATCGCTTCGCTGCTTTGGTACCCTGAATTTGCGAAACAAAACAATATATCTGTTTTTGGCGTTTCAAAGGTATATGCTAATTCGAAGTTTAATTTTGAAAAATATTACGAAGTGATAAAAATAATAGTTATGAGAGATGATGGGATAATGCAGATTTTAATTAGCGTCGGGAGTCCATTAAACTATAGCTATTTCTATTCAATAACGACAAATAAATTATCTGATCCTTATACAAACGTTTTTTCAATAAAACACGGAAAAGTTATAACTTGTGCCCGAGGTAAGGTTATAATCTCGGATATATTTGATAAAAGTGTCTATTATAAAGAAATAATTAGAAACTTTTCACCTACTGTAGTTCCAGCATCTGCAATTCAATTGGCTGATTGGTCGGACAATGATTCAGTTGTGTTAAAATATCTTGAAGGAGAAGACTATGGTGTAAAAGTGGAAAAGGTAAAATTAGAAGAGTGAAATATCTAATAATTCAAGTATTTACGGAAGCCAACAAATGTAAAAAGCTTATTGGCTTTTTCTTGTAAAGTATGTGGCCGGGGATGAAACCCCATTCCCCCATATTTCATTCCGTACTTGCAAACTTTGTAAAATAAGCCTATAATTAGAAATAGGTGGAAATTAAAAATCGCCATGACCTATGAGTGCGGGAACACTCACAGGCTCATGCAGGTGTACAAGGCACCTACACGCAGCAGCTAGCTGCCCATGACGACAATCTATATTATACCTTTTTACCATTTTTTAGGCAAGTGGTGGTATGTTAGGGGGGATAGATGATTGTTAATGATGGAGGCAGGCTGGGGCTATATGCGAATTTGAATTGCAGCACGTGAGAGCAGACAGGCGGTATTTTGTCTTTATTTTGCTCAATAAACCGGTCTGTTATTTGCATTGCAAACGATGAAGCAAGGCGCAGTGTAGGTTAGCTATAAGCTAAAACCTGACTGTGCTTTTTAATTTCACCTAATAAGCCGGCTCCGGTGCTGCCGTTATCGGCGGCACCGCCAGGCCGCGCGAAATTAGGGGGAATATATTTTGGCACCTAAAGACAAGGAACGGCGGATCTTAACCGTGTCCTACATGTATCGCGGCAGCGAAAGGCTGCCAATGATTAGGCTTCAGGGAAGCTGGATGAAAGAACTGGGCTTTTCCGTCGGCGATCGTATTAGGGTTAGTGCCAAGGCGGGGCGAATCATCATTTTCCTGATGACAAAGGTAGAAGGCAAGGACGCAAGCCAAGTCTAAGCGGCTTGGCTGCGAGTAACTGTTGACAATGGGGACTGTCCCCATTTGTCACCTTTTATCCATTTTGGCTATTGTGACTGTAGCGAGTTCAAATGTCGATTTTGCCCTGGATGCTAACACTTATACAATAGGTGGAGGCGGTTAACGAACCAGCTTGCCGGAAGGCTCAATGATACTTACCGTTTGAAGTTTTATAAGAGGAATTACAAACAAGATATAGAATTTTAGTAAAGCTAAAAAATAATATATAGGGGTATTTAAGTATGCTAATATGGAGAGGCAAAGGAATTTTAACTGTAGTAATAGCCGTGGTAAGTACGATAGTAATTCAAATTTTAGTTGATGCTATTTGGGGTCAAGGAGCTTCAAGGGGACATACTTGGCCGGTTGCACTTTCCATGTTTATTGCCGCTATTTTAAACTGGTTTGCTGGTAAGCATTTCAATAAAAATAGCGAACGTATATTACTTGATCCTACAACAGGGCAAGAAGTCAGAGTGGTTTCAACTCATTCGCTTTTTTGGATTAGAATGGAGTATTGGTCGGTTGTTGGTGTAGCTTTAGGATTGTTGATGTTAATAGCTTAATTATTATATTTCACAAGTCTATAAAATAGGTAAATAATTATTTTGTCAATTGAGAACTTGTTGAAGTTTAATTTTTGTATTTCCTCTACTTTTCAGTAGAGGTTTTTGTTTATGAAATTTATTTCGTTATCAGCCTGTAAGACTCTGCCATTTTAGGGGCGGGCAGGAAGAATGGTGATTTGCGAGCCTGAATAATTTGGTCAATAAGAAGTGAAAAATGGTCAGGGGAATTAGTCAATATGGATCGAATATTAGAAAAATTACAATAAGGACTCTCAGGGGGAATAGGTTTGAATAATTTGGAAGCAGCAGTTGCTAGTATTGATTTAATTAAGCGAGCAAATCCTATTGATTGCATAGTTATTGTTTGTAATCGTGAAGGCATACTTGTCGGCGGTTCTACAAATAATTTTGTAAAAGCTCCTCCGGCGAAAATCGGGGAAGACAAGTTACCTAGTCAATCGGCTGCATATCCATGTATGGAGAAGTGTGAGACTATTCATTATGTTTTGCCTAAAGAAGTACTTGGGGTTAAAGTCAAAGGAAATGCTACACCGATATTTGGGGATAATGGAGAAGTGCTTGGAGCAATGGTTATTACTGAGAATATGGAAACACAGGAAAGTCTATATTCAACAGCACAATCTATTGCTGCAACATCTGAGGAAATGAGTGCAACTACTCAGGAGTTAGAGGCTTCAGCGACAAATTTAGCGGATGAATTGAATAAGGTTCGAACCAACAGTGAAGTGGTATTGACTAAGATCAATAAGACTGATGATATACTAAAGTTTGTTAGTGATGTAGCTGCTAATTCTAATTTATTAGGTCTTAATGCTGCTATTGAAGCAGCCAGAGCCGGGGAGCACGGACGCGGGTTTGCCGTGGTTGCTGAAGAAATACGCAAAATGGCGGTAAATAGTGCTACTTCAGTCAATGAAATTAAAAAGATTTTGCAAGAGATACATAACGATACAGCGGAAGTAGTTAAGAGCATTATTACTTCTGCCGAAATCAGTGATCGTCAGGCAAAAGCGACACAAGAGATTTCTTCTACGGTGCAGGGTTTAGCGGTAACCGCTTCTGAAGTGGAGTCTATAGCTAAAAGTCTCTGATCACTATTCTTAGAATGGTTTGAAGGTACCAGCCCTCACTTCGGTGGGGGCTTTGTTTGCTTTTGACCAAAACTTGCTGGGGAATTAGCATGGTTGCCAAATTTAAGCACTTTGTCGCTTGCCATGCGACCAACATGGAGATGCAAAATGTTATCCTTAAATCACGGTAAATGCTGATTTGGAGGATAACATTTATGAAAAAGGGTTTGACTGAGTTGGTGTTTATTCTTGACAGAAGCGGATCGATGAGCGGTCTTGAAAGTGATACTATCGGCGGCTATAATGCTATGTTGGAAAAACAGAAGCAAGAGGATGGAGAGGCTGTCATAACCACAGTTTTGTTTGATGACAAGTACGAATTGTTGCATGACCGTATTAACCTACGGGGCATTGCACCTATAACGGACAAGGAGTATTATGTGCGCGGTAATACTGCGCTGCTTGACGCGGTGGGTAAAACAATCAACAAGATAGGAAATGTCCAGAAGCACACTGCCGAAGATGAACGTGCTGAGCATGTGATGGTTGTGATAACTACAGATGGTATGGAAAACGCGAGCTGTGAATTTAGCTATGATAAAGTGCGCAGAATGATTGAACATCAAAAAAGCAAGTACGGGTGGGAGTTTATCTTTTTCGGCGCAAACATCGACGCTATTGCCACCGCGGAGCGTTTTGGCATCTGTAAAGACATGGCGACAAATTATAATGCAGACAGTGAGGGAACGGCGCTGAACTATGCAGTAATAAGCGAGGCAGTGAGTCTCCTGAGAGCCAGCCGCCCCATAACAGCGAACTGGAAAGAACGCATAGAAGAGGATTTCAAAAAGCGCGGGAGCAGGCGATGAATGTATTGGCGCTATCATTGGCAATATAGTGACAGAAAAAAATTAGAATTGACTATTTAATAATGTTAAGGATATACTAATATCAATCGAATATGTTTGTAGTTTATGGAGGAGCCTGTCACCAAGGGCTCCTTTTGTTTTTTTGTTGTTAACAGACTGTAAGACTCGAACTAAGTTCGATATTAATTAGAAGGAGATGACTTTATGCACGATGCTGCTTTTTATGGTTCGATTGCAATATTTGTTATTACCTATATTATGATAATATGGGAGAAGTTCCATCGTATGGTTGTAGCTATGGTCGGTGGCATAATTATGCTGTTATTGGGTTTTTTAAGTCAAGAAGCGGCAGTCAAAGACAATATTGATTTTAATACTTTGGGACTATTAGTCGGGATGATGATTCTTGTTGCTATTACGCGCCGGACAGGTGTCTTCGAGGCTGTTGCGATATGGGCGGCTACTATAACCCGTGGCTATCCGCTAAGGTTATTGGCACTTCTCTCTCTAATTACAGCCTTTGCATCAGCGTTGCTGGATAATGTGACTACCGTTTTGTTGATTGTACCTGTTACAATTACATTAACGGATAAGCTGGGTATAAATCCGGTTCCTTTTTTAATATCCGAGGTTATTGCCTCTAATATTGGAGGGACAGCTACGCTTGTTGGTGATCCTCCCAATATTATGATTGGCAGTGCTACGGGCCTAAGTTTTAATGCGTTTGTAAATAATCTAGCCCCGGTGAGTCTTGTAATTCTTTTAATTACGATTGGTATATTAATGTTGCTATATAGAAAAGAGTTGCATGTAAACGAAGAAAATCGTCTAAGTATTTTAAGCTTGAATTATAAAGACGAAGTTAATGATTGGCAGTTACTAAAAAAGTCGTTGATAGTATTGGGACTTACTATTATCGGTTTTGGGTTACATGGAGTTTTCCATATAGAATCAGCAACTATCGCATTGGCTGGTGCTATGCTGCTGCTGTTGGTTAGTCGTGAGGAGCCGGAGGAAATTCTGCTGACAATAGAATGGCCTACCATTTTCTTTTTCGTTGGTCTTTTTGTTCTTGTGGGAGGGCTAAAATCTACCGGGGTGATTACAGCACTGGCTCAATGGAGTCTGTCTATTACGCACGGACAGGTAATGGAAACATCTATTCTAGTGTTGTGGTTATCTGCTATTGCATCAGCCTTTATTGACAACATACCGTTTGTAGCAACAATGATTCCCATGTTGCAGGAATTAGGGCAAATGTCTGGTTTAAATTTAGAGCCTGTATGGTGGGCTTTAGCATTAGGCGCTTGTCTCGGTGGAAATGGAACTCTTATTGGAGCGTCGGCTAATGTAATTGTTGCAGGAATTGCAGAAAAAAATGGCATTTCTCTTAAGTTTCGTCAGTTTTTAAAAGTAGCATTTCCGCTTATGCTGTTGTCTATTTTAATCTGCAATATTTATGTTTATTTAAGATATTTCGTGTAAGATCGAGAGCTGCATGAACGTTGAGTAGAACTATTATTTTGGGTGAAATTTATATTGAAGAACATGCGTTAGTTTAGGCGGCATTTTCACTGGGAATTAAATGGGTATTATAGTAAAATATTGATGCGAGCCGCAATTTACGTCGTAATATTCTTGAAAGAGAGGGTGTACACAATGAAGAACAAGAAGATTCTCATTATAGCGATGCTCGGTATTTTAATGCTTATGCAGTCTATGGTGGCATTTGCAAAGCCGTCTGTCAGTAAGTGGACGTATGAAGCACAGGAAAGTGGATTTTCGCTGACTTTGTGGCGGGAAGGCAACAAAGTCTGGGGCAGCCATTCTGCTTGGGCTAATAACGGGAATAGATGTGATTCGTCTATGGACGAGATCTCAATTAGAGGGGAAAGAAGTAGCCAGTCAGGGTATGTTGTACATTGGAAGAGTGGGTACAGTAATGCGACCGGTTTGGCGTATTTGACTTTTCGAAATGATGGCACTCTGTTGTGGAGGGTTTCTCAAGTACAGGAAAACGGTGAGCGGTACATACCGGATAGGGCAGTGTTGCGTCCTGCAAGGTAAAATTTTTGGAGTCTGAAAATGGACCTTTCGACAAAAAAATGTCGGTAGGTCCATTTTTGGATTCATTTAAGCCCATTAAGTTTAGGTACAAAACCTTAGTTAATTCATAAGCGACTTTTCAATAGCATCCAAGAACTTTTGTGATATAGTTTAGTTTGTTGCCACCTTTTATATTGTTGATAAACACATTTAAAAGGGCTAATTCAAACGATACGGCAGTGGTTAAACAGGCTGTATCTTTATATTAGGAGGAAAACTATGAAAAAAATTGTTGCGTTAACATTTTTGTTTTTATTTGCATTAACATCTTTAGCCCTGGCGTCAGAAGCAAAATGGCATTTAATTGAAGGTAAACCTAATAACGGTGTATATGTCGAAACTACGACAATTAAGTCTTATGGAAAAGAGGGAGATAAATACCTAAACTTTTGGCATAGATATGATGTACCCAAGAAAGGCCATATTCTAGTACATTGTAATCTTAGAACAAATAATTTGAATTTTTTAGAATTAGATTATTTCGTATATGATAACAACGGAAAACTAATTAATCGTGGGAATGGAAGTAAAAATGGCTGGTATAAAGTTAAGCCTGGTTCAAAAACAGAATTACTTATGAAAAAAACAGTATTGTATTATAACAACCGTTAAAAAGCGGAAAGAATATTATACTTGAGCAAAGATAAATAATGAACAAAGACACAGCACCAACAGGGCCGGCTGTGTCTTTGTTCATTTCCAATTAACTGGCAGTGACGGTAGGTAAAACTATTGCATATTGAAGGAGAAAAAAGAGTGAGTTCAAGTGAGAATTAAGAACTTTAGTCTGTTTACAATATTATGGAGTAATCGGTTTGTTGTTATGTTTTGAATATAGCTTATTAAAAATAGGATTTATTGCCTTAATGTATTTTGTTTCCCAATGTATTTTGACATACAGCCTAAATAGGTTAGAAGGAAAAACAATTGAAACTATTTATAGAAAGCTTTTTCACAATATTAGTAATGCCAAACAGGTTTGGATAGAACAGTTAGATAAAGGTAACAGTTTGTTCAAACCAGAGCCATTCTTAGGAAGGCTCCGTTATTATTGTTAGATGAGTCCTTTTCGGCAATGAATTTTGAAATCGCAATTAGGATACTAAAAAATATCCAAACGGAAATAAGTAATTGCACCATTATCCTCATATCTCATGATCAACGATTTTTTTCATTAGGAAATCATATTGAGATTTAAAGCAGTTATCAGGGTAATTCTTTTATTGATAGGAAAATTCCGCTATTGCAGTTTACCATAAAAAACATTAAGATAAAATATGGTAAATATAAGTCAAATAATGGAGGATTCAATGAAAATTAAAACAAAGATCGTATCAGGATATATTTTTGTTTCAGCTCTTATTTTTATTGTAACAATTACGACTTTATATGGTTTAAATGAAATAAGGACGCACTATCAGCAGATTATCAATAATTCGGATACCGCAATAACTACTCTGCGGGAAATTCAATTCTATTTTACTGGACAAGCAAATGACGAGCGTGGTTTTTTAATTACAGGCTCACCAGAGTTCAAAAAAGAGATACTTGAGAAATCGGAACAAATAAAACAGAGGATAAATAAAATTGAGCCATTAATGGTTTCTTCAAAGGAAAAAGAATTATTGACTCAAGTTGCCGATGCTCACAGTAAATTTACTAACATCAATATTCAGACGATAGACCTTTATTATGCTGGTAAACCACAAGAAGCCCAACAGCTTTCTTTCTCGGTAGGTCGTAAAGCCAGAAAGGACTTGGAAGTCGTTTTTAATGAATTAGTGAAGTTAAAAGAAGAAGAGTCAGCTAACGAAAAGACCATAGCGGAAGCTACTCTCAATCGAGTTAAGTTGATGACACTTATTACATCATTAGTAATGGTGCTTTTTGGCATTGGGTTTGGAATGGTATTAGCTCGGAGAATTGTAAATCCTATAACCGCTATTATCCAACATATGAAAAACGGTAATTTAAATTTTTCAGATATAGGAGCTTCTAAAGATGAGATCGGTGCATTAACCAGAGAATTTGGAACAATGATTGAAGGAATTCGGCAGATGGTATTAGGTGTTCGATCTACCGCCGAGCAAGTAGCTTCGTCAGCACAACAGCTTACAGCTACTGCGGAACAGACTGCTCAGGCGTCGGTTCAAATATCTTCTTCAATTACGGAAGTAGCAAGTGGAGCAGAAAAACAATCAAAAGCTTTTGATAACACTTCTGAAGCGATTGAGCGAATTTCAGTAGGTATTCAAAATGTTTTAGCAAGTACTAATACTGCTAATAGTACTACGAGCAAAACGGCAGTGGCAGCGCAGGAAGGATTAGAAGCTATTGCTACAGCTATTAACCAAATGAGCAGCATTGAAAAGACAGTTAATACTTCGGCAATAGTTGTTTCTAAATTGGGTGAACGTTCTAAAGAAATAGGGCAAATTGTTGACACTATTTCAGGTATTGCCGGACAGACCAACCTTCTGGCCCTTAATGCCGCGATAGAAGCTGCCAGAGCTGGGGAAAATGGCAAAGGATTTGCGGTAGTTGCAGAAGAAGTACGAAAACTTGCCGAACAATCACAAGAAGCAGCAAAACAAATTGCTTCCTTAATTGGTGAAATACAGCTTGATACTAGTAACGCTGTTGTAGCTATGAATGCCGGTACCAATGAAGTTACGAAGGGGACTGAGGTTGCTACTTCCGCTGGTAAGTCGTTTGATAATATTGCTAATCTCGTGGCAAAGGTTTCAGGAGAATTTAAAGAAGTTGCGTCTGCAATAGCGGAGATAGCTGATCAAAGCGATTATATTGTTACAGAAGTGAAAGTAATCGATGATATTAGCAAAAATGCTCTCGGTCATACACAAATGGTTTCTGCGGCCTCCGAAGAACAATCAGCCTCTATGCAAGAAGTGGCAGCAAGTAGCCAGAGTCTCGCTAAATTAGCGGAAGATCTACAACAGGCTATTGAAAAGTTTAAGGCATGAAGTGGCAATAGACCTTCCGTAGTTGTAGTGAATAAACAAGAGGAAGATGATTATGGAACTTGCGATGAAGGAACGATATTTGCACGCTGTAGAATTGCTGCGGGATCAAATAAGTATAGCGATGTTTGAGAAATATCCTTTTTCTCTGCCGTTTATTCGTGATTTGCATTCATTGGAAATAGATCCTTGTGTTACGATTATTATTGGCGAGAATGGTTCAGGGAAGTCAACCCTACTTGAAGCGGTTGCTGTTGCCTGGGGGTTTAATCCGGAGGGCGGAACGCGCCATTTTAATTTTTCGACGCATGATTCCCATTCGGAGTTATATGAGCATATTCGGTTAGTTAAAGGAATTAAAATGCCGCAAAACGGATTTTTTTTGCGGGCAGAATCTTTTTATAATGTGGCAACTCAAATAGACGCGTATGGTGTTAGTAAGTATTATGGTGGAAAATCTCTGCATGAGCAGTCTCATGGCGAGGCCTTTTTTGCAACTTTTATGAACAAGTTTACCGGCAACGGATTATATATTTTGGATGAACCGGAAGCGGCTTTATCGCCAATGCGTCAGCTGGCGATGTTGGCGCGAATACACGATTTGGTTGAGGATAAATCACAATTTATTATTGCGACTCACTCACCGATTATTATGGGGTATCCAGGGGCAAAGATATTACAGGTATCGGATAAGGGGATAGAAAGTGTCGAATATGAAGCTACAGAGCATTATATGCTTACTAAGCAATTTATTGACAAGCGTGAAAGAATGTTGAAGTTGTTAATGGAATAGTGCTAAAACATCAGCAAATATATCCCAATATAATAATGGCACACTGAATCTGTAATGGTTTCAGTGGGCCATTATTATTGTAAGTTTGGTTTATTTTAGAGATATTGTAGATTGAAGCGCAAAAAATAGAATGATGGCTGACGTGTTGGACGTTTGTTCTCGATTTGGTATTTGGGGGCGTGGAGATCTTTATAGTCGCGGAAAATTCCTTTTAAAACAATAATTATGGAAGAAAAGGAAGAATTTTGATATAAATTGGTTATATGTGTAATTAAAGATCAAATATGGTAAAGGAGAGAGGCCGGTTATGAAAAATATAAGTATTTTACTAAATTGTATATTGTTAACGGTCGTTGGTCCTGTTGTGCTTGCAAGTCCGCTTGCGGTAATAAATCGCTTGATGCTGGGATGGTGAATGAAGTTATTAGGCAGAGGACGTTGGTGAAAAAATAAATGAGGGCCGGTGTGTTGGATAGCTGCTCTCGGTTTTGGTGTTTTGGCTGAGAGTTGTTGTGGTTGAGATTCTTGTGATGTGACTAAGGTGAAAATGTACTTGGATAAGGAGAGAGCAGAAAAGGCGATGACTGATTTTGAGGAAGGCTATTATTACGCTAAGCAAAGAAATGAAGAATTAGTTGAAAAAAGTACTTTGTCAGAACTGTTGGAACTGGCGGAGGTGTTTAATGAGGTTGTAGGAGAAAACGCCGAACTGGCAAGGGGGATGGCGGCTTATTATATCGAAATGGCACGGGGGAGCGAATAAGGAGTAAAAAATAAATGCAATATGGGTTAACAGGCGTTCGAGGATTTTAACTCGGAGGCCATTTTTATTTCAGTTACTATAGCATGTAAGGCTCACTTATATTAGTTGCTGTTGGTTTAAAATGTAAGATTACACACTTGCCATAGCCGTTGATAGAAATTGTGGTATTATAATAGAGTATACAAACGCTTGGTTGATCAGCGAATGACTAATTTATATGCTGAAGTTGTTAATGGAATAGTTTGAGAAGTGAAAACTGAGTGTATACTACCGGGGGCTGGGTTGTAATATTAAATCAAGAAATATAGGATGCACAAAATATGAATGAATCGGCTTTGACTGATAAATCTCAGGTAGAAAAGGTATTTATTAAAGGAACTATTGAACGGATAACCTTTCATAATCCGGATAATGGTTTTTGTGTACTAAGGGTTAATGTTAAGGGGTATCGTGATTTAGTTTCTGTTGTCGGCTATTCTTCGGTAATTGCCAGCGGTGAGTTTATCGAGGCTGGTGGCGTATGGAAGAATGATCCGCAATATGGATTGCAATTATCTGCGAGTACTCTTAGGTCGGCTGCGCCGACTAGTATTGAGGGAATACAAAAATATTTGGCATCAGGATTAATTAAAGGTATCGGAACGGTATATGCCGAGCGCCTGGTAAGTGCTTTTGGCACAGACGTTTTTGCGATAATTGAAACCAAGCCGGACAGGTTGTTAGAGGTTGACGGTATTGGGAAGAAACGCTGCGCTAAAATAATTCAGGGATGGGAAGCGCAGAAAAAAATCAAGGAAATAATGGTGTTTTTGTATGCTAACGGTGTTGGTACCTCAAAGGCGGTACGAATATATAAAACCTATGGTGATGATGCTATTAAGTTAATCCAGGAAAATCCATATCGTTTAGCACAGGATATTTATGGTATTGGCTTTATTACCGCTGACACGATTGCCCAGAAGATAGGCATCGAAAAGAACTCGCTTATCAGGGCCAGGGCTGGTATTAGGTATGCTTTGTTTGAAGAGGTGGACAATGGAAACTGCGGATTTCCGAAAGAAGAGCTTATTCCTAAGGCCGCTGAACTGCTGGATATATCGGCTGATATTATTGGAGAGGCTGCTGAAAGCGAAATCAACGAAGGCTCGGTAATAGCCGACAGTATTGGCGGAGTAGAGTGTCTGTTTATTCCCAGCCTACACTATTATGAGAAAACAATTGCCGAACGGGTGCGGTTGCTTTCGCAGGGAAGTGTAAAATGGGATGAGATCGACGGCGAAAAAGCTATTCCCTGGATTGAGGGGATTTTGAATATTTCATTAGCCGAAAATCAAAAGAGGGCAGTCGAAACTGCCATCACAACAAAGTTCTTAGTTATAACCGGTGGACCGGGGGTTGGAAAAACAACTATTGTAAACTCGATCATAAAAATATTGGCCGCAAAGAATCTTAAGATATTGCTTGCCGCACCAACCGGACGGGCTGCTAAACGGTTGGCGGAATCAACAGAGATGGAAGCGAAAACAATCCACCGGCTGCTGGAGTTTGACCCGGCGGAACGCAGGTTTAAACGTGACAGTGATAATCCGCTGGAATGTGATTTGCTTGTGGTTGACGAGACTTCAATGGTTGATGTTCAGTTGATGAATTCGCTTTTAAAAGCTGTTCCTGCTGATGCGTCGGTAATTTTAGTCGGTGATGTTAATCAGCTGCCATCAGTAGGTGCCGGACAGGTTTTAATGGATATTATTGAATCAGAGCGTGTGACAATAGTTACGTTGAATGAGATTTTTCGTCAGGCCAAGACCAGCAAGATTATTACTAATTCGCATGCCATTAATCAAGGTGATATGCCGGACCTTTCTAACGATATTGAGGGCGATTTCTTTTTTGTAAATGCTGAAACCCCTGAGGTTGGGATGCGGAAGATTATTCAGATTGTGAAAGAGCGGGTTCCTAAACGCTGGGATTATGACCCGGTAAAAGATGTCCAAGTACTCTGTCCAGTCAATGTCGGCGGTATGGGCGCGAAAATGCTGAATATTGAGCTGCAAAAGGTATTAAATCCGGACGCGGTTGAAAGAGTAGAGCGGTTTGGGGTGACCTTCGCCGTGGGTGATAAAATCATGCAGGTTCAAAATAACTATGACAAAGAAGTGTTTAACGGCGATATAGGCTATATTTCAAGCATTAATATTGAGGATAAAGAGCTTACAGCAAATTTTGAAGAAAAAGAGGTCATCTATGATTTCGATGAACTGGACGAAGTTGTGTTGGCCTACGCTTGTACAATTCATAAAAGTCAGGGTTCGGAATATCCGGTAATAGTTATACCGGTAATGATGCAGCATTTTATGATGTTACAGCGCAATCTAATCTATACTGGAGTAACCAGAGGCAAAAAGCTGGTAATTTTAGTCGGCCAGAGAAAAGCGCTAAGCATGGCGATAAAAGGTAAACGGCAAAACAAGCTTAGATATTCAAAACTGAAAGAATGGTTGAAGGATGCTAACTAATTGGGAACCGCGCCGGTGAGGCGCGGTTTTGTGATGCTTGCCTAATAATGTTGGATAAGGGGGGGAATATGATAGTGGTAAGAGTTTTTGATGATGGTAATTATTCGGTGGCCAAGGTGTCGCTGGAGGCAATCGGGGTAATTGAAGCTGGGCGTGGGTGGGAAATTATTACGGCTTCGGGACGACGTAACCAGCGTCTGGTTAATATGAAGCCAATTGATATTCCGAAAATTACCCCGGCAGCGATTTGGAAATCGCTATGGGCAAGGGTTTCTGCCCGAGACCAGGATATGGCGGCGGCGCATAGGTACCAAAACCAAGTGAAGCGCGGGAATATAAGGGTAAGGACAAAAGCCATGGCGAAGCTGTGGGTGGCGTGTCCGCTGGGAAAGCCGCCGGTCGTGCCGGTCGGGCGGAGTGTCCAGGGTGGAAGGTCAATGAGTTTTATTGCTTGAACGCTTATACCAACTAAAGCATCCAAATACAAGGTCATGCGAATAAGGCTGTAGATTTTTTTCCGCCAGGCCCAACCAATAATTAGGGCGTTGGTGGCGATGAGAAAAATATCGTTGCCTGTACCGCTTAGAAAGTTTGCTAATGGATGAAGCCAAATGTTTACACCGGTAACGGAAAAAACGATTATGATGGTGATTGTTCCAACTGTTAGGGCGGTTAAGGTGGTAAGGTTAAAAATGCTTTTGATAGATGACTGAATTTGCAGGTTCATGATTTGGCCTCCTTGATCATTTTGATGTGAGGTTATTTCCGTACGGGAGAGGAAATTGGCCGTTGAAGTTTTTGGCGTAGTATACGGATAGTTCGATTTCATCATGACCGTTGCGCTTTATAGGAATTTTGTCTAAGGCGGTGATTGATTCGAAATATGGCTGATATTGTGCGGCGTCTTGAATATATTTTGGTTGACCGATTATAAGCGCATCTTGGCCTTGGTAATCGGACAGGGTATGAATGAAGGCGAAGTGGTGCGGCGCATCATTTAGGGTAAGAACCGGCAAGTGTCCACCAAGAGCATAGTCGATTTTTCCACCGTCGATCCAGCTGTTTGTTACGATAAAGCCAACCGGTGCATTCAATAGACCGTGGGGTGATAATGGTTTTTCAATATCGTGCCAGTCAAGTGCTTCTAAGGTGGGGTCGTTTTTAGCCGACAGCTGCGGAAAGACGGTATGCAGCCAGCCGGTGGCGGTATGACTTGCCAGAAGGGTTACAAGGATAATGAAGGTTGCGGCTGAGCTTTTGAGCCACCATTTTGTTTTTCGGCTGCCGCGCTTGATGGCAATGACGATTTTTTCGCCTAGCAGTGGGAAGAGAAAGAGATAGCCGGGGGCTTGCCAGTGAAATAAGCCTTGTGCCCCCCAGAGGGTGGCAACCGTGAAGAAGAGGATCGGCAAGACTGACAGGCAAAGCAGAAAATGGCGGCGAGTTTCTCGCGGACCGGGCGAAATTTCGGGGCTATTTATCATGGGCGAGGCGGCCGAACAGGCCGAGCCGATAAGCGGCAGCCATATCCAGGGGAGCACCCAGGCTGCCTGGCCCATGATATTGGCGAGCATCTTTTGGGGATAGAAGCCGTGGGCCAATCCCCGGCTGCCCTGAAAAACGAAGGAGACCCAACTGTGGGCGGCGTTCCAGAGTAATACCGGGGAAAACAATATTCCAGCTACGAATAGAGAGAGGTATGGTCCAATGGTAAATAGTAAATGACGCTGTTTTTTGGTGCTGAGTATATAAAGCAAGGCTCCTAAAAATAGGAACGCTGCGTGGTATTTACATAGGAGGCCAAGTCCCAGCCAAAGTCCAAATTGCAACCAGAGAATATTGTTGGAACATTTAAAGAGGCGTTTGTCAAGAGTCAAGGCGGCGGCAAGCAGGGCGAAGAATAGCGGCCCGTCAGGCAATACCCAAGTGCCGGAACTGAGGCTGAAAACGGCGGAGATGTTTAGTAATATTGCGGCGTAAACTCCGGCCCAATTGCCAAACAGTTGTTGTCCCAACCGGTACATTAGCCAAGTTGATCCGGCAAAAAGCAGAATAAACGGCAAACGAACAATTACCGGGGCTTCACTGCCGGTAAGATGAGTGATTAGCCAGACCAGCCAGAAGTGGAGCGGCGGATGGTCGAAATAGCTGAGGCTCAGGGTGCGGGATATTGAGACAACGTAGCTTTCGTCGACGCCTAAGCCTGTTGTTGCGGCTAAAATTAGTCTTAATAAGGTGCTGAGGATAATTAATAGCAGCACAACTAAGGTTGGCGGGAGGTAAGCCAAAGTTATGATCTCCTTTCTGAGGTAAGAAGACATTCGCGTATTCGCGCGGCTGTCTTCTGGGCGCTTTCTTGACGTAAAATTTGTTGCTTGGCAAGCCTGAGGCGAGGGATCATGAACAGCGCTTCCCGGAAGATGCCGCCGGACATTTTAGATTTGCCGCCAGCCCGATCGTCAAAGATGATGGGGATTTCTTGAATTGTAAAACCATGAAGAAAGGTGCGGTAGGTCATTTCGATTTGAAAGGAGTAACCGACTGAGCGTATTGAATCAAGATCAAGTGCTTCCAAAACTTCGCGCCGAAAACATTTATATCCACCGGTAAGGTCGTTGATCGGCAGGCCGAGAAGAAGCCGAGAGTAGAGGCTGCCGCCTTTGCTGAGAAATTTTCTGGTCCAACCCCAGTTTCGGATGCCGCCGCCGGGGACGTAGCGACTGCCGATGACTAGATCGAAAGTTTGACTGGTTTTGAAAAAATGCGCTAAATAATCAGGATTATGTGACAGGTCGGCATCCATTTCCATTATGTAGCGGTAATTGCGACAAAGCGCCCATTTAAAGCCTGCGATATAAGCTGTTCCCAACCCCAACTTGCGTTCGCGGTGTATGACAAATAGCTGGTTAGTATATTGGAATACTGCTAGATTATCAACCAGTTCGCCGGTTCCGTCAGGGGAATTGTCGTCGACAATGAGAATGTGAATGTCGGGAACGGCTTGATAGATTGCCGACAGCAGTTTTTTGATGTTGGCGCGTTCATTATAGGTTGGGATTATGACTAATTTCATATGGTTTTCTTACCTCCCGGTCTTGTTTGGTTGATGGTTCGTTGAAGGTTATAAGATAATTCAGGATGAAATTAAAAAAGCTGACCACGGCAATAGCCAATAGTTGGCTTATTGTTTGGTCAACTTTAAATGATTGTATTAATATATGGAGAATTGCTAAATTAACAAATAGATTGATTACACTGATGGCTGTGAACGTAAAGTATTTGACGCCGGTAGGTTTATTTGGGGCTCGGCCTTTGAAGGTCCAGAGCAGGTTGCCGATAAAGTTGCTGGTGACAGCGACGGTGAATGACATAATGGCGGCAAGAAGATAACTTAGGCCTGCTGAAAGAGCCGTAATGTATGTAATAAGGTTGACTCCAACGCCGGTTAATCCAATTAAGGCGAATTTTAAAAGCATTTTAAGCATGATAAATTCTCCTTGCCTTGTGTTTAGCATGTATTGTCATCTAGGTTAATTGTAAGATGAAACAAGGCGTGGAGTGTTAATGTTTGGTTATTTGTTTGTTAAGTGATGAATGGTCAGCGATATAATTGGTAATTATACAAAACAATAGCTTATAAAACATAACACAACCTATATCATGGGAACATTGAGTGATGCTTAATTAAGTTTATACTGGCGATTGCTATTGAAATTAAATAAATAAATAAAAAAAAAACATTAAATAAAATAAACTCGTGGTATTGCATAAAAAAATAAATTTGTGCTATAATAAAACAAGATTTTACATAAGGGGGATTTATATGAAAATCAGCGGAAGAAATAAACTGCAGGCTACAGTCAAAGAAGTGATTAAAGGTGCAGTAATGGCAAAAGTAGTTATGGATTATAAAGGTGACGAATTGGTATCGGTGATAACTGTTGACTCAGTAGAAGATTTGGATTTAAAACCGGGCGATAAGGTTACTGCTCTGGTAAAATCGACTGAAATGATGGTAATTAAGTAAGGCTAATTTTAAGGCGGCTGTTTGGTTAATTCTGATTATAAAAACAAAAATAAGCGCAAGCGGGTTCACTGATTTAGTGATCTGCTTGCGCTTTTATGTAGGCTTGCTAAAAATTGTAGGAAGCATGAATTAGTTGTGTTTTGGACAGGCGATTTAATGATAGTGGCTGCCTAGTAGTCTAATAGTGTGCGCCTGGCAAACAAGCGGTTATTGGCGTTGTACCTGGCTAAGAGGCGTTCAAAAGCAATTTGTAAATTTGCAAAAAGATCTGGGGCATTTTCGAAGAAACTGTTTTGAACTAAGTGACGTTCTAATTTCTCAAATACGCCGAAGGTACGGCGGGTTGGAAGCCATTGCAGACCAAGAGAGGAAAAATCAGAGGAGTTTTCTAATTCGTTAAATTCTTTGAGGTCGTTGGCGTCCTGGATTGAATGCAGAATTGTATCCAGGGCGTAGCCGCGAGCTTTATAGGGTGGTAATATGTTTGTTTTAAGGACTTCAAATCCCGCAGTTATGCTTTTATCTTGACTCAATTTGCCAAAAGCTTGCCTGGTGTACATGTCGATAAAGGTGTGGAGATATACTCGTCCGAATTCGCCAACTCCGCGTCCGAATAACCGTCCGTACACAACTAGTTCTCCAGGTTGCGTGGATTGTAGGTCGCGGTCGCGAAATTCTGGTTTTGCGCGTTCGATATAACTGATTTGGCGAGAGTTCAATTTCAGGCCACCTTGGGTTGACAGGCGGATTAGTGTATTGCAGATGGTTTCCCGGTCGTCGAGTTTAGATTCTTTTTTCAGCTGTGCTAGAATTTCAATGCTCATTTTTATTCCGCGCTTTTGAAAGTGATTCAAGATGCGAAAGTCGTTCCAGTATGGATTGTGAAGGCAAAGCGCGGTTAATTGACGGTGGAGTGGCGTAATTATTGCAGGGGTGACGAAGGCTGCTTCAGGTGAGGCTTCGTTATTGATTTGGGGTAACGAACATGCATCTTCAAGTAGGAGGAATCGTAACCCGCTAAAGGATTGCAGTGGGTTTGTGGCTGGAGCAGTATTTGGAGCTAACATTGATAAGCACCTCCCCAAAAAAAATACCGATACGGCTGTATTCCGTGTCGGCACTTCATTGTGTAATAGCTATATTCTATGTTTAGTATATAGCTGTTTTTAGTTTGTTGCAAGTGTTACATTGAAATCAAACTAACTAAAACTAAATAAAACCAACTAAAATGGTTTTTAATATTGGGTTGAGTTTTGTTTAGTTGGTTTATGATTGTATTTTTTTAAAAAGGATATTGACTATAGTCCTGTTTTGGTATATCTTATGTGTAAATAGTAAATTGTGGTTCAGGTACAAAGGGGTATCAATTAGCCGTATTGAGGTGCGGTTAGTTGATTTTTTTATTGTTTTAAATAGTCAATAAATAAAGCTTGATAGATAACACGAATATCTATCAAGCTCAGGACCAGGAGAAAAATATTCCATTTCCAGTGGCATAGGTTTATTCAGTTTACCTATTTTTGTTAGGAAAATTGATAGACTGAGTGCAATGCTAAAACTGAGTTGTGTTGAAGCGTCTGGTGTGGCTGATATTTTAAGGAGGTGGTTGTATAGAGTTGTTAAGGATACAGTATAAAGCTTCATGAGTACCACGAATACCCATGAAGCTCAGGCAAATCTTCTATTCCCAGTGGCACTAGGTTTATTTAATTTACCTTTCTTTCATTATAACAACCTAGTTTTCTTTTTTCAAGAAAAAATATGGAGGAAAACAATATTATGGAAAAGGGGGCGCTCGAAGCAGGCGGAAGAAAAAACGATCACAAATTAAGATCTGTCTGTAAGGCTGATTTAATTTCTTTGGCAAATGAGGAGGAAAACAGGAAATCGGAAGTCTTGATCGACAGTCTTTTAAAAGGCGAAGTTACTACCAGCCTACTTTTAGCAAAATGGTTAGGCAAGGGGTTGTGGGTTAAACGGTGATTGCAGGATTTAAAAGCAGAATATGGTGGGCTTGAGCTTGGGTTTAGGTTAAGCGAGCTGGGGGGATTACAGCTTTTAATTAAAATGAAGGAGTAGATTGGATGTTGTGTATGATGAAATTCCTAAATCGCTGATTATGATTGCGGTTTCTAATGAAGATAAAGAAGCTATTGTGGCACTTATCCTCAAATATGCCAAGAGCAGTGGTGCGGGATCGTTTGGTGACGGTAAAATCTTTATCAGCACAATTGATGAAGTATATACTGTTTCCAGCGGTGCTACAGGCCTATAGGAGGGGATGACGATGCAAGCGGGCGTTGGTGGAAATGGGGGTGGCTGGTTTTACTGCCATTAAAGTGATGGGGCGCGGCAGACTGGTTGAGGATCTGTCAGTTATTGCAGAACGACGGAAAACTCTGCTGGCCATTAGTAAAGCGAACGATGATAGCAAGACTGAAAAGATGGTTACCCAATTTTTGGATGGGACACGATTCTTTCCCCGCCGGTTGTTTACTATTTTAGCGCATGATGAAGAGGTAGCTAAAATAGTCGAAACAATTATCGCTGTAAATCGAACCGATAATAAAGTCGGTGACGGGAAAATATTTGTCTTACCGATTTCTGATGTAATTCGGGTCAGAACCGGTGAAACCGGCGACGCAGCTGTGTGACCGGAAGAATAAAGATGGAGGTACAGAAATACTGTTAATGGTTGAAAGTGTGTTTAAGTATAGTGCTTGGAAAAGTATGCAAAATAGACGCCTTGATTAATATCAGTAGGTAAAAATGAACTGTAAATGGTTTGTAGCAGTAGTACTAAATTTTTGTAAATTTGAGAGGAGTTAAAACAATGACAAGAAAAATTGCGATTTATGGTAAAGGCGGTATTGGGAAATCTACTACCCAACAAAATACAGCAGCAGCAATGGCCCATTTTTACGATCAAAAGGTATTTATCCATGGCTGTGATCCAAAGGCTGATTCAACCCGGCTTATTCTTGGCGGGATGAATCAAAAAACATTAATGGATATGCTGCGTGATGAAGGGGAAGAAAAAATTACTGTTGATAAGGTTGTAAAATCAGGATATATGGGAATTCGCTGCGTGGAGTCCGGTGGTCCTGAACCTGGAGTAGGCTGCGCAGGTCGCGGCGTAATCACAGCGATTGATCTGATGGAAAAAAACGGAGCGTATACTTCGGATTTAGACTTTGTGTTTTTTGATGTACTTGGTGACGTAGTATGCGGCGGATTTGCAATGCCGATTCGTGATGGTAAAGCCCAGGAAGTGTATATCGTTGCTTCCGGTGAGATGATGGCGATTTATGCCGCAAACAATATTTGCAAAGGTCTTGTTAAATATGCCAAGCAAAGCGGCGTTCGGCTCGGAGGGGTCATATGCAATAGCCGTAAAGTTGATCGGGAACAAGAGTTTTTAGAAGAATTTACTGCTGCCATCGGCACCCAGATGATTCATTTTGTCCCACGCGATAATATCGTTCAAAAAGCCGAATTTAACAAAAAGACAGTTGTTGAGTATGATGCTGATTGCAACCAAGCGAAAGAATATGGTGAATTAGCACGCAAGATTATTGAAAATAAGAATTTTGTTATTCCGAAACCGCTGAGTATGGATGCCTTAGAGGCTATGGTTGTAAAATACGGTATTGCTGATTAAAGGAAACTCAAGCGCCTGCGGCGGGAATTGATCATGCTGTTCAATACAAGGAGGAATAAGTTATGCCATATCATGAGTTTAAATGCAGCAAGTGTATTCCCGAAAGGAAAAAGCACGCTGTTATAAAGGGGGCGGGTGAGGATTTGACATCAGCCCTGCCTCTTGGATACCTTAATACAATTCCAGGGTCGATTTCGGAACGCGGGTGCGCGTATTGCGGCGCAAAGCATGTTATTGGTACGCCGATGAAGGATGTCATCCATATGAGTCATGGCCCGGTTGGATGTACCTACGATACCTGGCAAACAAAACGCTATATCAGCGATAACGACAACTTTCAGCTCAAATACACCTATGCGACAGATATGAAGGAGAAACATATTATCTTTGGGGCTGAAAAACTGCTCAAACAGAATATTATTGAAGCATTTAAGGCATTCCCCAATATCAAACGGATGACTCTTTACCAAACCTGTGCTTCCGCGCTGATTGGAGACGATATCAATGCAATTGCGCAAGAAGTAATGGACGAAATGCCTGATGTCGATATCTTTGTCTGCAATTCCCCCGGGTTTGGGGGACCGAGCCAGTCGGGAGGACATCATAAAATTAATATTGCTTGGATCAATCAGAAGGTTGGTAATGTTGAACCAAAAATTACCAGCGACTATGTCATCAATTACGTCGGCGAGTATAACATTCAGGGTGATCAGGAAGTTATGGTGGATTATTTCAAGCGAATGGGGATTCAGGTTCTTTCAACTTTTACCGGTAACGGATCTTACGACGATCTTAGAGCAATGCACCGAGCACACCTTAACGTACTCGAATGTGCGCGTTCGGCTGAGTACATCTGCAACGAGCTTAAAGTAAGATATGGGACGCCGCGACTTGATATCGACGGGTTTGGCTTCGAACCATTGTCGGCATCACTTAGAAAGGTGGGCTTATTCTTCGGAATCGAAGATCGAGCTCAGGCAATTATCGATGAAGAAACTGCCAGATGGAAACCGGAACTCGACTGGTATAAAGAACGCCTGAAAGGCAAAAAAGTGTGTCTCTGGCCGGGCGGCTCCAAGCTTTGGCACTGGGCGCATGTAATTCATGAAGAGATGGGGGTTGAAGTCGTCTCGGTATATACGAAATTCGGTCATCAGGGTGACATGGAAAAAGGGATTTCCCGGTGTGAAGAAGGGGCGCTCGCTATTGACGATCCCAATGAGCTTGAAGGAATTGAAGCGATGGAGATGCTGAAGCCTGATATTATTTTCACCGGCAAGCGTCCGGGCGAGGTTGCCAAAAAGCTGCGGATTCCTTACCTCAATGCCCATGCGTATCACAATGGTCCATGGAAGGGGTATGAAGGCTGGGTAAGGTTTGCACGTGATATTTACAACGCTATTTATTCGCCGATTCATCAGCTGGCCTTTGTGGATATCAGCAAGGATGAAATATCTAGCGATACAAAATTTTTAACCCAGAAAATGATCTCTGATGTGAATTTAAGTGAAGAGGTTACTTCTTCAAGCGAGCTGAGAGAGTATACAGGTAAATATGACAGCCTTGCCAAATTGCGGGGCAAGACGTATCCGGATTTAACATCGCCCAAACAAAGCGCTGCGGTTTAATGGAGGTGATGATATTTATGGAAGATATGATGAACGATAGGATTGGGCAACTGGTAGATTATATTATGAAAAAATGTTTGTGGCAGTTTCACTCCCGTTCCTGGGATCGCGAGAAACAGAACGAGGGAATTCTTACGAAAACGATGCAGCTATTGTGCGGCGAACCTGTAGAAACTGGAACTCCGACTGACAAATGTTATTGGGTAGATGCCGTGTGCTTGGCTGATGCTTTTAAAACCCGGTATCTATGGTTGGCTACGATGGACAAAGCGGAGATTAAGTTATTGATGCAGGGGCTCAAAGACCGTATGGACTACTTAACCATTACCGGATCGCTAAATGAAGAGCTTAATGACCCGCACTATTAAATAGTAAGGATTAGAATTGGCGGATGCAGAACAGAAAAAGAAAGGGAGTAATGCTATGCGTTGTGAAGTGAAAGAAAAAGAGCGTGCGGGCGTTATCAATCCGCTACTTACATGTCAGCCGTGTGGCGCGCAGTATGCCAGTATTGGAATAAAGGATTGTATTGGAATTGTTCATGGAGGACAGGGCTGCGTTATGTTTGTCCGCCTGTTGTTCTCACAGCATTTCAAGGAGAGTTTCGATATTGCATCGTCCTCGCTGCATGAGGACGGGGCGGTATTCGGCGCGACCCATCGTGTCGAAGAAGCGGTCGATGTGCTTTTGATGCGGTATCCGGATGTGAAAGTCATACCAATCATCACAACCTGCTCGACGGAAGTCATTGGCGATGATGTCGATGGTGTAGCTTTGAAGCTTAATAATGAGCTTTTGCCAGAAAAGTATGCCGGACGGGAGGTCCATCTTATTCCGATTCACACGCCTAGCTTTAAGGGAAGTATGGTGAGTGGCTATGATGTTGCGGTCAAGGATTTTGTAAGTTATTTTGCGAAAAAAGGTCAACCAAACGGAAAACTTAATCTGATTACGGGCTGGGTCAATCCCGGAGATGTAACTGCGCTCAAGCATCTTTTGTCAGAGATGCAGGTGGAGGCGACTGTTCTCTTTGAAATTGAAAGCTTCGATTCTCCACTCATGCCGGACCAACGCGAGGTTTCCCACGGCAATACGACGGTCGAGGATTTGGTCGGTACGGCTGACGCGTTGGGAACAATCGCATTGAACCGCTATGAAGGTGGTCAAACCGCCGAATATCTTGAAAGCGAATTCGGCATTCCGGCGATCATTGGCCCGACGCCGATTGGGATTCGCAATACCGATACTTTTTTGCAGAACGTGAAAAAAATGACCGGCAAGCCTATTCCTAAGTCGCTTGTTCGCGAGCGGGGACTGGCCATCGAT
>JAGGAC010000138.1 GCA_017889635.1 Bacillota bacterium | reverse complement strand
CTGATGCGCAAACACAGTGAATTTTGAAGATGGAACATAGTCATTCCCGTCTTCGAAACGATAAGCCGGCGTTTTAGCCTGAGGATCAATATCCCAGATCTTTGCCAGCCAGCGGCCATAGATGAAATAACCGCTTGCACAGACAACTAAGGCAATACACAACAACATTAAGCCATTCATAAACCCAGATTCCCCTTTCCTTTTTTTATACTGCGCCTCATCAGAATGGTCAAATATCAAAAAATCCTTCGTCTTCCTCACATATTATTGTGTTGAAGACAAAGGATGATATTTCTCCACCTTTAAGCCACAATATATCACTAACTACATTTCCTGTCAATAAAAGCGGCGCCTTTTTTTAGTGCCAACAGCCCCCTAAATTTGCAATGTTGACTTAGTATAAAAATAGTGGCAGAATAAGACTATAATTTTTAAAAAATTGGAGAAAAATCTTTGGCTATTTTTTTACATATATTAGGTCATAATATTTTACCTATATTAATCTTGATAATCCTTGGCTTTATTTTAAGCAAAAAATTCACTATCGATATTCTTAGCCTCAGTAAATTAACTTTTTACTTATTCTCACCGGCATTTATATTTGTTAGCTTATATACAACCAACCTTAACCTTGATATGGTGAAAGTTCTCTTTTGTTCAATACTGCTCCTAATAACCAACGATATTATCGGCAGAATTGTCGCCAGAGTCCGCAATTATGAAGTTGGACTCAAAAATGCTTTTAAGAACTCAATAATGTTTAATAACTCCGGCAATATCGGCGTATCGCTTATAATACTTGTGTTTGCCAGTCCCCCATTTGTTGTCGGCGGCCAAACCCCCTATTTAAATGAAGCACTCGCCGCCCAGATCGTAATCCTGGCGGTTCAGAACATATCCGCCAATACACTGGGCTTTTATAACGCCGGAAAGGCGCAGTTTAAATCTAAGGATTCGCTTCTAAAAGTGCTTTCGATGCCCAACATTTATGCTATCCCAGCAGCGTTTATTTTAAAGAGTATTGATTTTGATTTTACTACCACTATTATCTGGCCGGCTTTAGATTATCTAAAAAATGCAATGGTGCCTGTAGTCTTATTGACCTTAGGTGTTCAGCTTACCAAAACCAAGTTTGATTTTAGCAATACCGATGTTCACATTTCAGTCTTTATAAGACTCATAATCGGGCCAATACTTGCAACACTATATATATTTCTTTTCGGATTCAGCGGCGTTCTCGCACAAACAATCTTTATATCATACTCGGTACCAACCGCAGTAAATACCGCGCTGATTGCCGTCGAGTGCAACAACTGCCAAACCTTTGCCGCCCACTCTGTAATGGTATCTACAATCTGTAGCACGGTGACACTTACCTTCGCTATATATCTAGCCAGAATTATCTTTCCGCTTTAACCTTTACGGCCTATCGACATTCATCTGGTCCAGGCCTTTCATTATTGCATTTCGTACCTGGTCTTTATATTTCAATTTATATTGGTACATAGCATTATCGGCATTTTTAAAAACCTCGCTCAAACTTTGGGCGCTTTTTTTTTCTTTAAATGCAAAGCCCACCGAAAGATAAAGCAAATTATCTTTTCGCAAGTCCCTGACTTTTTTCGCCCCTGCTGCAATGCGCTCACAGATTCCCTCTGCCTCACTTTCTGCATTGCCCTTCACCAATATAGCAAACTCATCCCCGCCAATCCGAGCGACAATATCTTCTTCCCTGCAAGACTCCAGCATTATGCTTGCAAGTAACCGAAGCATCCGGTCACCAAATTCATGTCCTAATGTATCATTGACAAGCTTTAAACAATCCATATCACAGATAATAATACCAACAGAATCATCCACTTTCGCCAAATGTTTCATTCCCTGTTCAAAAAAAGTCCGGTTATATAACCCTGTCAGGGAATCATGCAGGCCAATGTAATACAACTCCTTATTGGCTTGCTCCAGTTCGGTAGTTACAGTATTAATTAAATGAGCCAAGGCTTTCATTACGCCAGAACTCCGCCCTGCGATACTATCCTGATATAAGGAATATACCGTATCAGTACAGCCAACCCCGTCACATGTCATTTTTCCCTGTTTTTGCAGTGAATCCCCCTGCTCTGCTAACACCAGCACCGTCATAGTGGCATTCAATAACTGATTCATTCCTACTGAATGATAGTACTCACCGGCAGTAAAAAAGCCTGCGGTAGGCGCCAGCTTCTGAAGTGGCCGGGTCTCAATACTTGCAAAATCCTGTAAAAATCCCCGGCGGCTCTCGCACGAATACACAAATATGCCTTCAACAGCCCGCTGATTAATTTCCTGACACAGCTTCTCAATCATTTCGAAAATAAGCCCCTGATCACCAAAACTAAGTCGGACTTTTTCCCCTTCTGCAAATTCTCCGGCAAAACCTATTGAATCATCCTTATAATAAATCATCGGCGTCCTTGCCGTTAATATTCCACGCCGCTTAAGAATTAGGGGAAACTCTACAACATTAAGGAAGTTACCAATTTTATCAATCCCTAAATAGCGTTGATAAACCTGATATGCAGGTATGTTATTAATCGTATATACCCGGCTTCCCTTGACTTCCGTAATCGTCATTTCTTTACCGATAGCCTGCCAGCCCAAATTTGAATATAAATAAGCCTCCAAATCATCGCCTTCTAATACAAGCCCGACTAAACCACATTTAACAATATCCTGATTATAGAAAACAAATGCCGGATTCATCATGGAGTTAGTTCCCGCATTGCCACCTATAACCAACAGCCGAGGAGTCTCCATTTCGATCCCTTTCAATACTTGGTCAACATTAAACGAATTTCCGGTACCAAATAAGATTAAAGCTTTTGCTGCCACACTGGCAAGAGAAGCAGCAATGTGCCTTCCAAATTGAAAATCTTCCTGATCGACTTTATGAAAACTTCTGCCCCGTAGGACAGCATGCTGAAAAACTGAAATAGACAGTACTGTATTTAGCCCACTTACTTCACCATTCATAATCACACCAGAGGCAGTCGTTCCAACAATATATGCCAACGGCAGCACCGCTAAAATCTCCCCGGTCAAACGCTCTATAAACTCAGCTTCATAGCGACCGGAAAAAACCTGTACAAGTATCGCTGTATTCTCTTGTGAAACTAGGAGCTGCTGATGCTGCTGTACAAATTCAACCAAGCCAAGGTAATCTTTGTAATACGTATTAATAGTCTTCACAATGATTCCCTCCTACATATTCCAGCAGTCAACTGATAAATTAAAATTCATCATACCACACTGAGGGAACCAGCATCTTGCGTCACCATCAAGCGTCTCCCGTTCCGGGATAATCAAACAATATAATCGGCAACATCTCCGGGCCAGCCTAGCAAACCTTGTTTTACAATAACATTAATATTCAATACTACACCGGGTTGTATATCCGCCCACCGGTCGCGTACAAACTGATATACCAGCACATAAGGCTCGCGCGGCCGCAAAGTTTCCGGCATATCTGTAAAAATAAGCGTTCCGTCATAGTCCGCGCTGCAGGCGAATCAAATATCCGCAAATTAATAACCATAGCATAATACACCACATCTTCATATTTTAGCCCGATAAGCTTTATAGCCTGACTCATCCCTTCACCCCTCAAATTACTTTCCACCATTAAACTACCGTGCTATAACAGTTAATAAGAATTCTTTTGCCGGTATTTCGCCTCGGCATCGTCTTAGCGAAAACCGCAAGGTTTCCTGACCAGAAGCCGTAGGATTCACTTTATAATAAAACTCCCATCTAACCTTACCACCTGGCAAAAATACTTTATCCACCGAAGCAACATTCTGCTCCGCCGCGTTAACTAAGACCATATTTTTATTATCCAGTTCCCATCTATACCCGGTACCTGCAGCAGACTCCAACGTGACCTTAAAATAATTCCCGGCTTTAACGTCAACGGTTTGGTTGTCACCGTTACCCATCACTGTCATACTAATAGGATAATGACACCACTTTACTTCTTCTATCGGCACCGAGCCTGATGCCGTCATTGATATAAACATCATTATCACTAAGCTGACAAGCGTTTTCTTCATCAACGGCAACCTCCTCATAATGCCCATTTTGTCATTTTCTCATTCCAATTCAAAAAGGGAGCACAATTTTAAGTTGTGTTCCCTCATCCTTGTACAATCCTCATTGTACTATTTGCTTCTTCAAGCAAAAGTTAAGCGATATCCTATTAAATTGTGGCGTTCACTAAAATTACATTTCAGTTTATATCGCCCCCAATTTCTGAATCCTATTTCTCTTTCTGGCTTTATTATACAAC
>JAGGAC010000016.1 GCA_017889635.1 Bacillota bacterium | reverse complement strand
GTGTGTATCCCGTACTACCTTTGATTGGGGCATTCCAGTTCCGTTTGATACTAAGCATGTGGTTTATGTTTGGTTTGATGCTCTGGTAAATTATATTACGGCTGCTGGGTATCTGGATGATCGTTCTAAGTTCGCTAAGTTTTGGCCGGCGGATATTCATCTGGTTGGTAAAGAGATCGTACGGTTCCATAGTATTATCTGGCCGGTTATTTTGATGGCGTTGGGACTAGAAATGCCAAAAATGGTTTATGGACATGGCTGGCTGGTAATGGAAGGCGATAAAATGTCCAAATCAAAGGGCAACGTTATTGATCCAATTGCGTTGATTGATGAATTTGGCGCTGATGCTATCCGTTATTTCTTATTGCGTGAGATTATGCTTGGCAATGATGGCAATTTCTCTCGTGAGGCACTTATTCAACGGGTGAATGCCGATTTGGCAAACGACCTGGGCAATCTTTTGCATAGGACTGTGAACATGATTAACCGCTTTAATGCCGGTGTAATTGCCGCTCCTGTTGCATCCGAGGCCATTGATGATGAGATAATTCAGTTGGTTCGCACTACAGCTACCGATTATGAGCGATACATGGAAGCTTTAGAGATTAATGCTGCGATAAAATCGGTATGGACTTTGATTAGCCGAGCTAATAAGTATATTGATGAGACTGGTCCTTGGGCGTTGGCGAAGGATCCGGACAAAAAGGATCGGCTGAATACTGTACTGTATAATTTGGCGGAAGTACTACGAATTGTGGCTATTTTGATTTCTCCATTTATGCCAAAGACAACGCCGCGTATTTTGCAGCAGCTTGGAATGGCGGCTGACGTAGCTGCTATCAGGCTGAGTGATGCGCAGCATTGGGGTATTTTACCGGCTCAAACCAAGGTTTCAAAGCCTGAACCGATCTTTCCTCGTATCGAGGAAAAGGAAGCGCAGCCTATTGAGGAGATAAAGCCGCCAGTACCAGCGGCACAGCCTGTCTTGCCGGAGGTAAGTATTGATGATTTCGCTAAGTTGGATCTTCGCGTTGTGCGGGTGCTGGCAGCGGAGAAGGTTGAGAAGGCGGATAAACTGCTGAAGCTTACTGTTGATCTTGGCGATGAGCAGCGCACAATTGTTTCTGGTATTGCTAAGCATTACAGCCCGGAAGACCTTGTTGGCAAGGATGTTGTGATGATTGTTAATCTTAAGCCGGCAAAGATTCGTGGGATTGAATCGCGGGGTATGGTATTGGCTGCATCGTCAGGTGAGCTGTTAAAGGTAGTTACAGCTGATGGCATGCCAAGTGGCAGTAAAGTAAAGTAGGGGATAGAGGAGGGGTTGGTGGTGCTTTTTGATTCGCACGCCCATATTGATGATCGCAAGTTTAATGATGACCAGGAGGCTGTAATCGCCAGGGCTGCGGAGCGTGGTGTCACCGGTTTCATTAATGTAGGATCAGATATAGCTTCTTCGGCTCGTTCAGTGGCGTTGGCTGAAAGGTATGAGGCAATATATGCTGCGGTAGGCATTCATCCCCATGATGCAAAGGATGTTCAGGAAGCTGATTATGATAAGCTTGTCTCTTGGGCTGCCAATCCCAAGGTGGTGGCTATCGGTGAAATTGGTCTTGATTATCATTACGATTACTCACCCCGGGATATTCAGCAGGCGGTATTTATCCGGCAGCTTGAGTTGGCCCGAAGCGTGGGTAAGCCGATTATTATCCATGACCGTGAGGCTCATGGCGATTTAATGGGAATAGTAAAAACGGAAGGGCACGGTTTATCTGGCGTATTTCACTGTTTTTCCGGCAGTGTAGAAATGGCTAAAGAGGTGCTAAAACTGGGCTTTTATGTTTCGTTGGCTGGACCGGTAACTTTTAATAATTCACAAAAACTAAAGGTGGTTGCGCGTGAGGTGCCTTTAGATCGGTTGCTGGTTGAGACTGATTCGCCATATCTTACGCCTCACCCGTATCGCGGAAAGCGCAATGAACCTGCCTTTGTTAGGCTAGTTGCCGAAGAAGTGGCGAGGTTGCGGGAAATTGATCTTGAGACGCTGGCTATGGCGACGACAGAGAATGTTAAGCGGTTGTTTAATATTTAATATAAGTCAGTCTTGTGATGAAAGATATCACCAAAAGATGAACCTGTTTAAAACAATAAGTTTTAAACAGGTTCATCTTTTTTGCCTAATGATATTCAAAATGTTTTATTGTATTATTTATGAGAAGCTTGAATTATAGGTGGAAAGATATGAATAAAGAACTTGTAGTATTAAGAAATGTAAATAAACGTTATGGTGATAAATTAATTCTTGAGGACGTAAATCTTTCAATTGTTGACAATCAAGTATTGTCGGTAGTCGGCGCTAATGGCTGTGGCAAAAGCACTTTACTAAAAATAATTGCTGGATTATGTGCGCTGTCGAGCGGAACAAGGCAGGTTGATAAAACGGGTGATACGTTAAGAATCGGCTATGTTCCGGAGCGTTTTCCCAAGCTTCCGTTTACTGTGATGGAATATTTATTTCATATGGGAAAAATTCAGGGCTTGGCGAAGGCGCATATTGAAAGGCTTGCCAATGAGCTTTGTGATAGCTTTAATTTTTCGGCTGCGATGAAAAAAATCAGGTTAAGTAATTTGTCAAAGGGATCACTGCAGAAAGTAGCTGTTATGCAAGCCATAATGATAAAACCACACTTGTTAATAATGGACGAGCCGCTGTCTGGGCAGGACGTTAAATCGCAGGAGTTGTTTATCGAGCTGTTGCGAGATTTCAAAAAGTCAGGGACAGCGATGGTTTTGGCATGCCACGAGCAGTATCTTGTCGAGAGGATAGCGGATAGAGTTGTTTTAGTTGAAGACCAAAAAGTATCAAGTTGCTCGAAACAAGCTAAAGAGAGGTTTAGGATAATTTGTTTTAAAGCCGAGGAACAACGTCAAATTACTTCGTTGGAAAGGATTGCAGGAGTGCGAAGGATTTTTACTAAAGAGGGACTTGCGGTCGTTCATGTCGACGAAGTTGCCTGTAATCTAATTTTGACGCGAATTATTGCGATGGGGTTAGTCGTTGAATCTGTTAATGCTGCTGCTGAATAGGAGTGATAAGTTACTAATGAGAAACTTGATGCTATACATGCTGCAATATTACGTTAGATCATATAGGTATGTTTCAGTCTTAGTGGTTTTTATTATATGTACAGCGTTGATATATTCCTATAAACCAATTTCGCTGGGGAGTAATTATTCTTTGACCTGTACGTTAATGTTCCTGGTTTCGGCTTGGCTAGCGGCAGGGTTTATTGAAGTAGAAGCAATTACTCAACAACAGCTTACCATTCTTTATGCTAAAAGTGAAAATCGATATTATATGGCAAAGATTTTGTTGGTTTGGTTATTAAGTTTTATTTTAAGCAGCATAATTATTGTTTATCCGGTTATTTTTGATTTCTTTGTCCGACCGATATCCGGTCCTGAACTGGTGGGGGTATTTCTTGCCCATGGTGCGACTGGTTTGCTTGGAATTGCGGTGGCAGTGTTATTTGAGGCTCGCTTGATAAGTAATCGGAGAACGGCTATTTTGGCACTGGTCGCGCTGCTTACAGTTTCTGCGGCAGGTATTATTTTAATAAAAGAATATCCATTTGCTACATACCTTTCCTGGATTTTGCCGCCGGTATCGCTAATGGCAGAGGAACTAATGAGCTTGGACTTAGATGAACCAACTAGTTATTTTTCTTTTGTGGTCGCCATGGGGTATTCAGTTTTGTATTCGGGGATTCTATTGGTATTATACGTAAAACTGATGAAGCGTAAATTGTTTTGAACGAAACCGCGTTTGCTTGCGTCAGCTATGGCAAGCAGTTGGAAATAGTGTAATATGAAAAAAGCGTGTCTGGTATGACACGCTTTTTTCATATTAGAATGTTGAGCTTAGTCTTCGGCTAGTTCCCTGTGTTTGCACCGAGGGCATGTTTATGTGTTCCAAGATATGCTTCTTTTACCCGGGGGTCACGGATCAATTCTTCTGCTGATCCAGTTAGTACTATTCGTCCATTTTCGAGAACATAACCCCGATGGGCAATTTTAAGAGCCATGTTAGCATTTTGTTCCACAAGGAGAATGGTTTTACCTTGCTTGTTAATCTCCTGGAGGGCCTGAAAGACTTCTTTGCATAACCGGGGTGATAAGCCCATGGATGGCTCATCAAGAAGTACTAGCTGACAATCAGTCATTATTGCCCGACCTACAGCAAGCATTTGCTGTTCGCCACCACTTAAGGTTCCTGCCAACTGTGCCTTGCGTTCAGCCAGACGGGGAAATAGATCAAAGACTGAGGAGTACAGGTTTGCTAGATTGCTTTTTTGGGTTGTCCAAGTCGCTAATTTCAGGTTTTCCAGCACAGTAAGGCTGGGAAAGATTCCCCGGCCTTCCGGAACATGGGCAATTCCGCGGGCAACAACATCATGTGCTGGACATTTTATTAGGCTGGTACCATTATATAATATATCGCCGCTTGTAATCGGCAACATACGGGAAATGGCCCTAAGGGTAGTTGATTTTCCAGCGCCGTTAGCTCCTAAAAGAGAAACGATCTCTCCTTTGTTTAATTCCAGATCAATTCCGTGCAGGGCTTTAATTGAACCGTAAGAAACTGCCAATTGATTAATTTCCAGAAGCTTCATGTTCTTCGACCTCCTCTTCGCCGAGATAGGCCCTGATTACCAACGGATCGTTGGTTACTGTTTCCGGGTCGCCGGCGGCAATTGTTTGGCCAAAGTCTACTACCTGTACATGGGTACACAGATCCATTATTACAGGCATCTGGTGTTCAATTATTAAAATAGCTAAACCAAAGTCGTGATGGATTTTACGAATGAAGCTGATTAAGTCTTCGACTTCGCGGGGGTTCATACCGGCGGCTGGCTCATCCAATAGTAGTACTTTGGGATGAGTGGCTAAGGCTCTCGCAATTTCCAAGCGGCGCTGTTCGCCGTAGGATAGGCTGCCGGCTACTTCGTTATGGCGGTTAGTCAGGCCGAAATATTCAAGGTATTCCAAGCTCTCTTTGGCAATGACTTTTTCCTGGCTGCGAAAGCGTTTCAGACCAAGAATGACGTCCCATAGCCGATAATTACTGCGTTGGTGAAGCGCTACTTTGATGTTATCCAAAACGCTCATTTGAGAAAAGAGCCGGATGTTTTGAAAGGTGCGGGCGATGCCGGAGCGGGAAATAACATCTGGCGGGAGGTTGGCTATTTCTTTTTCTTCCAAAAGGATATGGCCGCTATCCGGACGGTAGACCCCGGTTATAAGGTTAAAAACCGTAGTTTTGCCTGCTCCGTTTGGTCCAATTATTCCGTGTATTTCATGTTCAGCCAGCTCCAAGGCGAAGCCGTTTACTGCCGTAAGGCCGCCAAAGGATTTGGTCAGTTTTTCTATTTTAAGAACAGGATTCATCAGTGTTTTCCTCCTTGCGGGGACTAAACCATCGCCACTCGCGGTTGCCCATTAGTCCGGATTGCTTAGTCAGCATGACAACTACCAGAATCAAGGGGCTGATGAGCATTCTAAGTTCTGCAAGACGTGGATCAATCATACTTAGAACATTACGCAGAACTTCCATTAATACTGTATAAAAGACTACGCCGAGTATTGAACCTGAGAGACTGCCGGTGCCGCCAAGGTACAGCATTACCAGTAGATCGGTGGTTTTGATATAATCAAAGCTTTTAGGGGTGATAAACTGCTGGTACTGAGCCCATAGTCCGCCAGCAAGGCCGGCAAAGGCTGCAGCAATAGTAAAGGCCATGTTTTTGGCTCTGTTTATATCGATTCCCATTAGTTCAGCGGCAATGGCATTTTCTCTGATGGAAATCCATCGCCGGCCATGATCAGAATAGACTAAGTTACGTAATACGGTATAGGTAAGAACTACGCAAATGGCAACAATAAACAGGTTTGTGGCTTTGGGAATGCCGATGAAGCCTCTGGGTCCACCGAGATAATCGATATTTTGGATCGCGTTGACGATAATCATATTAAACCCTAAGGTAATAATGGCCAGGTAGTCGCCAACTGTTTTAAATGTAATGAGACCGACGAGGTAGCCAATCAGTGCAGCCGCCAGCGTGCTGCCGATTAGAGCGATAATAAGTGTCGGCAAGCCGGGCGGGCCTATTTTAGTTGCTATTACTGCGGCGGTATACGCTCCTACTGCCATGAAGCCGGCATGTCCTAGGGCGAATTCTCCCAAGTAGCCGTTAACAAGGTTAAGGCTGGCTACCAATATGATATTCATGCCGACAATGATCAGGATGTGTAAATAGTACTGGTTAAGGTAGTCCATATCGCCCAGCAGCTCCAGGACGCCGCTAAGCGCCAAAAAGGCAATGGCTAATATGCTCCAGGAAGGTGTCGCAGTGCGAAGTTTGGTTATTAAGGACATTGGTTTGGTGGTTTGGTGTTGTTTCATCAGAGGTTACACCTTCTTTATCATGGGCTTACCCATAATTCCGCTTGGCCAGATGAGTAGGAGCAGAATTAAAAGTCCGAAGGCAATCCCGTTTTTTAGATTTGACGAAAGATAGGCAACAGTAAATACTTCGACTCCGGCCAGCATGAATGAGCCTAAAACCGCGCCTTCGATGGAGCCGATGCCACCGATTACTGCGGCAATGAACGCTTTCCAGCCCAGGTCTATTCCCATATAAGGATCGATGGAGTAGGCTTGACCGTAGAAGATGCCGCCGGCAGCCGCGAGGGCTGAGCCGATGGCAAAGGTTACAGCAATGACTCGGTTAAGATTGATCCCCATTAGCGGAATGACATCGGCATTGTCAGCTACCGCTCGCATTGCGGTACCCATTAGCGTCTTATTGGTAAACAGCCACAGAATTGTCATAAGGGCTAAAGAAATTAATATTATCAAAAGTTTGTCTTCTGTGACAACAAGACCGCTGCCAAAGGTGAGGATTTTATCCGGCAACTGGGCCGGTATCTGTCTGGTCTGGGGACCGACTACCATACGAACAAAATTTTCTAAAAAAATTCCAACGCCTAGCGCGGTGATTACCAGCGACATGCGATTAGCGTCCCTTAGTTTGCGATAGGCAACCCGTTCAATGGCAATGCCGACAAATGCTGTGAGCAGCATGGTAAGCGGCATCATTAGCACCAGCGGCATATTAACGGTGGTGGCCAGTAAGAAACCGATAAATGCGCCAACCATAAATATATCGCCATGGGCAAAGTTGATCATGCGGAGTATGCCATAAACCATTGTATAGCCAAGTGCGATTAGCGCGTATACTGCCCCGAGTTGAGCGGCATTTAGCAGTTGTTGTATTATAATCTCCACGAGTTACCTCCAATTTTAAGCAGATTAGGCAACAGGTAAATGATATTTGACGATTATTGCCAAGTATCATTTTCCTGTTGCCTTGTTCGGTCAAACAGATAAATGTATAGCTGTTAGGAGCATTAACCTAAATAGCGTCTTAAGGCTGTCGTCAAAGGTGATTGCCACCTTGCCCCGATAATTTATCGCCTCAACGCTGAAGCGTTATACATATTATTATATTAGGGGTTTACAGCACTGTCAAAGACGAATTTTCCGTTTTCGATTTTAATGATTACTGCGCCTTTAACCGGGTCGCCTGAGCCATCATAAGAGATGTCGCCGGTTACTCCTGAAAAATTCTTGGTTGCAGCGATAGCGTCGCGGATCGCTGTCGGATCAGCCTTGCCAGCTTTTTCGATAGCCTTAAATAGAAGGTAACAAGAGTCATAGGTAAGTGCAGCTGCGGCATCGGGCATTATGTTATACTTCTTTTGGTATTTTGCGATAAAGTCTTTGGATGCTGAACGGTCGATGTCAGGAGAATAGTGGTTGGAGAAGTATGTTCCTTCCATAGCTGAGCCACCCATTTTTATAAGTTCGGGGTTGTCCCAGCCATCACTGCCAAGTATTTTCGCAGTCAGACCCAGCTTTAAAGCCTGCTGAATTTGAAGGGGAACTTCGTTGAAATAGTTCGGCAGGAACAATATATCAGGATTAGTACCTTTGATTTTGGTTAGCTGTGCGGAAAAATCAGTATCTTTAGTCATGTAAGTTTCAAAAGCGACAATTTGACCGCCGGCTTTAGTGAACTCATCGCGGAAGACTTCGGCGATGCCTTTATTATAGTCGCTGGCAACGTCATATAGTACAGCCGCTGTTTTGGCGTTTAGCTTGTCCTTGGCAAATATCGCAACGGCTTTTCCTTGGAAGGGATCAATAAAACAGGCCCGGAAAACGTAGTTGCGATCCTTTGTTACATTGGGGTTGGTGGACCAGGGGGAAATTTGCGCTACTTTGGCACTTTCGGCGATTGGCGCACCAGCATTAGAACATTTGCTGGACTGTGAACCGATAATCGCCAGTACTTTATCCTGGTTGATAAGCTTCTGAAAAACGGTGGCTGTTGATTCTGGTTTGTTCTCATCATCTTCGATAATTAATTTAACGGTGTAGCTTTTGTCACCAAGTTTGATGCCGCCGGCGGCGTTGATTTCTTCTTGTGCCAGCAGAGCGGCGTTTTTAGTGGATTGTCCTAACGCGGAAATATCACCGGTTAATGGTGCGGAAACCCCGATTTTAAGTTCGTTAGAAGGTCCGCAGCCGGAAACGGCGAAGGCTAGGAAGACAAGAGATAAGAGCATGAATCCGAATTTCCTCATAAAACATGATCCTCCTTAAACTATTTTTGCATTGACCAGTTAACATTATTATCTAATCCAGTCTAATTAATGGCAACATTAGATTGGACAGCAGTTACCAGCTGCAATGTTTAGCAATATTCGCCTACTTCCGCCTAATCCCTGCTATATTATTAAGCTATAGAGTGATTTTTCAGGAAAAATACAAGGATATTTTGCTAATAAACGCGAAAATATTTAATACCGGGCTATGGTTTGCAAAATAATTGCGGCAGTTAATGTTGGGGTGCGAACTTGTATAGGTGAGTAATTAAAGAGAAAAACTAAATAAGTAGGCACTTGGGATAGTTGAAAATGTAATTTTGGAGTAGATATAAGTTGGAAGGCTGGTATGGTTTGAGAAAAGAGCTGCTAATTATTAGACTTAGTTCAATAGGTGATGTTATTCATTGTACGCCTGTGGTAAAATCGCTTAAACTGGCCTGGCCGGACTGCCGGATAACGTGGTTGGTAAGTGAAGCTTCGGCTGATGTTATAAAATATAATCCTTACATTGATGAGTGTTGGGTTTGGTCGAGAGAGCGTTTTGAAAAGTATTTGCGTTCGTTGAATTTTATTGAGGCTTGGAGAATGTGGCGGGAGCTTCAAGCTATGTTGGCGAAAAAATCTTTTTATGCGGTGCTTGATATTCACGGGCTTTTTTTGACTGGGATGATCGCGATTCAAGCTAAAGCAAAAAGACGTATTGGGCTTAGCGGCGCAAAAGAGCTGAATTCGTTGTTTATGACTGAGACGGCTAAGCCACTTGGACGACACGTGACTGATAAATATCTTGGGGTGCTTCAAGCGTTGGGAATTGATCAGATAGATCACAAAATGACTGTTGTTGTACCCACAGAGGCTAGAGAAACTGCGGTCAGTATTTTTGGAAAAGGCGGTATTGGTGAGAATGAAAATATCGCAGTTTTGATACCTGGTACAACTTGGTCAGCCAAAAATTGGCCTCCGGAATATTTTGCGGCAGTCGCCCAAGCGCTTGCACCTGATTTTAAGTTTGTTTTGGGCGGAAGCCGAGCGGAAATAAGTTTGGCTGAGGAGATCGCACTTAGGGCCGGAGTGCCGATGCTTGACATTTGCGGAAGTACAAACCTGATAGTGTTAGCAGCAGTTATTGAGCGAGCGACGGTGGTGGTGACAGGTGATACCGGTCCCCTTCATATCGCGGCTGCAGTTGGTACTCCCGCTGTAGCCGTTTTTGGTCCTACAAATCCCCTGTATTATGGACCGCGCCAGGGAAAGCGTAGCTTTCTACAGGCGGGCTTGGACTGTTCCTTTTGTCATAAGTACCGATGCCCAAAAGGTGATGCGAAGTGTATGAAGGATGTATTGCCAGCACAGGTCGTGGAAGCTGTATACCGGATTACAGGCGTTCGTCCTTCGGAGCGGCAGTTTGAGGCGGTGGGGGTCAGGCAACAAATGCCTGGAGCAAATAACCCGTAAAAGCTAGCAGTTTTCGCGCAATTGCACGAAAACTGCTAGCTTTTACGGGTGGTTTTTTTCTGTGTGATTCTAATCAACCCGAGGTATACAGTGAAATGAAAAAAGCTATTTAGAGTTTGCGAATAAATTTGGAATATGAAACCTGATATGTTACAATGTTGGAAACAAAAGCAGAGGGAGTAAGACTATGGCGGAAAATGAAACTTATACTACTACTAATTTTGTTCATAGTATTATTGATGAAGATAACCGAAGCGGCAAGCACGGTGGAAGAGTACACACTCGTTTTCCGCCGGAGCCTAACGGATACCTCCATATTGGTCACGCTAAATCAATATGCCTCAATTTTGGGACTGCTATAAAATATGGAGGGCTATGCAATCTCAGATTTGATGATACTAATCCCAGTAAAGAAGAAGTGGAATATGTAGATTCTATTCAGGAAGATGTAAAATGGCTGGGCTTTGATTGGGATAATCGGAAGTTTTATGCTTCGAATTATTTTGATCAGCTATATCAATATGGCGTAGAACTTATTAAAGCTGGAAAAGCTTTTGTGTGCGATTTGACGGCTCAGGAAATTAGGGACTATCGGGGCACGCTTACCGAGCCTGGGAAGGAAAGCCCCTATCGCAATCGTTCAGTTGAAGAAAATGTGGACTTATTTAATCGAATGAAAAATGGTGAGTTTCCTGACGGATCGCGAGTGTTAAGAGCCAAAATTGATATGGGGTCACCGAATTTAAATATGCGTGATCCGGTTATATATAGGATACTGCGTGCCACACACCACCGCACTGGGGATAAATGGTGTATTTATCCGATGTACGATTTTGCTCATCCGCTTTCTGATGCGCTTGAAGGGATTACTCATTCGGTATGTACGCTGGAGTTTGAGGATCACCGTCCTTTGTATGATTGGCTGCTGGAGGCGGTAAACCACGAGTGTCGGCCACAGCAGATTGAATTTGCCAGACTTAACCTTAGTTATACTATGATGAGTAAACGAAAGCTGCGCGCGCTGGTGGAGGAAGGCTATGTTGCAGGGTGGGACGATCCACGAATGCCGACAATATCAGGCCTGCGCCGTCGTGGTTTTACACCTGAAGCCATCAGGGATTTTTGTGACCGGATCGGGGTAGCCAAAAGCAACAGTGTTGTTGATTATGCCTTGCTTGAGCACTGTATTCGTGAGGATCTTAATGTTAAAGCTCGGCGTGCGATGGCGGTTCTAAAGCCGCTAAAGGTTGTAATTGAAAATTACCCGGAAGATGTAGTGGAAGAACTTGTGGCCGAAAATCATCCGGAGAATCCAGAACTGGGTAATCGCAAGATACCTTTTTCTCGGGTGGTGTATATTGAACAGGACGATTTTATGGAAGATCCACCAAAAAAGTTTTTCCGTCTAGCTCCGGGGCAAGAAGTTCGGCTGAAGCATGCGTATATTATTAAGTGTAATGACGTAATTAAGGATGAAACAACCGGAGCAGTAATTGAACTTAGATGTACTTATGATCCGGAGACAAAAAGCGGCGGCGCTTTAAGCGGGCGAAAGGTTAAGGGGACACTGCACTGGGTATCGGCGGCACATGCAGTGAAGGCGGAAGTCCGGCTCTATGATCAGTTATTTTTAAGTGAGGACCCGGAAACGGGAGAGGACTATACCGCTAACTTAAATCCTGATTCTTTGACGACGCTTACAGAGTGCATATTGGAACCAAGTATAGCTGAAGCGAATGTCGGATTGCATTTCCAATTTTTGCGGCAGGGGTATTTTGTGGTTGACCGCGATTCGTCGCCGGAAAAGCTGGTTTTTAATCGGGTTGTTGGACTAAGGGATTCATGGGCGAAGCTTCAAAAAGGCTAAGGTGTTGTCTGTGAAAGTTTTGTAAAAAGAATAGTACGGAAAGTACGTAACCCTCCATTGTCAGGTTAAGTTAAACTTGATAATGGAGGGTTTTGATTATTGCTGATATATCAATGTGCTTAATTTAGCGCTTGCTTACGGCAAGGTTTAAATCTTTTTGCTGCTGATGGCAGGAAAAAATGTTTTTTCGAAGAATATTCCAATTAGGGGTGTAAAAGGTTTGAAGCAAAATAAGCGTAATTACCGCCGAATAACTATGAGAACAGTTATGACGGCAACTGGGATTGTTACGCCGCATGGCAATCAAATACGTAAGAGCTATCAATTGCGATTAGAAGACCTAAGCGCCGGTGGCCTTTGTTATATTAGCAAGTTTGCTATTCCCAATGGGACTAGATTAGATTTAGTTGTTCAGTATGCTGATCGTAGTGTCCCGGTTACTGTTGAAGTGGTTCGGGCACGAAAGAATGAGAATGGCGGCTATAATATCGGCTGTAAGTTTGTTGGGATTGACCGCTTGGATCAAGAAAGTATCATTCGCTATGTTACTCTTTCATCGGTGCGGGACGCACCGTCAAGTTCGTTTTACAGTCAGACAGAGATGAAAAAATCTGCTAATATCCCAATTAGCTGCAAGAGCTGCCGCTGTAATGACTGTGGCGCTCGCCAAGTATGCCGGCCTTGTAATAAGGCTCTTTGCGGTAAGTACTATTGCCGGATGTATATTTCCGGGCGACAGGATTTGCGTTGATGATAAAAATAAACAATGTTGAGGTGAATGTATGGGTGATGCCAGAACCAATTGTTTCGTGTTGTGTTTGATGTTTGTGAGTATGATGATTTTTTCAGGCGTTTGTCTGGCTGCTGCAGACGCAAGTAGTAATAGGCTGGCTGCAGTTGATGAGACTAATGCCTTTTATAGTCGGATAATGAATATTTTAGGGAATCGGGAACCCAATGCGGAGTATTTACCAAGAATAGCTAACGAAACAGCAATTTTCGGGTCGGCGGAGTTGACTCAAGACCAGATAGTGCGCTTTATTCTCCGCCATAATTCTACTCCGCGTCTTACTGTTCCGGTAGAAGAGCTTGTGGATTATTACTATCAGGAAGCGGCGATGGAAGGGATTAGACCTGATGTAGCTGTGGCTCAGGCTATTTTGGAAACAGGCTATTTTCGTTTTGGTGGCGATGTATTGCCTGAACAGAATAACTTTGCTGGCCTGGGAACGCTAGGAAATGGTGTGCGGGGGGCAACGTTTGATTCAGCAAGGATGGGGGTGCGGGCTCATATCCAGCATCTTTTAGCTTACGCTGCTAAGCATGATCCAACGACTCCTATTACTGATCCACGTTATAATGTTGTAAGGCAAATGAGCCGCTATTCTGGCCAGTGTCAAACCTGGGAGAGTTTAAGCGGCAGGTGGGCAGTGCCTGGAGTAAACTATGGCCAGCAGATACTGAAAATAGTCGATTGTGTCAAGAATAGTCAATAAAGAATAGCGATTTCGTACATAAAAAGCGAAAGCCTCTTCCTGTGAAGGAAGAGGCTTTCACTTTCTTAATAATAACCTATATCATTGACTAATTAGACAAAGGAGATAAACTTACCAGTCGTCATCGTCTTTTTTATCATCATCCTTGTCGTCTTCTTTCTTAGAGTTGCAGAAGATATTGATAATGCAATGGCCGTCGGCTTTAATATCCCACTTGTCATCGCCCTTATCATCCCATTTATCATCACACTTGTCATTGTCACAGAAAATGTTGATGATGCATTTGTGATTCTTTTTTTCTTTGGAATCCTTTCCCATTATAGCACCTCCTTATATGTTATATTTTATGTAGCATATAACAGGGAGGTGCTATAATGGTGAAATTTGATTACTATTCTAGTCCCATGTAACTTGCGAGGGGTTTCTATCTACCAAGCGTTTATAGGTGTATTTGGGGTAACCAGCCATTAGGGCACCGGTTACAACCATATTTGGCGGAAGCTTCAAGAGATCAAGGAGATCCGGGTAGCCGTCAGCGGCACATGCTTCAAAGAAGCCTGCCCAACAAGTGCCGAGTCCAATAGCTGGAGCGTATAGCTCGGCGTAGGCCAGGGAGAAATGGGTGTTGTCCCGTCCGCGGGGCAGAAAGCTTTGCGGCGCCATAGCTACAATAAGGCACGGCGCATTTTGTAAAATGATGTCTCCACTGGTTTTGCGGTAGTGTTCTACCCGACTTGTAAAGTAAGGGGCTAGCGGTGATCCCAGGGCAATTTTTTCTTTCATCCAATCAACGGTGGCTGTAGTAATTTTATGTAGAGTCTCGGCTTTGTTAATGACTTTGTACCCAACACCTTGGGTGTTTCCGCCGGTTGGCGCAAAGCGTGCAATATTGAGCAGCTGCAAAATCTTCTCTTTTGGTACAGCAGTTGATTTGTATTGGCGGATAGAGCGCCTGGAGCGAAGGAAAGTCTCGGCTGTATGCGCATCAAAGACGGGGAATGTTTCCAGGGGAACTTGGTTAACTAGAGGGGCATTTTGGTTGTCAATAGCGGCAGTTGGACAAACTGCCACGCAGTGACCGCAGGAGATACAAATTTGACCTGTTGCTTCTGGAACGTTGTCTTCCATCGTGATATAGCTGGAGGGACAAACCTTGCTGCATAAAGCGCAGCGAATACATTTTTCTTGGTCAATGTTAATAAGAGTCATGTTAATCATTCCTTCCCCCGTGTCTTCTTAGTTCGGACAGTTTGTAAAAATTATAGGAAGCCAAAACTAAATATATTTAGCCAGAACTGCTATTATTACAATGAAAGATTATTCTGCATAATTATTATACGACTGGTCACATTAAACGTCAACAACTATACACTGGCGATTTTGTGGCAGCTGGGTGGCTAAGTCAGTAGATTATTGCGGCTTCGTTAGCTTATTGAGGTAGATGTGACAGCTATCGTTTAAGGCATGGATAATAAAATGTATAGGGCAGGTGATTTGCAAAGATAAATCTGGTCATGCTGTGCGAAAAGGAAAGAATAAGTTGGTAGCTTTTGACGATATTGATATATCAATTGTTATTGAAAAAGAAATTAATGGCGAGAAAGTTCCGTTACCTGTTGTGATTAGAAAAGTTAACGAAAAAAGCCTAAGTATGATTCAAGATGAAATTCAATTGGCAAAAGAACAAGTCATAATCAACAAAAGATTATGTATTAGGCGAAAACAAATATAAATGGGCAATGAAGGGTTTCGTTTTATTTGTGGTATTATTAAAACAAATGGTAGGGCCGGGTGTAGTGACTTCTGTTGGAATGATGGGAAAGGTTCGGGGGTGGGTAACATAATTGAGAATGATTATAGGTTATAAAGCACAATTTACATGGTCGAGTACTATTCTTTGTGGCGGGGGAATGTCAGGGTAAAGGTTGTGCCGTGGCCGAGTTGGCTTGAAACGTTGATTTCGCCTTGATGTTCACGGACAATGCGCTGACAAACTGATAGTCCTAGACCGGTTCCCGATTCTTTGGTTGTAAAGAAGGGTGTGAAGATATTAGCAATGGTTTCGTCGGTCATACCATGACCAGTATCAGTAATTTCAATAATGATACTGGTTTCGGTTGCTTTGGCCAAAAGGGTCAATAAGCCGCCGCTGGTCATTGCCTGGAAGGCGTTGCGACAAAGATTTATCAGTACTTCGCGGATTTTTTCATTATTGCCTAATACGAAAAGTGGTTCATTCGCCAGGGTTTGCTTAAGTTCTATCCCGTACATTAGTGCTTCACCGTAAAGAAAGGCCATTACTTCAGCAATTGGTTGCAGAATATTGAGTTTAACAAATTTATTTGCTTGAGGTTTGGCTAATGTTAGAAAATCCGATAAAATATTATTAATATGAGTAATTTCATCAGTGATCAGCCGACAGTATTCCATCGAGGTTTCATCTTTTTGGCGAGTTGATCTGACATTTAAAAGTTGCACGAACCCGCTAATTGAGGTCAGTGGGTTTCGTATTTCGTGGATGGTTCCAGCGGTCATTTCGCCAATGCTGGCCAAAGCTTCAAGGTGTTGGATGCGTTGCTCGGAAGTATTGACAAGAGGTTTATTACGAATGACAGCCATGGCGCCGACGACCAGACCGAAATCGTCATATAGGGGAGTAGCGGTTAGTATAACTTGAAGTTGTTGCTTATTAAATACGATAGTTGTTTCTTGGGCAGTTATTTCGGTGCGTGTTTCCATGACTCTCTGAAGAAGGTTGTCGTCTAACTCGAAGATTAGGCCAATTTCATGGGTATCACATCCTGCCACTTTGCTATAGGAAACGCCTAGCAATGCTTCAGCGCATTTGTTAAAAAGGATAATGCGGCAGTTAGTGTCGATGGCGATAACGGCGGCGGGAATAGCGGCACAGATTGTTGTCAGATTTTCTAGAGCAATTTCATTCGACAAAGCTCCCACCTCTTTCTTAGAATTACGGAATGCATCCAGAGTTGGCAGTTATTAATGGTAATATATATTAATTCTCTGACTTTTTGCTAAATCCTGTTAAAGATAGTGAATAAAACCATTAATTTACAATTAATTCCAAAGAAAACATATAGAAATAGTTGTGTAATTATTACTGCATAACAGTATATAAATTAATTTTTGGGAAATGGATTTATATACTTTGCTGATTAGCTCCTAGCTTGGGTTTGATGAATGCCTTTATTTCTGCTAAAATTGCAAGAGTGCCAATGTGGTTCAAATGGTAGAAATGCGTTTTCATGCATGTTAGTGGTAAGGGCGTTATAGGACGTTTGAAAAAGTGTAGCAAGATTAGCGGGGAGGATTTAAGTGCGATTAAGAAAAAAGCCATGGATTAAAGAGGCGATTAAGGAATATGAAGATGTTTTGGCCGCTAATCCCCAAGGCGGTAAATGGAATGATGTCTTTGGCAGAGTTGCACCGCTCTATGTTGAACTTGGTACCGGTAAGGGCCGATTTATCACCGCGTTGGCGGCAAGGCATCCAGAGATTAATTTTGTAGGTATTGAGGCTCAGCTGGATGTTCTGTATTATGCTGCTCAAAAAGCACATGAACAACGGCTTAGCAATGTAAGGTTATTGCATTTTGATGTTAACAATATTTTAGAGATATTTTCACCGGGCGAAGTTGACCGTGTGTTTATTAATTTTTGTGATCCGTGGCCGAAGAAGCGACATGCTAAACGGCGCTTAACTAATCGGTGGTTTTTGGATAAGTATCGAGTTATTCTGGCTGAGGGCGGGGAGCTTTATTTTAAGACTGATAATGAAAGACTCTTTGAAGCGTCTTTAAATGAGTTTGCTGATACGGGATTGGGGCTAAGAAATATTTCCTTTGATCTGCATAATAGTGGATATCAAGATAATATTATGACCGAGTATGAAGCAAAATTTAGTGCGCTGGGCATGAAGATATATCGCACGGAAGTAATTTTTGCTAAATCGGCTGAACAATAGAGCCAAGGGTGGCATACAATATAGTAGCAATAAATATGTCAAAATGGAGAGTGTTGCTATGCCACGGCCGACGGTTGTGAATTCTAAACGCCAACCGATACCGCCGCTGAACTTAGAGGAGTTAAAGTTTTGGCTGCGGATTATGGAAGAGCACGCCTTGTTTATTCAGGCAGGGTTACCCTGTGAGAATATTGGCTTAATCAATGAAGCCGAAAGTTTTCATCAGATTTATTCGGTGCTAAGGGCGCGAGCGGAAAAGGTACAGAGTGAAAGTAGGTTTAGCGAATTGGTGGCCGATGCGCTGATGACAACCGGCGATTTTTATCGCTATGACCGCCGCCTTTTGCATCTCGCACTGGTCGGTCGACTGGCCGGCTGTAATTTCGCCTTGTTTTTAGATCACGTTTCCCGCGAGACGGAATATGTTGTGCATCTCTTGGATAAGCTCACAGCCGGTCAACCACCGTTCTATCAAGTTGCTAGTGCTCAAGAGGCTGCTTTTTGGCTTCGATTGATGGCCGATCATGCGAAGTTTATTTGTCATAAGCTGGATCCGGCTGAGCGGAGCCTGGTAGAGACTGCCAGAAGTTTTTCGGATGAATTTGATGATCTTTATCTTGAGGGCCGGGATTTTGTCAGTATGCTTAGGGGTGAGGGGGAACAAATTCCTTCTTTTCGGCGTTTTTTGCAGGATGTCCGGGTGACAACCATTCGGCTGAGGGACTTTAAAAGGGCGGCTGAAGCGTTAATTTGCGAGTGTAAGTTACTTGGGCTTATTCCAGAGCTTTTGGCAGATCATATGCGTCGCGAGGCTGATCATTTTCTTTTAACGTTGGCGTTATTGGAGAAGGGCGAATTCGTTACTTATGACGACGACAGTGAATATGAATTTGTTAATTCTACTAAATCTGCTGCTGTGGGGGGGAGTTCAGCTGCTGGAGAGGCCGAGGAGCCTGCCCTTGTGACTCCGTTTGTTCCTGCGAAACAAAGTCAGTATTATAATGACAAATATGAGGATGAGGAAGAATATGATGATGACACTGAGCAGGTGATGGAACCTGAACGAGAAACGGAGTTGGCGAGCGAGTTTGTTCTTGAAACAGAACCGGATATCGAATCCAAGCCTGAGTTTAAGCCTGAGTTTAAGCCTGAGTTTAAACCTGAGTTTAAACCTGAGTTCAAACCTGAGTTCAAACCTGAGCCTAAGTATGAAAGTAAATTAAAGGTGGGGCCTAAACATGGGGCGGTAACTGTGAATCCGCCAGTTTCGCCTAAGTCGTCAAAACAGAAGTGGAATGGTAAGTTACCCCGGCAGTTGGGGAAGGCATAATTAAATATTATCTTTGGGTTACAAGTAAAGGCTGACCTAAAAGCTTTATGCTTTCGGGTCAGCCAATTGTTTAAACGATTATGGCAAATGGGCTTAGAATTTCTCTGTCATTTGTAAAGGCCACAAGGCGGTGGTTGACGAGATCAATAAGCGAGAGGTTGGCGAACATGTTGCTGGAGGCGATAGCAAACTTTCCGCCAGGCAAAAGGCCGAGTCGGGAGACTGATCGACCTATTGGAATGGTGTCGATGTACTTACGGGTTTCAAGGTCGACGATGCTGATACTTCCAGCCTCTTCATTGGCGACGTAGGCCTTAGCGCCATCAGGAGAGACTGCAACGTGGCTGGGATAGGCCGGTGATAGGGAGGCGCAACGGGAACATTGGCTAAGAATTGTACCAGAAAAGTTATCGGTGGAATGTTGAGATAGGAGTATTAAGCCTTCGCCGCTGAAGTGATTGGCGGTAAAGGGGATTAGAAGGCGGCCGTAATCGTCGGCAATGATGTTAGTGGGGGTAGCACCAAAAAAATGTCTATGAAGCTGTTGACCATTAGTGTCAAATACAGCCAGTACTCCGCCCCCGGCTGTTTCCCATACGCCGTAAAGATTATTATCAGCTGTGACCAGACCCGCACACCAATTGGCTTTTTCGGGTTTTTCCAAATTTAGCGGGGCTAAATTTTTCTGGGTTAAGTAGAGGTTGCCGTCAGGGACTGCCAAGACGAAGTTATTGCCGCCCGGTGCCAGACTGAATTGAGCTGGATGTGGTATGTCGAGCTGTGAAACGATGGAGAGTGCGGGTAGGTCGAGTATACATAACTGGCCTAAGCTCTTACTTTTGGCCATTGTCAAGTAAGCTTGCTGTAATTTATGGTTTACTTTTATGTCTATCGGTGAAAATTCGTGAGGCAGAGGCCGTTCAGCGATTATTTTTCCTTCCGGATTACTTACTAAAAGAATGGAGTGGGTTAGGGCATCGATTAAGAGCAGTTTGTGTTGAGGAAGGATATCCATATGTATCACCTCTTGACTGTAATAGTAATATATAATATGGTGATGGCGGCGTTTGGTTATTGGGTAGCGTGGCCATTTTTGGTATAATAGATAAAATGGTATAATCAGCGGCGGAAGGAGTTTAATATGCGCAAGATGCCCGTTTTGTGGTCAAGCCCTGGTGAGGCAGTATTTTACGTTGTTGTATTTTTGATCGCTATTGGTACTATCAACATTTTTAGTGCCAGTTTCGTTACAGCTGGGCAACTTTTAGGTGATAGTTACTTTTTTCTAAAACGCCATCTGATTTCTGTATTGATTGGTTTGGCGGGGATGCTAGTTGCTGCAAAAATGAATTATCGAGATCTGCCACGGTTATCACTGCTTTTGGCTACGATGACAATTGCTTTATTGATTGCTGTTCACTTCGGCGGTATTGAAGCCAATGGAGCAAGACGGTGGATTGATCTAGGCATTAAGTTTCAACCGTCGGAGATTGCAAAATTGATTGCTGTTTTATGCGCGGCCGATTACTTGGGCCCGCGTGTTGAACGCGGCAGGCGGGTTACCTTGTTTTCCTGGCCAGTGGTGTTGGTTGGCATAATGGCTTTTTTGGTGCTTAAGCAACCGGATATGGGGACGGCGGTGGTCATATTTATGGTCTGTCTAGTACTGTATTTGCCCAGTGGAATTCCGGTTCGTCAGATTTATGGTTTGCTTGGCTGCTCGGCTGTAGGTATTGTTTATTTGGTTTATGCCGCTGCTTATCGGGCAGAGCGTATTTTTGCCTGGCTTGATCCATGGGCTTACCAGCAGACAAGCGGTTATCAGTCTGTACAGGCGCTCTTGGCTATCGGTTCCGGCGGTGCTTTTGGAACAGGGCTAGGGCTTGGGGCCAGTAAGTTTCATTATTTGCCGGAGGCTCATACCGACTTTGCGTATGCGGTGCTCTGCCAAGAATTGGGATTTGCTGGGGCGCTGGTTGTGATTGTGTTATTTGGGTTATTGGCTTGGTATGGCAGCAAGATCGCTCTTACTGCTGCAGATGGTTTGGGTATGATGCTGGCGGCTGGTGTGACATTTTTGATAGTAGGCCAGGCTGTTGGAAATATTGCCATGGTGTCAGGGATTCTGCCGGTAACCGGAATACCGCTTCCCTTTATAAGTTATGGGGGAACGTCACTAATGGTTAATTTAGTTGCAATAGGAATACTCATTGGTGTAGCCCGGGGCGCTCAACGGCAGAGAAGTTCTTCCGGGCAGCAGGAACGCAAGGGTCGCCAAAGAAATTTTGAACAGGGGTCAAGGTCGAGAGAATAATGGTTTAGCTATGGGCCTATCCGGAAATAATGGCTATAAGGTCAGAAAATCCGGAGAGGAGCGGATAAAAAATGTTTTGGCTTATCCGGCTAGGCATTTATGGTTTAAGCGCCTTTACTGTGTGGCAGTTTTTTCAGGGCAGTGGAGTGCCGGAGGGGTTTCTTGCGGGCAGACATTTGACGCTCGATGTTGAGCATGAAATGTTGTTGGGGGTTTGCGCCGGGGTCAGTAATTATACTGGGCTGGATGTCACAGTTATCCGGCTTCTCTGGGTACTGGGCGCCTTTTATCGAGGCATCGGCGTTGTATTATATATTTTAGCTTTTCTTTTAATGCCGTCTTCGGTATAAAAAAAGTTCAATCCTTAGTGGATTGGACTTTTTTTATTGATAGTGACATATATGGAAAAATTCACATAAGATGAATTAGGTTAACTTAAAGGAGGTTGTCATACTTGTATAAAAAAAATCTTCCCCAGTGGAGTGATGATGAATTAGAAGAGGCTATGCCAAAGCAAAAGATGATGTGGCTGGATGATTGTGCACAAGAAGATTATATGGAAGACTCTTGCTTTGAGGATAGAATGCCTGAGAATAAAATGTGCGATGACGTAGCTTTAGCTCATGCTTATGTACCATGGCAGTGTTATAAGGACGCTTTTTCTCCCAAAGAAGCTTTGATGCGAGGGACTCTTTTTCCTGAGCTTTGGGGTGTATATCCGATACCCGAATAATGCGGACGGAGGTGTGTGTTGTGAACGTTGAGAAGCAAATGAGGTTGCTGCGGCAAATTCAGGAGATGGAATTTGTGGCAATTGAACTCAATTTATATCTTGATACGCATCCGTGCGATCAGGATGGGTTAAATGATTATAACTGTGCAATAGAAAAACTTGATAAACTGATGAGTGAATATACGGCTGAATACGGCTCGTTGTTGGCGCAAGGCTTTCATGGCTGCAAGAAGTGGCTGTGGATTGAGCAGCCTTGGCCGTGGGAGATGTAATCTTTATAAAAAAGGATGGGTGAAGATGTGGGTTTACGAGAAAAAACTCGAACATCCGGTTAGGGTAACATGTCCTGATGTTAAGTTCGCCAAGTTAGTTATTACGCAATACGGAGGCCCGGATGGCGAATTATCGGCATCGCTGAGGTACCTCAATCAACGTTACAGTATGCCTACGAATAATGCTAAAGCGGTTCTTACGGACATCGGAACAGAAGAGATGGCGCACATGGAGATGATTGCGGCGCTGGTATATAAATTGACTGAGGGGGCAAGCCCTGCGGAGTATGAAGCCGCTGGCTGGGCTGGCCAGTGGGTACAGCATGATCATGGGCTGTTTTGGACTGACGCTAATGGGATACCGTGGTCGGCAAAGTATATTGCCTGCCTGGGTGATCCGATTACAGATCTTGTTGAAGATATGGCGGCTGAACAAAAAGCTCGGACGACCTATGAGCATTTGATTGCAGCGACAGATGATCCTTTGGTTAAGGGGACGCTGCGGTTTTTGTGGGAGCGGGAAGTCGTGCATTTTCAGCGGTTTGGCGAAACACTGAATAGTGTGCAAGAGTGGATGGGCAAAGCAAAGCATGTCTGGGAAGGCGGTGCGATGGAGAAGTAGCAGTAGTTATAAGTGAGTCTTGCGTTCGGAGGGGGCTATTGCCTCCACCGAACGCTTAGAACGAACTTACCTAACGGTTGGGGCTTTTTTGGATGTTGGCAACATAAAAAGGCCAGGGGTGTGGCTCCTGGCCTTTTTATGCTGCGTATAGAATTTTTATTAAGGTTGGGGAGCTGGTTGATGTGGGGCTGGTCTGTGGTGGTGTTGAGGCGGCTGTGGTTCAGGTTGCGGCGCTGGGTGAGCACTTACTGTAGCAGCAAAACTCATAACCATTAAACTTAGCATTAAAGCTGATATTATCTTTTTCATAGTGTGTAACCCCCTTCGTTTATGATTCTATTGTACCAGCCAAATGTTACGATAAACGCACAAAATTATTACTGTTTGTAATCAAATAAGCGGCAGATTGTTAGACAATTAGTTTCGTTTCTACATTATTTACTCAAATAGTGTAATAAAGCGAGCGGCAGCAGCAGAAAGGGGACGTTTTTTTACCCAGATTACGGCACTTGTTGTTTTGATGGACGGCGTCAGCTGATAAAAGGTTAAAGAAGACAATGGCAAAAGGTTGATTGCCGACTCAGGTACTATGGCTAAGCCGATTGCTAAGTTAGCCCATATTAGCAGTGGCGAGATATCATCGCTTGTGCAAAGAATTGTTGGTTCAAAGCCGGCCTGGCGGCAATGGTCTACAAGCAGTGGCACATGCCGCTGATGTACTAATAAAGGCTGCTCAGCTAGTTGATTAAGTTCCAGTGAACTGGAGTTGAACTTGTTGGCAGTTGCCGCAACAACCATGGATTCTTCAGGCATTATAATAGAGTTATAGCGTTTATTATCAAATGGAAAGCGTACAAGGCCTATTTCAACTATGCCCAGGTTAAGCAATTCCAAAATTTTCTGCGTTTCACCCTGGCGTACGTTGAAGGTAACTTTAGGATAACATTGGTGAAATTTTTTTATGTAATCAGGTAAAAGCGACCCTCCGGATGAGGTAATTGTTCCAATTGTCAACTTGCCGCTGATACCAGTGGTGGTTTCTTGCAATTCAGTGACTGTTGTGGTTATTATTTCGATTATTTGGTGGGAGCGCCTTTGCAGAATGCTTCCCGCCTCGGTCAAGCGAATATGGTCCTTGCCTCTTTCGAAAAGTTGAAGCCCTAGTTCTTTTTCTAATAGTATAATCTGTTGACTAAGTGGTGGCTGGGTTATATTTAGGCGTTTGGCGGCCTTAGTAATTTGGCCTTCCTCGGCTACTGCAAGAAAATATTTAAGTTGGCGAAGATCCATAGAACCACCTCAAAATATTCGAAAGTAATATATATAGCAGTTGAAATAAATATTATTTATATATTTGTTTATTTGATATAATCTTACTAAAGTAAAAAATGTCTGTCAAAGTCTGGATTTAGTGGACGCCATTTGGTGCAAATACGGTTTGTAAAAGCTGTGGGGGAATTTAGGTTGGAACTTACTTATGTGCATCTAGTAACGTTGGCTATTACGCTTATAGTTGTGATTGGGTGTGGGATATATTCGGCACGAACTGTAAAGTCGGCTGAAGGCTATAGTTTGGGCGGGAGGTCGTCAGGGGTTACGCTTATCGCGGGAAGTATTGCCGGGACGGTTATTGGCGGCGGTGCTACCGTAGGAACGGCGCAAATGGCATACTTGTTTGGCTTTTCGGCGTGGTGGTTTACATTAGGATCAGGAATAGGCTTTATTCTAATGGGGCTGTTTTATGCCCGTCCGCTACGCACAAGTGGCTTGGAAACAATCCCGCAATATCTTGTTCTTAATTATGGGAAAATGGCTGGCCCGCTTGCAAGTGTGATTGCATCAATCGGCATTTTATTTAGTGCGGTGGCAAGCTGTTTACCCGGGATTCAGATTATTGCGGCGATATTTGGTGTTGTTCCCTGGCAGGCCGCTATTATTATTGTTGTTCTTGTTGGAGCATATGTTTTTTTCGGCGGGATGAAAGGTGCGGGTGTATCCGGGTTATTGAAGCTGATAATTATCTGGGTGACATTATTTGTGGCCGGAGGAACAGCACTTCTAGCACTAAAGGATATGGCGAACTTCAATATGACTTTTCCTGCTTATCCCTGGTTTAGTCTGTTTGGCAATGGTTTATGGGCAGGGCTGGGAAACTTATTTTCGCTTATTGTAGGAATTATTTGCACTCAAACATATATTCAAGCTATTTTTTCCGCTTCTGATTCACGTACCGCAGCGATAGGCGCTTTTGCAGCTGCGCTGGTGGTTATTCCGGTTGGCTTGCCGTCAATTGCAGTTGCGATGTTTATGCATGCAGTTCAGCCAGATATTTTGCCAATTTTAGTTTTGCCAAGTTATTTATTGCAATATCAGCCGGAGTGGCTGGGCGGAATTGGGTTGGCAGGAATATTGCTGTCGCTGATTGGGTCAATTGCTGGTCTGGCATTAGGGATTGGGACGATGGTTTCAAAAGATCTGTGCTATGAACTTTTTAATATAAGAACAAGTAAAACCGTATTATGGATTAATCGTTTTACCATAATTATGGTGACAGTTATAGCATCACTTATAGCCATTTTGAATCTTAAATCTCAAGTATTAGTCTGGAACTATATGTCGATGGCCTTGCGGGGCGGCGGTGTTTTTCTGCCATTGACCATGGCTATATTTGCTCCCGGAAGGTTAACACCGATTTGGGCAGTTACCTCTATGGTTGTAAGCACAGTGGCAGCGATTATTGCCGCGTTGGTTCTTAAGCTGCCAATAGATCCATTGTTTGTTGGTATTATTGTGAGTGCTGCAATTATATTAATCGGGTTGATGCAGAGGCGCGAAAATGTGGCAATGTCAGAAGGTGTGAAAGAACAAAATATAGATACTTGATAAACCAAGGAATGTTTGTTATACTAAAATTGAAAATAATGGAATAAATGGATAAAAATACAGCCTTCTTCGGTACATACCCGGTTTCCGTTAGAAGCAGCGGTACACTAAATTTCTTGCTGCATATTAATGAGTCTGAAAATTGTAATAAAATATGCGGCTAATTGAAAAAATTCACGAGTAGCTTGGATATCTAGTCAGAATGAAAATCTGACAGGAAATATGCTGGCCTAGCTCGGTAGAAATGCTGAACGATTATTATCGTTGGCTTTCTACGGGCTGGGTTTTTATTTTGTGGGTATGGGAGTTAAAAAGGAATACAATCAAGGAGGTTAAAAATGGGTCAAAAGGTGACGACAATGATGACCGGCGGGGGACCTGTCAGGGTTTGTGTTGAAGACGGAGTAATCAGAAGAGTGTATCCTTTGGTTCTTGATGATACTGACGCCAAGGAGTGGACTATTAATGCCAGAGGGTATAGTTTTTCTCCGCCACGTAAGACTACCGTTTCTCCTGTTGTATTGACAGAAAGGCAGCGTATCTATAGTGAGTCACGGGTCAAGTATCCGATGGTTAGAGAGGATTTTGACCCAAATGGCGCAAGAAACCCGGAGAAGCGGGGAAAGTCCGGCTATCGGCGCGTGAGCTGGGATGAGGCTCTCACTTTGGTTGCCGGTGAGATTAAACGGGTGCAGGATACTTACGGCAAAGAGGCTTTGACAGGGATTGTTTCGTCGCATCATACTTGGGGCCTGATTCATTACAAAATGAGTTCCTTCAAACGTTTTTTTAACATGATCGGTTATACTCAAATATTTGATAACCCTGACAGCTGGGAGGGATTCCATTGGGGTGCTACCCATATTTACAGTTATTTTTGGCGGTTAGGGTGTCCTGAAGCTTACGACTTGCTGGAGGATGCACTGAAGCATACGGAAATGATTGTTCATTGGTCCAATGATCCTGATACCATTCGCGGCGGATATTCGGGTCAGGAGTCTTCAATCTGGCGCGTATGGATGAAAAAGCTTGGTATAAAAATGGTCTATATTGATCCGTTCTGCAATTTTACGGCAGTGAAAGATGCGGAAAAATGGATTGCTCCGCGGCCCGGGACTGATGCGGCGCTTGCGGAGGCAATAGCCTATGTATGGCTGACAGAAGGTACTTACGACAAAGACTTTATTGCCAGAAAGGCTCATGGGTTTGAAACTTGGGCAAAGCATATTTTGGGCGAGAGCGATGGCACGGCGAAAACGCCCCAATGGGCGGCAGAGCTTACCGGAGTTGAGGCGTCAACCATTAAAGCCCTGGCTCGGGAATGGGCCAGGAAAAACACGATGCTGGCCTGTGGCGGCCGCGGAGGCTTCGCTGGAGCTGGTCGGACGGCTTTTGGCCATGACTGGGCCAGGCTGATGATCAGCTTGGTTGCGATGCAAGGATTAGGAAAACCGGGCGGTAATTTCTGGGGGGCACAAATGGGTGTTCCGTCAAACTTCGATTTTAAGTTTCCTGGTTATTCTGACCCATATTCTAATATCAATAGCCCCCAATTGGCTGACCATGAAATGATTAATCCGGTAAAGCAGAAGATGTACAGAAATTGGTTCCCGGACTGTATTTTGAATCCGCCCTTTTCTTGGCTGGGTGAGGGGTTCTGTGGTAAATCGCTTGAACAGCAGTTTATTCCCTATACTTACCCAATGGAAGGCTGCTCGGAAGTCAAAATGTTCTATCGCTACGGCGGATCATTTATGGGAACTATGGCGGAAACTAACGATTGGATTAGGGCGTATCAAAGTTCCAAGCTGGAATGTATCGTCAATCAGTCGATTTGGTGGGATCCTGAAACAAAGATGGCTGATATCGTCCTGCCAGCGTGTACTAATTTTGAGCGAAATGATATTTCTGAGTGGTGCAACGCCGGGGGATACGCTAAGGACGGTTTTTGCGGTAATAACTACCGCGTAATTATGTATCAGCATAAGTGCATTGAGCCGGTAGGAGAATCAAAGTCCGATTATGATATTTTCTCGCTTTTGTCTGAGCGGCTTGGCTATGGGGAGGCTTATACCGAAGGACGGACGGAAGAAGAGTGGATAAAACGGTTGTATGATCTGTCCGATATGCCGAATGTAATGTCCTATGAAGAGTTTAAGGCACGGGGTTATTACATTGTGCCGGTTCCGGCTTCGGAAGAGTATAAAGCGACTCCGGCGTTCAGGTGGTATTATGAAGACCGGCCTTGCGATACGCCTGATGCATCGCCAGCAAAAAAAGATCCGGCAACAGCTGATAAGCTGGGGACCTTTACTGGTAAGCTGGAATTTGTCTCAGAAAGTCTGAAACAATTTACTCCTGATGATGACGAAAGAGCGCCGATGGCAAAATATATCCATAGTTGGGAAGGGCATAAATCCGAGTTATATGCGAAATATCCCTTGCACCTTATCTCGCCTCATCCTAGATTTGGTTATCATACCCAATACGATCATAGTGATAGTGACTGGTTGTCAGAAATACCGGAACACCGTGTTGTTAAAGATGATGGCAATGCATATCTTGTTGCAAGGCTTCATCCTGAAACGGCTAAAGATCGCGGAATTAATGAAGGTGATATTATCAAGCTTTTCAATGACCGGGGCGTTGTGCTATGTGTCGCCAGGCTGACTGAACGGACACCAAAGTTTGTAATTCACGCTTATTGTTCATCAGGCCGGTATGTACCACTAGAGCCAGGTTCGCCGACAAGTCCTGACAAGGGTGGCTGTGTCAACATTTTGACAAGTAAGCGGGCTATGTCCAAGAATGTTGCTGGTTTTGCTCCCAATTCATGTTTGATTGATGTTGCAAAATGGGAGGGTAAATAAATGACTAGATATTCAATGCTGATTGATGTTGATAAGTGTTCGGCCTGCTACAATTGTTTTTTAGCCTGTAAAGATGAACACTGTGGTCGCGATAGCATGCCAATTGCTAAACCGCAGCCAGAGAACGGTCATGCCTGGATGAATATTATTAACCAAGAACGGGGTCGGTATCCAAAAGTAAAAGTGGCGACCACTCCTGTCAGTTGTATGCATTGTGACGATGCGCCCTGTATTGCTAAAGCAAAAGATGGCGCCGTTTACCAAAGAGATGATGGAATTGTGATTATTGATCCCGAAAAAGCAAAGAACCAACGCGAATTGGTGGATGCCTGCCCCTATGGTGTAATCTTCTGGAACGCGGCAGAGAATATTCCCCAAAAGTGTACTATGTGTGCCCATCTTTTGGATACGGGCTGGAAGGAACCGCGTTGTGTTGAGGCCTGTCCAACCGGGGCGTTGGTTTTTGGCGACATAGAAGACCATACTAGCGAAATTTCCAAGCTTATGGCACAGTCCGAGCTGGAAGATTATCAACCTGAGAAAGGCTGTAAAGCGGCTGTGAAGTATATCGGCTTGCCTAAAAAGTTTATTGCCGGAACAGTTTGTTTTGCTGATAATGACGAATGCGTGGAAAATGCCGCAGTGGAAGTTACAGCAAAAAATTATCATAATCGGGTAGTAACAAATGGTTTTGGTGATTTCGAATTTGAAGGATTGGCCGATAACTGCGAATATGAAGTTACCATCCGGTATAACGGCTATGTAACCCAAAGCCGTAAAATTACAACCGAGCGCGATGTCTACATCGGAACAGTCTTTTTAGTGAAAAAGTAACATAAACTAAAGTTGTATAGAATAGGAGCGCGCTCTTATCTTATCGGCTGTTAACGCGATAAAATATAAACTGCTGCTGCATCAGGCAGCAACCTAAAGGAGCAGGTAGATGAAAACACAGCTTTTTTCGGCGCATACTCAACTTCCTGAAGGGACAGATTTACACCAGACTTACAGATATGTATCAATAATTCTAAAGGTTAATAGTGATAATGGGCAGATAATTGATTGCGCCGTCCCGATATATTGTCAGCTGACCGGCGATTTTATTGCGGAGATCATTAGAGGGAAATCAATCGAGACTGAACTCAATTTGATTATTAAAGAACTTGAAGATAGGCTTTTTACTGGATCAAGACGTGCTCTTATCAGTGCCCTGCAAATAATTCGCGAGCGCTACATGCTGACCAAAGGTAGAAATCACAAATAAAGTTATGAAGACCCGGCTAATTGAATACTTTTCGCGAGTAGCTTGAATATGCTGTCAGAATGAAAATCTGAGGCGAAATATGCTGGCCTAGCTCGTTAGAAATGCTGAGCGATTATTATTATCGCTGGCTTTCTACGAGCTGGGTTTTTCGTTTTTGGGGGCAGCATTGCAAGATATTTTTGAAGTGGAGAAAGGGGATTAACACATGACAACAAAAATTTACGATTTGTCACAACCTTGGGGTGTCGACACACCGCTTTGGCCTTTTCCGGGAGCTCGTTCGGATCTTGAGTTCAAACGGGTAGAATTTTTAGAACGCTTCCACAAGCGGAGCGTTGTTTATACCGGCACACTGCATGCCGGCACACATATGGATGCGCCGATCCATGTTTTGCATCCTGAGGAAGGGGGCATCTATCTTGACAAGATACCGCTTAATAATTGCTATGGCACAGGCGTTGTAGTTGATTTCCGCCATTTGGAGAAGTGGCATATTATTACTCCGGCGGACTTGGAGGCCGCAACGCCGCAAATAGAGGCCGGTGACTGGGTGGTCTTTAATACCGGGTGGCATAAGTACTGGCGCTACAATAATTATACATATTTCAATTATTACCCAGGTCTTGGACCTGAGGCCGCTAAGTGGTTGATTAATAAGGGAGTCAAAGGAGTTACAGGAACCTGGGGTGCAACCGACAGCCCACTTTGGCACTATCCGCTAATCCAGACAATGCCTTGGCTGGATAAAGAATACCGAAGGGAAACAGGAAAAGATCCTGATGTAGAGTTCCCGGAATACGAGCCTTGTCACCGATTATTGATGGGGAACGGTATTGTCACCATCGAAAATGCTGGCGGAGAGGTTGACTCGGTAACCGGGAAACGTTGTACAATCGCAGCTTTCCCTTTTAAATGCGAGATGGCGGATGGCGGTATGGTACGTCTGGTGGCTATTGTAGAAGAATAGTGGTGGGGGACGCAGGATGGAAGAAGTCGTAATCGTAAGTGCCGTACGGACGGCAGTAGGGAAAATCGGCGGGGCGTTGCGTGATATTCAGCCAGAGGATTTGGCTAGAGACGTAATCAAAGAGGCGATAAGGCGTGCCAAGGTGGATAGTGAAACCATCGATGAAGTCATCTTTGGACAGACAAAACAAAGCGCTGAGGCCGCTAATCTGGCAAGAGTCGCCGCTTTGAAGGCCGGAGTACCTGTTAATGTACCAGCCTATACTGTAATGCGCCAGTGTGCTTCCGGGCTGCAGGCTGTTAATAATGGGGCTCAGGCTATTATGTGTGGTCAGGCCGAAATAGTAGTCGCAGGCGGAACTGAAAGCATGAGCAATGCCGTATATTATTTGCGGGACGCTCGTTACGGCTATAAATCAGGGAGCGGCGTTTTGTGCGATTCCAATATCGAAAGTCAGCCCCGTTCGCAGCCGATAGAAGTTTATGGTCAGCTCACCATGGGGCTGACGGCAGAGAACCTTGCAGTTAAATACGCGATTAGTCGTGAGGAACAAGATTTATATGCGTTTGGAAGCCAAGCGAAAGCTAAGGTAGCTATTGAAACCGGGAAATTTACTAGCGAGATTATTCCGGTTACTATTCCCAAGAAAAAGGGTGAGCCGGCTAGCTTTGATACTGACGAATTTCCGCGTCTGACGACAATGGAGGGGTTAGCTAAACTAAAACCAGCCTTCAAAGCCGACGGAACCGTTACCGCTGGTAATGCTACCGGTCGCAATGACGGAGCCGCTTGTCTGGTTATCATGTCAGCTACGGCGGCGCAAAAGAAAAACCTCAAGCCGCTTGCTGTTTTACGCAGTCAGGCCGTAGTGGGAGTGCCGCCGGAGATTATGGGGATTGGACCGGCTTTAGCGGCTCGGAAAGCTCTTAAAGTGGCGGGGCTGAATTTAGGTGACATTGGGCTGATAGAAATGAATGAAGCGTTTGCGGCCCAGTGTTTGGCAGTAATAAAAGAGCTGAACATGAACACTGATATATTAAATGTAAATGGCGGCGCTATTGCTTTGGGGCATCCGCTTGGTTGCACCGGAGCAAAAATTCTGACGACCTTGCTCTATGAAATGCAGCGGCGCAAAGTGAAATACGGTATTGCTACCCTTTGCATTGGTGGCGGTATGGGAATTGCTGATGTAATTGAACTGGTTTAGATAAACCGGGAGATTATTTTGAGGCGGGGGCAATTTCTTGGTAGGGAGAGGGGCAGGATAACATGAGCTACAAAAATTTCGGACACTTGATTGAGCATCTTAGCATCGACAGTAACAAGCGAAAAGTTGCAGCGGTTATGGCAGCTGAAGACAGGCATACACTTGAAGCTGTTTGTCAGGCTAGACGGGTCGGAATTATAGAACCACTATTGATAGGGAATAAGGCAAGGATAAAAAGGCAATTAACCATATTAAATGAGCAAGCTAGTGATTACCCTATCGTGAATGTTGAGACAACTGAAGGCATTGTACTTGCAGCCGCCAGAATGATAAGTGACGGTAAGGCCCATTTTCTGATGAAGGGCTTGCTTCAGACCGGCGAAATGATGAAAATTTTGCTTAGTGAGCAAGCTGGTTTCCGTACCGAAACTCAGATGACACACTTGAGTATTGTCGAGATTCCCGCCTATCATAAGTTGTTTGGTCTAACCGACGCAGCGTTAAGCGTTGCTCCTGATCTTGCCCAGAAAAAGATTATCCTAGAGAACGCCATAAATACCATGAGGCTGATGGGGTTTGACAGACTTAAGGTTGCTATTCTGTCGGCGGTGGAGCAGGTAAACCCCAAGATGCAAGATACTGTTGATGCTGATGCGTTGAAAAAGATGAATTTCCAAGGCAATTTTACGGACTGTATTATTGAGGGGCCGATTTCCTACGATTTGGCTATCTCGAAACAGGCTGCAGAGCTAAAAGGTTATGAAAGTCCGGTTTGCGGCGATGTTGACCTGCTGGTGGTGCCTAATCTTGTCACCGGAAACGTTTTGCTCAAAGCGCTAAGATATTCAGCTCAAGCGATTAGTGCCGGAATTGTTATCGGTGGGAAGGCACCGTTGGTATTAACATCGCGGGCGGCAGAAGCCGAAAGTAAGTATTTACCGATAATCTTGGCGGCCGCGGCTTCAGCTTAGAAAATAAGCTGGTGGTTATAAGGGGGGATTGGGGGATGGGGGAAAATAAGTACCAAATACTTTCGATTAATCCAGGGTCGACTTCGACTAAGCTGGCGGTATATCAGGATGAAACGGAGCTTTTTCATAGGACGGTGGAGCATAATGCCGCTGAATTGGCTGAGTATAAGTCAATGGTTGACCAGTTAGAAATGCGCAAAGCGGCGATAATGGAATGTTTACAACAGGAGAATTTTCAAATTGCGGGCCTTTCGGCAGTTGCCGGGCGCGGCGGGAAGCTTCCTCCGTTAAAGCGTGGTGCTTATCGAATCACCAAAGCAATGGTCGACTTCCTGACTTATCGTCCGATTGATGACCATGCTTCAAATCTGGGAGCAATTATTGCCGATAGTATTGCAGCTCCGTTAAAAATCCCGGCCTTTATTTATGATGCGGTTGTTGTTGACGAACTTGAGGATGTTGCCAGGCTGTCAGGTGTTCCGGAGCTTACCAGAAGAGCATCGTGTCATGTACTAAATATGCGCGCCGTTTCATTAAAAGTGGCCCAAAAGCTGGGTAAGAGCTTGGCGGATATGAATATTGTTGTTGCTCATATGGGGGGCGGAATTACCGCATCAGTAATCAATAGCGGCAAGATGATTGATGTTCTTACCGATGAAGAAGGTCCATTTTCGCCGGAAAGAGCAGGCCGGGTGCCGTGCCGCCAATTGGTAAACCTTTGTTTTTCCGGTACCTATGATCAAAAAGCGGCAGTAAGGCGGATGCGGGGGAATGGCGGACTGGTCGCCTACCTGGGAACAAACAATGCGCTTGAAGTCGAAGCCAAAATAAAAGCCGGTAACAAATTTGCTGAAAGTGTTTATTATGCAATGGCCTATCAGGTTGCGAAAGGTATTGGGGAACTGGCTACCGTTGTCAATGGCAAGGTGGATGTTATTATCCTTACAGGGGCAATTGCCAATTCGCAGCTGTTTACCAGTTGGGTTATTGACAAAGTGAAGTATATTGCACCTGTAGAAATTGTCCCCGGGGAAAACGAGCTGGAAGCGCTGGCCTTTGGGGTACTGCGTGTGTTGAAGGGCGAGGAAGAAGCCCATGAATTTGTTGCGCCTGAATAAGTGAAAATGATTACCGGGCTTAAAGCAAAAAAAGGGGGCTTATTAATGCGGACGGTTGCGGTTAATGAGGTGATTGATCAGGGGAATTTCAATAGGTTCTATAAAAATGTTTTTTGGGTATGTATGTGGACAACGATTTTTGACGGGTTCGACCTGAATGTCTTTTCGCTTGTTGTTCCATCCCTTATGAAAGACTGGGCCTTGACTCCGGCTCAAATTGGTTTGCTTGGCAGCTATGGATTTGTGGGAATGATTATCGGATCGATTGCTTTTGGTCCGATTGCCGAATGGATTGGCCGCAGATTGGCGCTTGTCGCTGCCACGACAATATATTGTGTATTTACCGCCGCAGTAGGTTTATCAAGCAATTTTACGGAGTTCGCCATATATCGAACCATTGCTGGTCTGGGCCTCGCCGGAGCTTTTCCGCTGGCGATTGCTTATGGGGCGGAATATTCCCCCTTAGCAATTCGGAGCCGGCTGACAGTCTGGGTTACTTCCGGGCAGCCATCCGGGACAGTAATTGCCACTTTGGCAGGTTTGGCGCTGATGAGTACATACGGTTGGCGGGTTATGTTTTTTGTGGCAGCTATGCCGATATTTCTGATTATATGGCAGTATTATCTGCCTGAATCAATGGGTTACTATTTGCGGAAGGGCCAAAAAGAGAAGATTGTAAAAGTACTGACAGCCGCTAATCCAAAATTCGTGCCTGCACCGGAAGATGAGTATAAGTTAAGTGGTTTTAATGCCGGTAAGAGTGATTTAAGAGCCCTATTTAGAAATGGCTTGGCGAAAAATACCCTTCTGTTCTGGCTGATCTTTATTTGTAATTATATTTTTACTTTTGGCGTACTTACATGGCTTCCTAAATTAATGATAATGCTGGGATGGTCTTTGAATGTCAGCCTGTTTTTTACTCTGACTTGGAATGCTGGCTTTATTCTGGGGCTTCCTATTTCCGGATGGGCTCAGGATAAATTCGGCGGTAAAAGGACGTTGATTGTCATCGCGTTTTGTTTGGCCGTGTTTACTGCCACTATTGGGCAGTTGTCTAACGCGATAGCACTGTCAATATTATTATTTTTTACCGGCGCATGCCAGCATAGTATGATGTGTGTGACCGGTTCGTATATCGCCCAAAATTATCCGATAACCTGCCGCTCAACCGGAACAACACTGGGGTATGGAGCAGGCCGGATTGGCGGAATTATCGGCCCTTTGGTGGGGAGCGCATTGTTGACTTACAATATCTCGGTGCCGATGAATTTAGTAATCTTTGCTTGCGTTCCGCTTATTAGTGCTTTGTGGGTTAGTTTCACGACCGATCGCGCAAGACTGAGTGTACCAAGTACACAGACGATAACTCATTAGAAAAGGTATAAAATAAGCATGCGGCTATTGGAATCGCACCATTATATAAAAAAAGTTCACATAGCTGTGATATTTCTGTAACAATACTATCTTATAATAAATTCAAGAAACAACGGTTGGTATAATGTGTTTGGCCTCCTAATTCTCACATTATACCAACCGATGACATATTATTCAGAACAAAACCTTCACCAAGTGGTGAAGGCATTTTTTTTATTGCAAATTGCAAAGTAGTTTATTAAAATTAGGGAAAAAAAGAGGTGCTATTTATTGTCACGGTTGATAATACTTATTCTTATCTGGTGTGGTATCAACACCTTGGGTGAGATACTAATAAAATTTGGCTCTAGTTCGCTAAGTGAACCAAATTCTGTACAGGGAATTCTGCGTTTGGTAGTGGAAGTAATACAAAACCCGCTTGTAGTTATGGGGATAATTACTTGTGCCGTTGATCTGCTTTTATGGATATACCTTCTCAAAGACAGTGAGTTAAGCGTGGTTGCTCCGCTTACGGCAATAAATTATATTTTTGCGGTTGCTGCAGGGTGTCTGTTATTCGGTGAGGTGCTTTCCGTTAATCGGGTTATCGGTATTTTACTGATATGTGGGGGAGCCTTTTTTATAAGCCGTTAAAGCAAATGGGGATATCTGCCTAAAAAATAGCAATAGATCCCGCTGTAAATACCATCAGCTAATTGGTTTTGATAAAGAGCATTTGTTAGGTGGGAGGATTCAATAGGATTAGTCAAAAAACCAATTTCAATTAGGGCTGAGGGTACTGGGTTGTTCTTAAGGACATAAAAGTCTGCCGGACGAACTCCGCCATTAGTGGCGTGAGTTTCCCAGATAAGTGATTGCTGAATGACTTGAGCAAGATGGCTTGACCGACCAACCGGAAAAAAGCTGATTGCGCCGGCTGTTCTACTATCAGGGGTAGAGTTTGCGTGCAGGCTGACAAAGATATTTGCCTGTGAGAATCTCGCAATATTAACTCTTGCTTGGAGATCTGTGGTGCGAGAAGTTCTTGGTCCGGCTACGTTCGTATCACTAACTCGTGTTAAAATAACCATCGCCCCTGATCTTATAAGTCTGTAGCGTAGTTTACGTGCTACCGCCAGGGTTATATCAGCCTCGCGGACACCGTTAATAACAGCGCCGGGGTAAATACCACCATGACCAGGGTCAATAACAATGACTTTGCCTGCGAGCGGGCTGTAACCAGTCGAATAGATAGTTGTGGTGAAATTAAAAGTGAGCAGAAAGACAAGAACGCTTGTTACAAATTTAAACTTCACAATCGACTCCATTAAGTTTTTTTATATCCAAATTTTATCATAATATGGACATCGATTACTAGGCTGTTATTCGTTAAAATTGAAATTTTGAGTTTATTAATGGGAGTTTTACAGCAAGCCTATCCCGGCATGGCAAACATAATGGTTTCATGGTCGTTGAAAACCGATTACTCGGAATTACAATTTAATATATACGTTCTATTGACAACTGACATGATATCAAGTACTCTCATAATAGAGAGCGGGTGTTCGTTAATGCAGATACTAAAAGAAGAGATAAAAGATAGAATTATTCAGGCTGCTATCGACGTCTTCATGAATGAAGGTTTCAAACTGGCATCTACTAGAAAAATAATTAAAAAGGCCCAAATTAGTAATGGTAATCTGTATAATTATTTTAGTAGTAAAGAAGAGCTATTTTATGCTATAACTACTCCATTTTATCATTATTTTAATAATTTTCTGTTTCAAATTGTTGAGCATAATGACCCTGAAGATTTTAGTACTGAAAGGATAGAAATATTATCGACAAAAATAGGCAACATGATAGAAGAACATAGAAAAGAATTTATTATTATTATGAATAAAAGTCAAGGCTCGAAATATGAAAACTACAAGGATGATATAATTAAAATAATGACGGACCACTTTGAGAAAAATATAAAGAAAAAATGTGTAAATACATTTCCAGAAAACTTCATTATGCAAATTTTGGCAACTAATTTTATTGAAACACTTCTTGAAATATCTAAACACTTTAAGAGTGATAATTGGGCTGTTGAAAATATCAGATTATTTTTAATGTACCATGCTAGAGGAATTGCACAGTTCTATTAAATTTTTTTAGGGTAATAACGGTCGACTGCTCTTTATTAACCGGAATTAAGGGAGGTAATTGAAATGAACGTTGTAATATTAGTTTTTAGTCCTGGTGGCAATACTTTAAAAGTTGCAAGAATGCTAGAAGAAAAAATGCAAAGTAAAAATATCGAAGTTCAAATAGTAGACACAACAAGAAAAAACATTTTTATCAAAACGGACACTATTAGAGAATTTTTAATTAATACTGTGCGAAACCATGATTTGATCTGTATAGGTGGCCCTGTTTATGCACATCACATGCATTACAATGTACTAAAACTGATCCAAGCATTGCCGAAACCGGGAAATGGCTGGGGAGGATTAGCATTACCTATTATAACCTATGGTTCTATTTCTTCAGGAATTAGTCTTTATGAATCAGCAAGACTCCTCAAAGATACAGGAAGAATAAATGTTTTAGGATTAAAAATAGCAGCTTTTCACTGTATGTCGCGAATAATGGCTACCAAGATTAATGTAGGAATGCCCGGGAAAGAGGCTGAACCATTGATAAATGATTTAGTTGAAAAGATCATAAAACTGGATTTATCAAATATCAAAGAGAATGAAGACATTTTAGATAACTTAGACTATCAAAGCTTCAAGAATAAATTAAAAGCAAAGTTGATTTTTAACGAAAGATTTTGGCAAAGCTATGTTTATCCCCAAATAGTCGTAGATGAAAGTAAATGTGTAAGATGCGGAAAATGTATCAATTCATGTTCAGTTCAGCGCCTATTTATCAATGAAAGTAAACTCGTTGTCGATAAAAGTAATCCCGCATGTATTCATTGTTGCGAATGTATAACTGCTTGCAAATTAGGCGCAATTGATTTTAATGCTAACAAAGAAAGATGGAACAAGATGTTTAAAAAGGCAGCGGAAGGGCATGGTTTACTGCCAAGTAACGAATATCCAAAGTCAGTAGTTTATTCAAAAGTGAAATAAGGATAAACCTAACAACTGTAGTCCTAAGAGCACTTTGTCAAGCATCAAGCCTATCCCGGTATGGGATTAATGCTTGACAAAGGGAAAAAGTTTGTTTATCATTTAATTGATAATGATTCCCAATATCTAAAAAAGTACAATTAGAAATATTATTAATGGTGACAGCAATATTGAGAAGGAAGAGCAAAGGTACGCGACAATAGGTATGTCGTTTAGCTGCTGAGTCTTTTAAAATTAGCTGTCAAAAAAATACCGTTGTATTGAGAATGAGTATCATTAATGTTTAGTGAATGATAGGAGGAGAAAAGTATGCTGAAAACACTAAATCAGTTGAAGCCAGGCGAGATAGGTGTTGTGACTAAGGTTAACGGCAGAGGGAAGATAAAAGGCCGCATTATTGATTTGGGAATTGTGGCCGGGAGTAGAGTGTGTGTGCAGAAGTATGCTCCGCTTGGCGATCCAATGGAGATTAAGGTAAAGAATTTCAATTTATCACTGCGTAAATCGGAGGCGGCGATAATTGAGGTGCAGACTGAATGATCAGTATAGTGAACTGCGGTCGCAGTAGACAAGAACTTATATTTATATTGTTTTTTAGGAGGAGACTAAGTGGCAACTAATAATTTAACTATTGCTTTGGCGGGTAATCCTAACTCGGGAAAAACTACTATTTTTAATAATATTACTGGTGCGCGTCAGCATGTAGGTAATTATTCCGGGGTGACGGTGGAGAAAAGAGAGGGGTTCCGACGTTTTCGGGGTAGAAACTTTCAGGTCGTTGATTTGCCTGGTACTTATAGTTTAACAGCGCGGGCGCTTGACGAATTGGTGGCCCGTAATGCAATTTTAAATGACCGGCCGGATATTCTTGTAAATATCTTGGATGCGTCTAATTTGGAGCGAAATTTGTATTTGGCGGTGCAGCTTTTGGAGTTGGAGCAACCGATGGTAGTTGCGCTGAACATGGCTGATGTTGCCGAAAAGATGGGCCATAAGATTGATGATCAGGCTCTGACGCGGAGGCTTGGTGTTCCGGTAGTCCGGACGGTAGGTAACCGTAATCGGGGGACGGAAGATCTTCTGGCAACGGTGGCTGGTGTAGCACAGGAAAGAAAGCAGCAGCCGTTTACGATGGATTATGGACCGGAGATTGAGGCAAAGATCAAAGAAGTTTGGTCGGTGCTTAAGGGCGTTGCGCCTGAAAAGTATCCATTGCGGTGGTTGGCAATCAAGATGTTAGAAAATGATAAGGAGGTTATTGACTTAGTAGCAGCGTTCCCTGGAGGGGAACGAGTTCGGTCGGTGGCTGAAAATGCCAGGAAAAAGTTGCAGGGCTTGTTTGGTGAGGAACTTGAGGTTGTATTTGCAGAACGGCGCTACTATTTTGTCGGCGAAGTTTACCGGGATGTGGTTAGTGTGAATAACGAGATTTCCCAAACAACTTCTGATAAGGTGGATCGGGTGTTGACTAATAGGGTGCTGGGATTGCCGATCTTCCTTGGAATTATGTGGCTGTTGTTTAATTTGGTGTTTACTATTGGTGCCTATCCGCAGGAGTGGATTGAGAACGGTGCAAAATGGCTGGGTGATTTCGTTAGTTTATATTTGACTGACGGTGATCTTAAGTCTCTAGTGGTAGACGGCATTATTGGCGGGGTAGGAATGGTTGTAAGTTTTTTGCCTCAGATATTGCTTTTGTTTTTAGGTATTGCTTTGCTGGAAGATACAGGCTATATGGCGCGGGCGGCTTTTGTTATGGATCGCATTATGAAATCTGTCGGCCTTCATGGCAAGTCGTTTATTCCATTGCTGGTTGGTTTCGGCTGTAATATACCGGCAATAATGGGGGCGCGGACGTTAGAAAATCCGCGCGACAGAATGGTTACGATTTTGGTGGCGCCACTGATGAGTTGCAGTGCCCGACTGCCTGTTTATACTTTACTAACGGCAGCTTTCTTCTCTGAAAGTTATGCCGGAACGGTAATGTTTTCAATTTATATCCTGGGAATTGTCCTGGCAGTAATAATGGCCTGGATATTCCGCAAATTCTTGTTTCCTGGCGAGACTGAGCCTTTTGCGATGGAGATGCCGGCGTATCATATTCCAACTTTACGCAGTATTCTGACCCATATGTGGGAGCGCGGCAGCCTGTACTTGAAAAAGGCTGGTACGATTATTTTGGCGGCATCTATTTTAGTCTGGTTTTTTGTTAGTTATCCTGCTGATGTTTCATATAGCAAGGATTTTGAGCAATTGAAAGCAGCATCTGACGCGGCGTATAATGCAAATGTGAATGATGGCGAAGCTGATGAGCATGAAGCTGAAATAGCAAAGCTGGATAAAGAGCAGGCGGCGGAAAAGCTGGCGGGGAGTTATGCTGGGCAATTTGGGCACTTAATTGAACCGCTGATAAAACCGTTGGGATTTGACTGGAAAATAGGGGTAAGTTTATTTACTGGTTTTTCGGCGAAAGAAATTGTGGTTAGTACTATGGGGACATTGTACAGTGTAGGAGCAGCGGAAGATGATACTGCAGAGCTTCAGGAAAGCTTAACGACTGATCCGGCGCTTAGTCCGTTAGTGGCATATGTCTTAATGGTTTTCTCACTGATTTATACTCCGTGCATCGCCACGATGGCTGTTGTGCGTCGTGAGACAAACTCGTGGAAATGGATGTCTTTTTCGGTTCTATATTCAGTGGCGTTGGCCTGGATTGTATCGTTTGGGGTGTATCGGATCGGCATGTTTTTAGGGTATTAAGTGATGAATTCAAGATTAATTTAAGTAGTAAAAGAAATGGGGAGGGAGCAGTATGTCGGTTGTTGTTGTTGGCGGTGATTATCTTGGGGGAATTGAAAAGAATTTATATCTGCGGGGCGTTACCGAACTCGTTCATATTTCTGGTCGAAAAGCAATTGATAAAAATAAGCTTAGGGTGCCAAAGGCTACTGCTTTCATTGTGGTTTTGACTGATTATATTAATCACGCTACAGCAAAAAATGTGAAGTTTCTTGCCAAGTCTCGCGCCATACCGTTGGTTTTCGCCAAAAGATCGTGGCGGGCGGTTGAGGAACAGTTGCTAGCAGGAAAGTTTATCTCGTTAACAGCCTGTAAGACTCCGCCCTCTTAGGGCCGGAGGGGAGCAGGCTATAACATACGAATACAAGACTTACTTATATTTGAAAGGGAGGGCTTAGGATGGAAACGGTTGTTTTGGCTAGTCTGGGGTTAGCTGCGCTGGGGTATGTAGCGTACCTGGGGTGGCAAACAATTACCGGTAAAAAAACCTGCAGCTGCGGCAGTTCATGCAAAAATTCGAGTGGCTGCGATAATTGTAAGTCGCTTCAATCTAAGACAAGTGCTTGAAGACAGTTTAAATGGCGGAGAATTACCAAGTTACGAGGAGTGATTATATGATGAAAAAGATTTTTGCCGGTGTTTTAGTGGGAATGAATTTATTTGCTCCAATGGCCTTTGCTGCTGAGACGGTAACTTTTAGCGGCGATGCAACATTAAAAGTTGAGAAAGACACGGCGGAAGGAAGTGCGAATAGTTCAGCGGCGATGTATTCTCTTAAGCTTAAGGCTGAAGCTGAACTAGGCGCTGGCTGGTCGTTGTACGGCAGGATTGGGGCGCAATATGCAACGAATCCGTCCTTTGGTGATTATAATCTCGATGTTTATGGGGACGATAATAAATCGGCAGTGGCTTTGGATCAGTTCGGATTAAATTATAAGACTGAGCAAATGGTGTATAAATTAGGCCGCCAGGATGTTGCGGTTGGTAAAACTGCACTTTTGTACAGCCGACCTGATAGCAATATTGGGAAAAGGAACTTTGTCGACGGGTTGAGTGCTGATGGAACAATTGGTAATATTGAGCTGACAGGACTTATTGCCAAAGAGGATAATCAAGGTTCGCTGGATAATAAGCTATATGCACTGCGGACTGGGTTTACGCCAGGGGAACGGTTGAATTGTGGTATTACGATGGGGCGCTATCAGGATGATACTAATGGAACGACAAATCATTGGGCAGTTGATGGTACATATAAATTAGGTAAGAATAGTTTTACCACCGAATTTACAAAGTCAAATAGCAGCAGTGATAATCAAGCTTATACCGCTAGATGGAATTACGGTTTCAGTGATAAAATAGCAACCTATATTACCGGTTTTAGGGTTGAGACAAATGGCGATATGGGTAAACAAAGTGACTATGATAATGATAATCGTGGCATTCATTATGGCGTTACTTATCAACTGAGTAATGCTAACGGTCTGGAAGTTGTGTATAAGGACCAGAAAGTCATTAGTAATGGAGAGAACAATACAAAACTGGAGGTAACTTTAAGTCACGCTTTTTAGTGAAATAGAAGAGAATATTTTTTTTGCGCATCTAATGATAATGAAACTCATTATCATTAGATGCGCAGGATGGGTGAAAGTTTTGTAGCATTGCAGATGATCAGAAGTAGTTAATATTGAAGGGGGAATAGAGATGAAAAAAATTGCGGTTGTGTATTGGAGTGGAACTGGAAATACTCAAATGATGGCTGAAGCTATAGCATTGGGAGCAGCTGTCGGCGAGATGGAGGTAAGTGTACTTCCTGTTGACCAGGTTTCGAGTCTAGCTTTTATTGATTCTGATGCTATTGCTATTGGATGCCCGGCAATGGGGGATGAGGTTTTAGAAGAAAGTGAAATGGAACCGTTTATAAGTTCTTTGAGTGAAGCGGCGATAAATAAAAAACCGCTTGTTCTTTTTGGTTCTTATGATTGGGGTGATGGTAAATGGATGCAAGATTGGGAAACTCGGATGTGCGGTTATGGAGCACTACTGGTTGAACAGGGGTTAATTATAAGAAATACTCCTGATGAAACGGGGCTGTCGAAGTGCTGGGAGATAGGAAAAAAACTCGCGACAGTTATCTCCTGATTCGAGAAAAAGGTATGGTGAAGGATAATGATTCGTCCTTGTCCATTGTGGTCAGGTAAAAAGCCAGCAATAAAAAAACCACTGTCTGAACAAGCAAAAGCTTTTTTAGGATGGTTGACTGTTGCTCTGGCTCCAACGATATTAGGAAGCAAGCCGGCGACAATATTGTCGCTGGCGAATTCTAAAAATAGCAATCTTCTGACTTTGTGGCGCGAATATGGAAGCGAAATATTCGCGGATACTTTGGTTAAAGTGCTGATAATGCGCCAGTCGTCTTGCTGCGAAATCCTGCTGTTTTATCGCGCGGATACACTTAAGCAATGCCTGTGTGACAAGGATATAAATTACTTTATGAAGAATCTGGGGTATCCGGTAGAGGAAGGGGTTGAAAGTTGCCTTAGCACGCTTTGTGGCCGCTATTGCAGTTATTGTCCCCATGAAATAGGGATTATTTTAGGTATTCCATTGAAAGATGTTTTAGGATTTATGGCGCTGACTGATTTACCATCGACTTATAAAGGCGCCTGGATTGTTTATGGCAATCGTAAGGAGTCACAGGCGCTTATGCAGAAATTTGCCGCTGAGCGGTCTTGGATTTCAAGTTTGATAGCGAAAGGATTGTCACCATATGAAATTATGTGTGGCAACATAGTGGAGTCATATTGTGTCTGACGCTTGGTGGAGACTGAGGAATGGTTGGTTTGTTTTTATTGCGGTGGTTTGATGCTGTCATTCAGTGCGGCAATAGTTCTTGCCAATTCGATAATGTTGCGGAAGTTGGTGAGCGGATTTACCATTTGCTGTGTCAGAAGATCCTTCAATATGTACATTATAAATATGACAATGCCGTTACCGGTGTGTAAATCGCCTACTATTTGCGGGTCTTTCTCTGGTTTAGCCTCTTTCTCAGGACGGTCCACGAACTTATCCTCCTCCAAGTTTTTGACTAGTGAACAAACCCTTCCTCTGCAATTAATTGATGCCGAAAACAAGACTCGCTTATATTTCGTTAATAGCCTGTAAGCTTTCGCCATTTTAGGCCGGAGAGTAACAGGCTATAATATTTTGAACAAATTTATATTATAATCTATGTCCAGCAGGTGGAGGATAAAACTTGCTGGTGATTTTACTTGATCATATTTTTCCAGGATGCTCTGTACAGCTTAAACGGTTGACAGATGAATGGCTGCGGGCTGGGTTGCATTGTTTTGCTTGTGGCTGTAGGTATGTGGCAGCAGGAGTTTTGTTATTTGTATTGAAATATTAACCTTGCCATTTTATCCGATGAATAACCCGTTCTTTACTCCAGCCTTTACAGGCTGGAGTAAAGAACGGGTTATTCCCTGGATAATTCGACTAAAATTCAGATGGGGTTAAACCCCATCTGAATTAAGTCTCATTTATGGAGTAACACTAGTTTATGTTCAATTATTTTTAGTAAGTGAGGATGCATTATATGGAGCAAAGTACACAAACAACACAAACAAAAAAATCATGGAAAGAAAACATCAGTACATTTATTGCTGTTACGACCTTAGTGTTAGCGGTATGTGCAACAATAACCGGGTTTAAAGCAGCCGGGTATGGCAATAAAATGGTGCTGGCCCAGAGTCAGGCTTCTGATCAATGGGCGTATTATCAGGCTAAAAGTATTAAAGAGACAACCTATCAGGTTCAGCGAGATGCAATGGCTTTGGCGGCCCAGGAGACAGGGAAGGCGGAGTTGTACAAAACTAAGCTGGCCGAATATGAGGACGGAATTGCCCGTTATAAAACTGAACGGGAGCAAATTGCTGAGGCCGCTAAACGATTGGAAAATGAGCGTGATACCGCTCAGCGGTTTAATGGCGGGTTTGGTCAGGCATTGATCTTCCTGCAAATCGGCATCCTATTTTCTTCGTTGGCATCAATTAATAAGGTTCACATCTATTGGTATATGGGGCTTTTCACAGGCGGCGTTGGTATTGCAATGTTTTTGTATACTTATGTCGGGACGCTTATTTAGCTAAGTAAACAATGTAAAGGAGCAATATTATGCCATTAATAACAATAGAGAGCGGAAATCTAACAACAAAACAGAAAGCGGAGCTTATCGAGAAATTAACTGCGGTCGCCTCCGAAATTACCAAAATTCCAAGTGAATTTTTCTTAGTTACGATAAAAGAATTATCCGATAGCAATATCGGTATCGGGGGAAAAACAATTGATAAAATTAAAGCAGGGTATAAAAAGTAAAAAATAGAGGTCTCGTCAGCCAAGAACATTTTGTCTGATATGAAATGATCTGTATGATTATTCATTAAGGCAAATCAATAAAATCTCTTAATGTGGATTTCTTCAGTTTTATATTGCTTGTACTATATAAAAGCGCACCTTGTGTAGGTGCGCTTTTATACTTAGTGCGAACTGAGTCCAAGTGTTATAGCTTGTTCCCCTCTGCCTTAAGAGGACGTATTCTTACAGGCTGTTAACGAGATAAATTAACCGCAGCCCCCACCGTATAAGGGTGGTTTTTTGTTATTGATAATTGTGAGAATGTTAACATTTATCTAGATAATATTGGATAAACATAGAGGAAATTGTATAATAATGTCGAAAAACATAGAAAAATGTCAAAAATAATGTCTTAAGAAGGGGAATATGGAAATGGAACAACAGATACGTGTATCTGGAAACCGGGTTATCGTAAGCCTGAGCGGCAGGATGTATGTAGAAGATGCCGCCGGTTTACGGGAAAAGCTTCTGGAATATATAAGCGGGGGGTACAGCATATTCGTAATGGAAATGGCCGATCTTGAGTACATTGATAGTTCAGGGCTTGGTGTGCTGGTGGCGATTAATAAAAGAGCCATTCAGGCCGGCGGAAGTGTTACCCTGGCAGGTATGAGAGGGGTAGTCAAAGAGCTGTTCGAACTTACCAGATTAGACCGGGTGTTTGAAATACAAGGATAAGCACAACATGAATTTATACAAGGAGAGATTAGGGTGAAGCTTAAACTTCGTGCCAAATTGTTAGTTGCTTTTTTTCTGTTAATTGCGATTCCTTGTACTGTACTGGGCTATGTTTCTTACCGGCAGTCCAGTCAGGCGCTTAGAACCACGATTGAAGCTCAGCTTCAATCTATGGTTAATGATACGGCAGAACTTGTTGATCAGTCTCTTTATATGACCCAAGAAGTTGTTGAGGTGGCAGGTAATAAAACAGAGTTGGTTACAGCCGCTGCAACAGGAAATGCTGAACCGGCCGTGGCGGCAGTGAAGGCTCTTAAGACAATGAACGGCGATAGAGTTGAAGATGTTATTGTGGCTGACAAGAGCGGACAGGTGATTGTAAGCTCATCAGGCGCAGCGGTTTCGATTAAGGATCGGAATTACTTTACGAAGGTAATTGGCGGAGAAAAAGTTATAAGTGATGTTATATTATCTAAGTCTACTAACAAATCGGTTATTGTTATTGCTCAGCCGCTAAAACAAGATGGCCAAGTTGTTGGCGTCCTGGCCATGGTTATGGATTTTGGCAGTCTGGTCAAACATGTTGACGAAATTAAAGTTGGTGCAACCGGTTATGGTTATATCATTGATAACACGGGGGCCTTCATTCATCATCCTGACAAGAATTTAGTGTTAAAGTCTAACATGTTGCAGGATGAACAGACCAAGGCAGTCGCGGAGAAGATGCTGGCAAATAATCAGGGTAAGGATATCTACACCATCAAAGGCGTCGAAAAGCTTGTTGCCTATAAATCGGTTGGACACTTTATTATTGCTATGACAGTGCCGGTTGAGGAATACATGGCTCCGGCAAAGACTGTTTTAAGAGACACAATTATTGTGGTGTTGTTAGGAATTATTATTGCATTAGGGATAGCTTTTGTGGTGGCAAATTCGATTGTGAGGCCGGTTAATCGGCTGCGTGAATTAATGGCGGCGGCAGGTGAAGGGGATTTGACTGTTGTCAGCGAGATTGACGCTAAAGATGAAATCGGTGATTTAAGTAAGTCCTTTGATGTCATGATTAAGCATCAGAATACCATTGTTAAAGAAGTGCGTGATGCAAGTCAGCAATTGGCTGCCGCATCCGAAGAGATGGCCGCGTCTTGTCAGGAGACAACCGCGACAAGTGAGGAAATTACCGGCAGTATGCAAACTGTTGCCGCAGAAGCTGAAAACGGCAATACTTGGATGATCGAAGGTGCGAAAGTATTGGTCCAGCTTTCCAGTTTGATTAAAATTGCTGAAAATAAAGCCGGAGTGGCAGCGCATAATTCGAACGAAACTTATGCGACCGCTGAGGAAGGCCGGTTAAAAGTAACAGAAACTGTTAACAAGATGCAAAATATTAAAGACCAGACGGAAAAGACGAGCGATATTATTGCTGATTTAAATAATTATTCTAAGCAGATCGGCCAAATTGTTGATACTATTACGGCTATTGCCGCTCAGACTGATTTGCTTGCTCTTAATGCGGCTATTGAATCTGCCCGGGCTGGAGAGCATGGGCGGGGATTTGCCGTGGTAGCGGAAGAAGTTCGAAAATTAGCTGAGCAATCCAATCAGCGAGCCAGGGAGATTTCCGACCTTATCGGGCAAGTAACAGATAAGACTAAAGCAGCGGTAGATTCTATGTCACTTAATATGGCTGAGGTAGAAACCGGGGTTGCGATTGTTAATGAGACTGGAAGCGCTTTGGATAGTATCTTGGAAGCCGTAAAACGGACTGTCGCGGAGATCGAGGGCATTAATTCGATAACCGGTGAGGAAGTGGCTAATTCGGAGCAAATAGTAAAACTCATCAATCAACTAGCAACCGTTGTTGAGTCTGTGGCAACGCATTGTGAGCAGGTGGCAACAGGCTTGGAACAACAGTCGGCTGCAATGCAAACAGTAGCCAGCAGTGCGGAGGAAACAAGTGCATCCGCCAATTCGCTGAGCTATCTGGTGGAAAGATTTAAAATATAGCAAAGCTCAGCTGTTTGGGTTGTGGATTTTGTAAAGTTAGATTGGTGGGCTTAGTGGGGGTCTTTCGATGAGAGAGCCGACTGTCAGGTGGATGTTTTCGGGAAGCAAGTTATCAATTCGAAATATTATTATCGCGATCATAGTGTTTGGCGTCGTATTGCTTGCTGTAGTCTGGGGCAGTGTTGGCTATAAATTAACCAGCGAACGGCAAATTTGTATTGCCAATACAAAGAGCGATGAGGCTAGTTTTGCCCGGGCCTTTGAGGAAAGCACGCTTAGGGTTATTAAGAGCGCGGACGCGGTGGCGGTAATACTGAAATATCAGTATGAAAAGCAAGGCCGAATGGTGGATATGGCACCATATAGAACAAACGGCGAGTTTCAGATTGCGCCGTATAGATTATGCAGCATTGCTGATGAAAATGGGGATTTGGTGCTAAGTAATCAAACTCCATTTGTGTTTTCTAATATCAGTGATCGCGAGCATTTTCTGGTGCATAAAGAGGTTGATACTGAGAGGTCTTTTATCAGCAAACCTGTTTTAGGCCGGTCTTCCAGCAATTGGTCGATTCAAATTTCCCGCCGGATTAATAAACCGGATGGGTCTTTTGGCGGCGTTGTAGTTGTTTCTCTGGACCCGTTTTATTTGACCCGGTTTTATGAACAGGTCAGTCTAGGCAAGGATTCTTCCATCGCGCTTATCGGAAAAGACGGGATTGGCAGGGGCGGGCAAAGCGGGAGCAATTCGCTGGTCGGGTTTGATTTCAGCAGTTCTAAGGTTTTGCAGCTCGCGGCAGAGAATGATGCCGGATTTTTTACGGAAAACAGTTTGGTTGATGGGGTGACAAGGATTTACCATTATCGGGTTTTGGCCGAGTATCCGTTGATGGTTGTGGTAGGAATATCAGAAAATGAAGCGTTGGCCGGATATTATGAACAGAAGAAAGCCGATATTATCTTTGCCAGCATTATTAGCTTATTTATTTTAGGTTTTTGCGGCCTGATCATTAATCGAATTATGAGCCACCGGCAACAAGAAAAGCTGCAGCAGGCATTATATAAAATTAATGACACGGCCAATACTTGCAAAAGTATACCTGAATTCAGCCGGTCATTTCAGAGCACTATTAATGAGTTAATAGCTGCGCCTAATTTTTATATTGCTATATATGATGATATAACCAAAACGCTTCAGTACATTAATGAGCTTGATACTTTCTCTGATCATCCCAATTTAAGAAATTTATCGGAACAAGTTATCCGTAGCGGAAAGACGCTAATTTACAATCAAGGCCGGCTCGAAGTATGGCCTGTGAAAGACATAAAAAGACCGCGGGCCTGCTGGTTAGGTGTGCCGCTCAAAACAGAAAATAAAGTTTTCGGAGTTATGGCTGCCGCTATTTATAATGAAAGAGAACTATATGAAAAAAGGGAAATTGATATTTTCGTTCTTATGGCGACCCAGGTGGCGATGGTCCTTGGGCGAAGACTGGTGGAAAGCGAATTGCGCAAGCTTTCGCGGGTAGTGGAACAAAGCCCGATAATAGTTGTTATCCTGGACGCTAAAGGCAGAGTGGAATATATCAATCCGGCCTTTATGAAAATTACCGGCTATACTGCAGAAGAAGTTGTTGGTTATATGGCCGAGGATCTTTTTAATTGCAATAAGGATGATATCTTTAATGATATAGAGGCAGGGCTAACAAAAGACAATGTCTGGCGTGGTGAAATATGCAACCGGAAAAAGAGTGGGAAACTTTATTGGCAGAAAGCCTTAGTTCTGCCGATTCGAAGCATGGATGGAGAAATCAGAAATTACGTAGGAATCGGAGAGGACATTACTGAACAGAAGCGGGTATTGGATTTAATGAGCCGGAATTTAGAGCTTGCCGGACAGATACAGAAGAGTTATCTGCCTCAGGATATAGTGACCAGCTGCTTTGAGGTCCGGACTTTCTTTCAGCCTTATCATATTGTAAGTGGCGATATCTTTGACTGTCGGTTTAGTCAAGCCGAGAATGTTTTGTCAGGCTATATCATTGATGTTATGGGACATGGCTTTGCAACAGCATTACAAACCGCAGCCCTAAAAGTGCTTTTTACTCAGGCCATGGAATTGGATTTGACTGTTGACCAGGCTTTAAAATGGATTAATGAACAGTCAACAGAGTATTTTGAAGACGATTCCTTTGCCGCCGTAATCTATTTTAAGGTGGATTTTACGAACATGGTGCTTAACTATGCCTCAGGCGGCATTAACCATTTCTTTGTCCGGCAGCAGGACGGGCTGAGGCGTGTAACAGTACCCGGCAGTTTAGTTGGTATAGCAGCGGGGCAAGATTTTGAAGCGCATCAATTGGCTTTAAAATCCGGAGATAGTATCCACTTTTTAAGTGATGGAATTCTAGACTTACTTGCCGAGCAAACAGCTTGGCGATAAAAAAGCGTTTATTGATGACGCTTCAGCCGTTTCTATTTTGGTTATATAAGAGATTAAAGGAGAGAAGCATGAAGAGGCACTTAATCCATTTTAATTTTCGAGACCATGATGAATACCTGTTGATACGCGATCATGTCCGGCTTTTTCTGCAAAGTATATTGCAGGATCGGTGCAGACTGATGGAGGTCGCTATTAACGAGGCTGTTAATAATGCAATTAATTTTGGCAATCGAAATAAGAAATGCTGTTTGCGGCTGGGAATGATTAATAACAGTAAATTGGTTGTCAGGATAGCCCACTTTGGGCCCGGCTTTGCCGGAAATGAATTAATAACAACCCTTAACGGGCAGGAAAAACATCTTTCGGATGCCCTATGGGCCGAAAGCGGGAGGGGCCTTTTAATTATGAGTGCTGCGGCTGATTATATTCGTTATAACCGGCAGGGCACTGAAGTAATTATGGTAAAAAAAGTTTAACTCTGCGACAATCTTCGTATCTCTTGAAACTGTTTTGGCGAAATTAAAATTTGCATAACGGACAAAAAAAGTTTACTAACCGTAAAATTATTGGTTAGTAAACTTTTTTGTCTGCTATAGCTATTCTAGCAGAATACCAGGCGGATTGTTTTATAAGCAATAGCGCTAACCACTGCGGAACAGGGAATGGTTAAAATCCACGCAGTTATCATTTGCTGAGCGACATTCCAATGGACGGCGTTAATTCGTTTAGCTGACCCGACGCCCATGATCGAACCCGACACTACATGGGTGGTACTAACCGGCAAGTGGAGAAGCGTCGCACAAAATATAACGATAGCAGAATTTAGATCAGCTGCAAACCCGCTGACTGGTTCAAGTTTGAAAATTTTTCCGCCCATAGTGCGGATTATCCGCCATCCGCCGGCGGAAGTACCTAAACCCATTGCCGTGGCTGCGGCAAGTTTAACCCAGGTGGGAACATCCATGGTGGGAATACAGCCAGCGGTTACTAACGCCAAAGTGATGACTCCCATCGATTTTTGCGCATCGTTAGAGCCATGGGCAAAGGACATCATTGCGGCGGTAAGGATTTGCATCCGGCGGAATTTTGCATTGATCTTAGTTGGTGCCAGCTTTGCGACAACCCAGTACATGATAATCATGATGATGAAGCCGGTGATAATAGCAATAAGTGCTGAAAGGATCAAAGCGGTAATTATACTTATGATGCCCTCCATCTTTAGTGCATGATAGCCTTTAGCAACCGAAACTGCCCCGATAATTCCGCCAATAAGGGCATGCGACGAACTGCTGGGTATTCCCAGCCACCAGGTAATCAGGTTCCAAAAAATCGCCCCGAATAAGGCTGCAATAAGGGCGGAGATAAGTACGTTGTCGTTAGACATCTGTGAGGATACGACAATGTCCCCGCCAATTGTTTTGGCAACTCCGGTGCTGCACATTGCTCCCAGAAAATTTAAGATTGATGCTAACCACACTGCCGCTCGCGGCGTAAGGGCTCGTGTGGAAACTGAGGTTGAGATGACATTGGCGATATCATGAAACCCGTTGATATAGTCAAATGCCAGGGCCATGACGATAATAACGATAATTATAATATCAGGCATAATTTCAGGACTTCTTTTCATTTTTATTTTGTTAACAGCTTGTAAGGCTTATTTTTATATTATAACTTATTATAATTTAATTTTAGGCTTATTTTTGTATTTTAGGCATTAAAAAAATTGAAGCCTGGATCTAAATGATTTCCCTTTTGTTTCCATTATGGGTAAAAATTAACTTTTATGTGCTATAATGAAACCGGGCGAACTATAGTTTACAGCAGTGGCTGTAGTTTCGGCTTCTGGGTATAAAAGAACCTTTCCGCGCTGGTATCAAGCGGTGTACCCGGTATTGAAAATTCAATACCGGCGTGAAAGGGGGGATTGGAATGAGTCTAAAAAGTATCCGAATGAAGCTTTTGCTGAAATTGCCGTACTTAATAGAGCTTCTAATCTCGGCTGTTTGGGTGAAAAAGTAGAATCGCCAGTCTGGCAGGACTGACGATTCGAATAACCTAGACTAACTAAGTACCCGGTTGCACCGCTTCCCGGAGAAGGTTGTTTGCAGCAACCTTCTCCCTATTATAGCTCCAATTTACAGAAAAAGACAATAGCGAACTTAGCGGCTGGGGCTGTTAAGCAACAACTTGTGGCTTAGAGGAGCTGGTTTGTGTATAATTATAAATGGGATATATTGTAAGCGTTGAAAACGCGGCGTAAAGAAGGTGCAGGGGTGGAAGTTCTTCGTTCTTTTTTGAAGGGACAGAACATCGGTATTAAATTACTGCTATACTTCTTTACGCTTATTTTATTACCGATCGCAACTCTGGGAGTATTGGGCAATGTAATCTATAGCCGGTCGATGGAAGACCAGGCTAATGTACATACTGCTCAGATGATTGAGCAGGTAACTCGGAATGTTGAGTTTTACATTCATGATATGGAAAACATAATTTACTATCTTTCAGATCAGCCAAGGGTGATCGAGTTTCTTAAGCTTGAAAAACTCGGTGGCGCAGCTCAGCCCGACGATGAAGTGCGACAAGTTTTAAGAACCTATACCGAGGTTCATCCGGAGATTGCCGGGATATTAATTGTTAATGAACAGGGTGTTTATATAAGTAACGAGATGCACCGGATTGCGCGGGATGCACTTACCGATGAAGGCTGGTATAAACAAGCCGCTACAGCACCGAATGTTATACAGCTTTTCAGCAAGCCGATTGGCCGGAATATAACTACAACCGGAAACTATAGTGCCGACGAAGTTGTAGCAATCGTCAAAGCCGTTACCGATCCGACTACCGGAAAGGTGCTGGGGGTAATTCTTATTGATTTGAAACTTAATATAATTAAGCAGGTAATTGAAGCAACTAAGTTTGGTAAAAGTGGTTTTCTATATATAATGGATGCCAATGGAGATGTGGTCTATGCGCCGGTTAACCCGGTCGTCTACCGGATTAAGAATGCTTGGCTTACCGACCAGTCCAATAGTATCGTGAGAACCATACGGAAAAATAACTATCAAATAATCTATAAGGATTCTGCTTATACCAAGTGGAAAGTGCTTGGGGTTTTTTCGCTTAATGAAACGCTGGCCGAAGTGACAAGTATTCGTCATTATTCAATATTGATTGGCGCGTTTACGTTAATATTTGCAGTAGTAGCAGCCATCTTTTTCACCACTTCGATTGCTAAACCCATTGGTAAGCTGCGCAGTTTGATGGAACAAGCGGAGGCGGGAGATTTAAGCGTTAGGTTTAACAGTAAATACAATGATGAAATAGGGCAGCTGGGTAATAGTTTTAACAACATGATTCAAGAGATCAGCAATCTTATTAAGCTAGTGTATGAGGAGCAAAAGCGTAAACGCGAAGCCGAGCTTAAAACCCTGCAGGCCCAGATTAAACCGCACTTTCTTTATAATACCCTTGATACCATCCAATGGCTGGCCTACGAGCATGATGCTAAAGATATTGTCAGTGTCGTGGGGGCATTGTCAAACTTATTTCGCATTGGCTTAAGTAAGGGCAAAGAGCTGATAACCGTTCGTGAAGAACTGGAGCATATCAAAAGTTATCTCACGATTCAAAAAACTCGTTATGAAGACAAACTGAATTATGAAATTAGCTATGATGAACAGGTATTGGATTATCATGTTCTCAAAGTAATTCTCCAGCCATTGGTTGAAAATGCCATTTATCATGGCCTCAACGCTAAGCGCGGCGGTGGAAAGGTTACTATTGCTGCCAGGCTGGAAGGCGGAGCGCTAGTGTTTAGGGTCGCTGATAATGGCGTTGGCATGATGCCGGAAAAGCTGGAGGAGATTAAGGGGCTACTTGATAACAGCCAAGAGCCGGCAGCGGTCGGATATGGTATTTTTAATATCCATGAACGGATTAGGCTGTCGTTTGGTGCTGAATATGGATTGCAGTTTACGAGCGTTTATTTAATTGCTGATGATGAGCCTAAAATCAGGCATGGCCTAAAAAACGCGATTGATTGGCCGGCACTGGATATGGAAGTGGTGGGGGAAGCCGAGGATGGCGAAATAGCTCTAGCAATGGCAAAAAATACTCGGATCGATATTCTATTGGTGGATATCTGCATGCCTTTCTTGAACGGACTGCAATTTATCGAGGAGCTTAAAGCGGTTGCCGCAGACTGTATTGTCATTGTTATCACCGGCTATGATGAGTTTACCTATGCCCAGCAGGCGGTGAAACTCCAGGTATTTGACTACATGCTCAAACCTGTAGATCGGGAGCAATTATATGCTGTGCTATGCAAAGCGCAGCAGAAACTAATTGATTTATGCGCCCAAGACCGTTATATCAATTGGGTCAGCCGGGAAACGAAGAAAAATTTACCGCTTCTGCGCTCAAGCTTCGGTAAAGACTGGGTAACCGGCCGGCTGACGCCGTCAGAAATAATTGAGCAGCTGACTTTTTTGGATTTATGCTTGTCACCTGTTTCCGGATTCATAATAATTAGCCCGACCGGGCGGTATAGCGAGGGACAGCCGTTTAAAATGTTGGAACGCGAACTGCTGCATAGTTCGCTGCGCAATACTGCTGCTGAAGTTCTGCAAGCTTGGCAGCCGAATACGCTATTTTTCGATTCAACGGACAATCTTGTGGCAATAACGGCGATCAGCAATCAAGCGGAGTGGTGGGCTCTGGGCCTCAGGCTCGAGCAGGCAGTCGAGGCTGAGCTAAATCAGGTGGTAGTTGTCTGTCAGCGCACCCTAAATGACTTATACACCGCTGTGCCGACGGTGTATAGTGAGCTGCTGAAGGAAGTTAAACGTAAGGCTAGCTATACGCCTGCGGTGCTGCGTTGTCAGAAATATATCGAGACCTATTATAATAAAGAGGAACTGTCGCTGCCGGATATCGCGGCCGCGATTCAGATCAGTCCGGCATATCTGAGCCGATTATTGAAACAGGAAATCGGTGTTTCTTTCAGCGAATATTTGACCCAGGTGCGCGTACAAAAGGCCACTCAGCTAATGCGTGATGTGACGCTGAAAATGTATGAAGTGGCGCAGCAGGTTGGTTATAGCAGTCAACATTATTTTAGTACGGCGTTTAAAAAGGTGGTCGGCCTTTCGCCGGCCGAATATCGTAAACGCGGGGACTGGAAGTGATTAGAAATGCTAAATAGGCGTCACATAGCGGTAGGGATTGTTGTGCTGGCCATAATTTCAGCG
>JAGGAC010000076.1 GCA_017889635.1 Bacillota bacterium | reverse complement strand
CGATTTATACACTCCTTTAGGTTTGCTTGACACTTACCTTTTTGGAGCTTTCGATGGCTTTTCCTTTTTTTACTTTTGCGAACTTAATTGTACTCTGGCCGGATTTTGCGTTTAAATGCTTATATAGCTTAATACTGAGGAGAATATGAAAGTGCTCCGGCCTTGAGGAATATATCAGGGTGGGAGCACTTTGGCTGTTTGAAAAATATTAAGTTGGTGGCCCCGAACTAGCCAGCTTTTGATGGTCAATTTTATATAAGTTTTGGAAGGGGCTAGTGGTGAGATTCCTCTGGCCTACTAACCTTAAAATAGAATTTTCCTCTTTTAGATCCAGTATTTCTTTGCTCAACCTGCGCAATTCTTCATTCACTATACAATTTGCCACTGCCAGAATAGAACGTATAGGTTAATTACTCCGAAGATTGGGGAGAAGGTAGAAATCGAAAATCAGCAGCAGAGTTTTTCACATTGGTGGAGGAGATTAATTAACTTTATTATTTTCAGTTCTAGTAATATTTTATAAACTAAAAAAATCTGAACGACGCAGAGTAATCTGTCATTCAGATTTTTTTATTCCCAATTTTCTTTGTAGTCTATGCCCCATGTTTCCATAGATTTAATGATAGGCCGCATGCTTTCCCCTAATTCACTTAAGCAATATTCTACACGAGGGGGGACTTCTGGATATATAGTTCGAGTAACAATACCATCTCCTTCCATGGAACGTAAACTATCTGTCAACACTTTTTGACTGATTCCGGGAAGTGTCTTTCGCAATTCATTGAATCGCCAAGGGCGTTGAAGCAAATTTCTCATAATCAAAAGCTTCCATTTGCTGCCTATTAATTGGACGGTGGTTGCCACTGGACATTCAGGTAATTCTTTTTTTGTCAACATGGTAACACCTCTTTATGTATGTTAGAAAATGATTGCTATATTTGAATTGTAGTATAGGACGCTTAGCTTTACAAGTAGTTATAAAAAAGTAACTAAGTAATAGATTTGTGCGTACTTTTTTTAAAATAGCCTCTGCATTAGAATACGAGTATGGAACGAACAGTTTCAAAATATAAGGCGAGGAGGAAACGATTATGGCACTTTCTAATTTGGCTGGATGGAATCAACAGGAGGCAGCTTCTACTGGTGGCTCTGCTTGTGGTGCATCTGATAAATCTGCTGAAGCTCCGGCAGCTTGTGGCAGTGCTGACAAGCCTGAAGAAAAACCAGCAGCATGTGGTTCAGCTTGTGGTGCTGGCGATAACAAGTAATCTATTCTGGTGTTTTTACAATGACCCCGGCGGAGATCTGCCGGGGACTTGAAATTATTTTCTGGCGTTTGCCAGTTTTATATAGAGAAAGGAGAGCTATATGAAGCAATATTTTGCTTTTCAATGGCATATTACCGATGAGTGTGATCAGCGCTGTAAGCACTGTTATATTTTTTCAGAGGATAATGGTAAAGCTTTGAAGGCTGTGAGCTGGGAGCAAATGCAGGAGGTTGTTGCCAATTGCTTTGATATGTGTGAAATGTATGGGAGGATGCCGTATTTCTATATTACCGGTGGTGATCCGATTTTACATCCAGATTTCTGGCGCTTATTGGAACTTTTAAAGGAAAAGGATATTCCTTTTACCCTTATGGGCAATCCATTTTACTTGAGTGACGAGGTGTGTCAGCGGCTGAAAAAATACGGCTGTCAGAAATACCAGCTTTCGCTTGACGGGATGCGAAAGACGCATGACTGGTTCCGAAAGGATGGGTCTTTTGATTGTACACTAGAGAAAATTTCCTGTATTAAACGTGCAGGTATTCGCTCAGTTATTATGACAACAGTATCCGGGAAAAACATCGGGGAAATCCCGGAAATTATAGATACGGTGGTTAAGTATGGTGTCGATGTATTTGCTTTTGCCCGGTATTGCCCGACTAGTGATGAAAAGGATACCGGTATGACGCCGGAGCGATATCGTGAATTGTTAGATGTTTGCTATCTGAAATTTCAACAATATGAAGCTGCTGGCTGTCAAACTTATTTTAACAGAAAAGATCATCTGTGGACGCTCTACGAATACGAAAAGGGAATTTTCAAGATTCCAGAAAATGCACAGCCAGGTATGATTTATGGCGGCTGTAATTGCGGTAATTGTCATCTAACCATTTTGCCTACTGGCGATTTATATGCCTGCCGGCGTTTTAGCAGCAAGGTTGGCAATGTATTTGAGAACCGTATTGCGGATGTATGGGTATGTGAAATGGAAAATTATCGTGAATATACGAAGTTTAAAAAATGTGCCAAATGTGAACTGATGGCCTGGTGCCGGGGATGTCCGGCGGTTGCCTATGGAACAGCCGGGGATTTCTATGAAAGTGATCCGCAATGTTGGAAGGAGATTGTATAATGAAAGCCGTGTTATTGACTGAGCCAACTGAGGCGAAAAATATAGTATTAAGGCAATGCGCTATTCCAGAGGTGAAACCGGGCTGGGTACTTGTTCGCATTATGGCGTTTGGCTTAAATCATTCCGAGCAGATATTGCGGCAATCTGAAATTACTGCACCATATATTAAAAAGCCAATTATTCCGGGCATTGAATGTGTGGGAGAAATCGCGGATGCATCTGATAGCCATTTTTCTGTCGGCGAAAAAGTAGTAGCACTGATGGGGGGCATGGGACGTAGTTTTAACGGCAGCTATGCAACCTATTTTACAGCATGGGGATCGCTGTTTGAATGTCTGCATTTGAAGCCAGATGATACGCTGCTGATACGGGGAGCTACCTGCGCTCTGGGGTATGCAGCTATTCAATTGGCGAAAGCTTTTGGATGTAAAGTTTTGGCTACCACGCACCGGGAATCTAAGCTTCATTTGCTCGAGCAGGCTGGAGTGGATCTGCCTCTCCTAGATACTGGTAGCTTAAAGGGAAAAATAGCTGGTGTTACTAAGGCATTGGAACTTGTTGGCCCGAAAACTTTGATGGATACTCTGAATTGTATAGAAAAAGGCGTTATTGTTTGTCAGACTGGAGTACTTGGCGGTATATACAGCCTAAATAACTTTGATCCGATAAAAGATATACCAAATGGAGTATTTCTGACTGGATTTTATAGCAATATGCCGACACAAGATGTAATGGATGATATTTTTGATTATCTTAATATATATCACCTCTTGCCTGGCATTGGAAAAGTATATCCGTTTTCTCAGATTGCAAAAGCTTGTGAAGATATGGATGCTGGCCGAGTAAATGGGAAAATTGTAATAAAACTGGATGAGTAAACTGGATATCCAAGAGATATGGGGTACAAGTATATGCTTTTAAAAGATAAAAAAATAATTTTGGGCAATTCGCTTACGGACAAATTGAAACGTCTGAAAATAGAAGTTGACACAGCCGATGCCATTGTCATTGGTGCAGGAGCTGGTTTATCTGCTTCGGCTGGTTTTGCTTATTCAGGGGAACGGTTTCACGAAATATTTCATGATTTCGAAGAAAAATATGGATTTCATGACATGTATTCTGGGGGGTTTTATCCCTATAAGACGTTAGAAGAGCATTGGGCATATTGGAGCCGATATATTATTATAAATCGCTATCAAAATGCACCGAAACCGGTTTATGAAAAGTTACTTAAGCTTGTGAACGATAAAGAGTATTTTGTAATCACTACGAATGTAGATCATTGTTTTCAAAAGGCTGGGTTTGATAAACAGAGACTTTTTTATACCCAAGGGGATTATGGTTTGTTCCAATGTTCAGAGCCATGTCACCAGAAAACCTATGAAAATGAAGCTATAATAAAGCTAATGGCAGCAGAGCAACAGAATATGCGAGTGCCTGCGGAGTTATTACCGAGATGCCCTAAATGTGGAAAGATGATGACGATGAATTTACGTTCGGATAGGAATTTTGTAGAAGATGATGGTTGGCATAAAGCTGCGGAACGTTATATGGGATTTATTCAAGGTCATAAAAATTCGCATCTCCTTTTTTTAGAACTGGGCGTAGGTTTTAATACACCAGCGATTATTAAATACCCATTTTGGCAAATGACGATACAAAATCCTAAGGCAATCTATGCGTGCCTGAACTATGGTGAAGCTAGTTGTCCGACTCAGATTGAGCGTCAGGCAATTTGTATTAATGATGATGTTGGTGAAACTTTAGAAAAAATATGTTTCTTAAGCCAGAATAATATAAGTCCAATTTATGAGGAGTCGTGAAATGTATGGACTGCGTTTAGTACATTTGATTATGATAAGAAGTATGCAGATATTGCCAAAGAATGTGTGAATGAAACTGAAGATAAGAATATTTATTTCTATGGTGCGCCACTTGTTTTATTTGTTTGCTATGATAAGACTGTATGTTGGCAGCATCCGCAAACAGGAAAAAGCAGTGGTGAAACGGATGCCGCCATTGTCACTACTCATATGATGCTTGAAGCGGCAAGTCTTGGTCTTGGCACAGTATGGATTAGCTATTTTGACACAGAAAAAGCAAGAGAACTATTGAATGTTCCGGATAATTTAGTCCCAGTGTGCATGCTTTCTATAGGATATCCAGCCGATGGTTTTAGAAAAAATCTTACGATGAGCGGCAACCGGTTGCCACTCAATAAGACTGTCTTCTATAACAAATATAGTGATGGAGTATAAGAATCACAAGTTGCGTTGACCACATTACATTCAAGGAAATAAAACACTAGCAAGAGAATTTCCTTTTATGAAGATATGACCAAGGGGATAGCGGCAGTATGATTATCAACACAGGTGCTCGGACAGATATTCCAGCCTTTTTTAGCATGTGGTTTTTAAACCGTATCAAAGCGGGGTTTGTTTATGTGCGAAATCCTTATTATAAAGAGCAAGTTTTAAAATATAGCCTCACACCGAACGTAGTTGACTGTTTAATATTTTGCACCAAAAACCCGCGTCCTATCTTGCCACGCATTCATGAACTAGACACATTCGCGAGTTATTGGTTTGTGACAATCACACCTTATGGTCTGGATGTTGAACCTAACGTTCCACCGGTAGAACAGGTGATTAGTGATTTTAAATTATTATCTCAAACGGTTGGGCGGCACCGGGTGTGTTGGCGCTATGATCCGATTTTCATTGATGAAAGCTATACATTAGAGCGACATATCATGGAATTTCGCAAGATCGCCAAAGGACTTGCAGGTTATACCGATGAATGTGTTATCAGCTTTATTGATCTTTATGAGAAAACAAAACGAAACTTCCCTGGTATTCGTGAAGTTACTTCCAAAGAAAAAAACTTGATTGCTAGGAGTTTCGCTCATATCAGTCAACAAAATGGTATTGATATTAAGACATGTGCAGAAGAGTCTGATTTACAGCAGTATGGGATACAAGCTTCGGGATGTTTCTCTCAAGTCGTCATAGAAAAAGCTATAGGTTTGAAGTTGAAATATCAGCGCAGGAAGTCTAATCGCGCTAATTGTGGTTGTATTCCCAGTCGGGATATTGGTGCTTATAATACCTGTCTGCACGGTTGTAGGTATTGCTATGCCAATTATGATCAAGAAACGGTAAATCGCAACCTGCGGTTGCATGATCCAAACTCACCACTGTTGATTGGGCAGCTTAGTAAGGACGATATAATTCATATTGTCGAACAGGAAAGTGATATTGATGGACAATTGCTATTATTCTAAAACAGCTAAAGTAGTGCCTAGGATGCAGCGAAGAAAAATGATTTCATGCTTGAATGAAACTTTACTGAAAGAACTTCCTCAATACAAAGAACAAGCTCAAGCTTTTATTGGAGATATTGATTCGGAGCGCCGATTGCTTCGTAGTCTTATGAATGTACGATCACCAATGACTGTCCAGAAAGATTTTTTGATTCTACAGGATGCATTATTATCCCAGGAACGGGAGGAACGAGGCGTAGTTGATGTAGCAGAGTTGCCAACTACAGCGAATCCTCGCATCGTGTTGTGGCAAGGCGATATTACTAGACTTAAAGCGGATGCTATCGTCAATGCTGCTAACAGTGCTTTGCTTGGCTGCTTTGTGCCTTGTCATCACTGTATCGATAATGCCATTCATTCAGCGGCTGGCGTTCAATTACGTCAGGAATGTCATAGGCTTATGAAAAAACAGGGGTGTGAAGAATCAAACGGCAGCGCGAAAATCACAGCAGGCTATAACTTGCCAGCTAGCTATGTATTGCATACCGTTGGACCAATTATACATGGGCCACTGACGCAAAAGAGTTGTGACGAACTGGCAAGCTGCTATAAATCCTGTCTTAGTCTAGCGGCAGAACATAATCTTGTTAGTATCGCATTTTGCTGTATATCAACAGGTGAATATCATTTTCCGCAGAAAAAAGCTGCAGAAATCGCGGTACAAACCGTCAATGATTTTCTTTATATGAATGATAAGATTCAGAAAGTGGTCTTCAATGTATTTTCGCAAGAAGATGGGGTTATCTATAGAGATTTGTTCTAACTAAATTCTACTGATGAGGGACTTAACAGTGATAGCAAAAAATACTTGAAAAATATGAAAAAAATTACTTCTTGGTTGATTACGCAAGCGCGGTTGCTACTCTAACTACTGGCAGACTACTTTCTTGAACTTGCTTTACGGCTTCTACTTTAAAATCGGCATCATACGTTAGCTGTTGATACCAGGTTGGCAGTTTTAGGGTGATTATTTTTGCTAATGGTTATGTTCGTTTATAGTAGCGCTTTTTAAATTAACCAATAGTTTGGTCTTTAAATTTGTTAGTCTTTCACCAACTACATGAACAACTAAGCCGACCATTATTAATAAGGCTCCAATTGCTTGAAAAAAAGAAATCGTTTCTCCAAGAAATATGGTAGAGCAACTCATACCAATTACCGGGACTAATAATGAAAATGGTGCTACTACAGTCGCCGGGTAATGTGATAATAGTTTAGCCCACAGAGTATATGCGCCTAATGTTGCAAAATAGGCTAGATAAATTACCGAACCAACTGCAGTCCAAGAAAGAGATTGCCAAGCAGTTTGCCAACTACTAAAACCTTCAACCGACAATGATAAAATTGCTAATGGAATAATAGATACAGCACCAATCCAAACAATAAGCGATAACATGGAAAAAGGTGGCGCTTCTACTGTTGCTTGCCGCATAATTATATTCCCGATTGCCCAACTAATGGCTGCGGCTAATGTAAGCCAAAATCCGATTAGCGTCATATTACCTCCTTGGTGAAGGCCTATGATAACCATACCAAGAGCCGCTAAAATCATACCTGCTAGGTTATTCCATTGCCACCGTTCGCCTGTTAGCGTTACTGCTATTATCAATGTGAAAAAAGATTGTGACTGTAATAATAATGATGCTAAGCCAGCAGGCATACCTAATTTCATGCCTAGAAAAAGAAGACCAAACTGTCCTACGTTAATAGTGAATCCTATGGCGATAAGCTTGCCCCAAGTAATTGGAGGTCGCGGCAGGAAAAAAATAGCAGGTATTGTAGCTACTATAAAACGTAATACACCTAACAATAATGGGGGTACATTCTGTACGCCTAACTTAATGGCAATAAAGTTGATACCCCAAACAATAACAACTATGAAACCTCTAAAGATATCAAATTTACTCAAGGGTTTACCTCCTTTATAAAATAGTTCTTTTTTATTTTACAGCATTTTGCTAGTTTGATATAATTGAATTAATCGAATTATAGTTCAAAAAAAATGAATCGTTTAATTCGATAGGAGGATTTACTTGGAACTTCAAACAATAAAAACCTTCTTAACGATAGTAAGACTAGGCAATTTTCAACGCGCAGCCAATGAACTGCAATATGCACAATCTTCTATAACCATGCAAATTCAGAAGCTGGAAAAGCAATTAGGTCTTAAATTATTTGAAAGAGGGAAAAAAATCCAGTTAACAGAAGCAGGTAAAATCTTTGCTGAACAAGCATTCCCTATAATAAAAAATCTTGACCAACTTCAAAATACTATGAATGATCTACTTCAAGGTGAAGCTGGCTCTATAAGAATTGGTGCTATTGAGCCTGCAGCAAGTTTGTATTTACCAAAAATCATTTTCCCTTATATAGTGGCTCATCCCAAGATAGAATTATCCATTAATATTGGATATACACATACTTTTAGCAAGTTAATTCATAAACAAGAAATGGATTTTGCTATATGTTCGGTTCCTGATAATGATAATCAATTAGTTTTTGAACCTTTATTTTCTGAACCACTCACTTTACTTGTTTCAGATAAACATCCGATTTCGAAAAAAGAGATTGTACACTTAGAAGATTTACAATCTCAACGTTTTGTAGTTACATCTAAAGATTGTCCTTATAGAAAAAAAATAGAGACTACTTTACAAGAACGGGGTAGTTCCTATTCTATTCTTGAAATTAGCAATTTAGCCGCAATAAAGTATTATGTTAAAGAAAATTATGGATTAGCCTATATACCATCAAGTATTTTTTCGCTTTCAGCATTTCCGGAAACCTCAATTAAAGAAGTTAATAATCTTAATATGGAAATAATAACAGGTATTTTATATAACAATAACCCGTATGTACTAAGCGTAGCTAGTAAAAAAATTATTCAGCATATAAAACAAGGCTTTAATAGTTTAAAAGGGTTAGCGTTATCGTGAAACGCCAGTAATTCATCCTTATAAATTAACCGCGTGATAAGCTCCTTTATCCAGGCACTGAACAGTTTTGGTAAAACAACTACACATTTAACTTGCTATTATCTGTGTTTAGAGTGATATATAGTAACGAAAAACACAGGAGGTGCTTAAAATGAAAGCACATTTTGCCAGAAAAATACCTGACCTGAAAGCCTTGCGCGATGAGACTTGGCGAGCCAAGGAGGAAAAATACTCCGGGACAATTTACACAGTAACCAGGGAAGTGGAACTTAGCAATTCAGAATTTCAGCAATTCGCTGAAGACCTTTTGGAAGACCAGCCTTGGATTGGTAAAAGGGATGGCGGCCTATTACAGGCCCCTTAGTTAAGTAAAAAGCTGTCTTGTCGGCATTAATATGCTGGTAAGGCAGCTTTTTACTTAACTATTTAGCAGACAATGAGACTGTGATGGTTTTATAAAATCCATTAAGAATTCATATTGTATTTTCCTAATTTTTGATAAAATGCCGAGCGGTGAATACCTAGTATTTTTGCGGCTGTGCTTTTATTGCCACCGCTTGCTTCAAGCGCTCGCTTTAAAGCCATGCGCTCGGCATTGTTCATTACTAATTCCAGATTGAATACGGTTTGGATATTATCATCAGTTGTTGGTTGATTAGTTTTCTTTAATATTGGCGGCAAATGCTCCGCCATCAAGATAACTTCATCATCCATTAAGTTGATGGTTCGCTCCAGTATATTTTCTAATTCACGGACATTGCCGGGCCAGGTGTATTTACTCATTAATTCGAGCGCTTTAGGAGATATGCCGTTAACCCAGTGTTCTACCTTATTACCAATCTTCTTTAGGAGTATATCACATAGTGGCGGGATATCATCTATTCGTTCCCGAAGTGGTGGGATAGTTATAGTAAATACATTCAAGCGATAGTATAAGTCGCGGCGAAATTGATCTTGATCAATCATTTCTTCTAGGTTTCTGTTAGTTGCTGCGATAATGCGGATGTCTAGTTTTGTTGTTTTTGTAGCGCCGATACGTTCCATTTCTTTTTCTTGTAATACTCGAAGCAGCTTAACCTGCATAGCAATTGGCAGTTCACCAATTTCGTCTAAAAATATTGTTCCGCCGTTGGCCAATTCAAATTTGCCGGGTTTGCCGTTTTTTCGGGCACCTGTAAATGCACCTTCATCATAGCCAAATAGTTCAGATTCCAGAAGTGTTTCCGGTAATGCTGCGCAATTGACTTTGATAAAGGGACCTTGGCGTCGGGGGCTAGCGGCATGAATAGCATGAGCAAACAATTCTTTTCCTGTGCCGCTTTCACCTAATATAAGTACAGTAGAAATACTTTTAGCTGCTTTTAAAGCTAGTTTTTTAACTAATTCAATTTTTTCACTTTTACCGATTATATTTTCAAAAGTATATTTTATGCCATAAGCTTTACTGAATTCTTCTTTATAAAATTCTAGTTCTGATTGCAGTTTATGAAATCTCGCGGCAAGTGTCTTCAAGTTTTTGGCATCTTTAAATATTATATTGCCAACACAACCGATAGTTTCACCGTCTTTGGTAATCGGGATTCTAGTTACAACACAGATATTATCATTAATTTTTTGAAATTCTTCAATCTCGGCCTTTCCATCGAGGGCAACTATATGCATTCGAGTATTGGAAATGACTTCGGCAACGTGTTTGCCAACTATTTCTTTAGGATTTATCCCCAGAAACTTACCATAGGCTTTATTCATTATGGTTATGAGTCCTTGTTTATCAACAACAACAATGCCTTCTTCGATGCTTTCCAAAATTGACTCTAAAGTACTTGTTAGTTTTTTTACATTTTCTAATTCTGATAAGACGGTTGCAATTGCGGTAATATCTTGAAATACGGCAACTGCTCCAATGATGGTGTTATTTTCTAATAGTGGCGTTCGGTTGGTTAGTATTACGCGGTTTCCGATGTTCATGCGTTGATTGATTTCGGATACACCAGTTTTTAGTACTTGCAGAAGTCCGGTTTTGGGAACTACGTCATCGACATGTCGCTTAAGAGCATTCTGAGCGGTGACACCCAAGATAGATTCAGCGGTACTATTGAGTAAGACAATACATCCTTGCTCATTAATGATGATAACTCCATTATAAATGGAGTTAATCAAGGTACTTGATTCCTTGATATTAAAGGAATGATGTAGTTTGGTAATGCTTTTTTGCATATGGCGATACCTCCTGTAGATGATTTGATAAAACAGCGCTTATCTACGCATTTTCAGGAAAAATTTGCCTTATTTAAATATTATACTCAACTTTTGTAGCGAGATATAGGCAAATAGTTCCTGAGGTATTTTGTCAAAATGTTCATCTAGCGTGTGAACATTGAAAGAGTTTCAAAAAGTGTTAGTCTAAAAAGTTTAAAAATTCTAATAATGTGTAGATGTTTATGTACACTTGTCTATTATTACAGACATTAAATTTCAATTGTTTAAGGTATTAAATATTAAAAATTCGAATTTTGCTTAATATTGTGTTATTTGAGAGTTTGGCATAATTTGTGCGTTTTATAAAATTTATCTACCGCAGTACGAGAAAGGAGGTCTGCTCAAGCCAAGTAATAAATGCATCAAATTCGTTGCTAAAAGTATTTAATTAGGAGGTAATTATTTTGGAAATAGTAGGAATCATTTTAAGCTTGTTTTTATTAATCTTTTTTGCCTACAGAGGATTTTCTGTTATTTTGTTTGCCCCTGTCTTTGCTTTATTAGCGGCTTCGCTTTCTGGTTTGCCGCTAATGCCTGCTTATACTGAGCTATTCATGGCTAAAGCTGTAGTTTATATTAAATCCTTTTTTCCGGTTTTTTTACTCGGCGCAGTATTTGGAAAACTTATGGAAGATACAAGTTTAGCGAAAAGTATTGCTAGTGCCATAATTAAGGGCTTAGGCAAAGAGCGGGCTATTCTTTCGGTAGTGCTTGCTGGCTGTGTTTTGACCTATGGGGGCGTAAGTTTGTTTGTTGTTGTGTTCGCGATCTATCCATTTGCTTCAGTTCTCTTTAAGGAAGCAGGAATACCGAAACGTCTTCTTCCAGCGACTATTGCTCTTGGCGCTTTTAGTGCAACAATGGATGCTTTGCCCGGAACGCCTCAAATCCAAAATATTATACCGACTAATTTCCTGGGTACTACTATTTATGCCGCTCCTATTGTTGGCACAATTGGAGGAATATGTATTTATATCGCAGGGATTATTTGGCTGGAACATCGCCGTAAGGTTGCCGCAGCTGCAGGTGAGGGGTATGGCAGTCACACTCTTAACGAACCAGAAGTTAAAGATGATGTCAAGCTTCCTTCTTGGCAGGTTGCGATACTGCCATTAGTAACTGTTCTGGTGTTAAACTTCGTTATGACTAATATGTTTACTTGGAATCCTGACATGTTGGAACCGTTTAAAGCGATGAAACTTCCGCTTACTGTTCCGGCAGTAAAAAACGTTATTAGTATCTGGGCACTGATTATTGCTTTAGTGGCGGGAATTTTTATGGCAATTGCGATAGGCTATAAAAATCTCGGCTCTACCAGTGTTTTGGCAAAGGCTATGAATGCTGGCGCAATTGGCTCGTTATTGGCAATTTTGAACACCGGATCTGAGGTTGGCTATGGCAATGTGATTGCTTCTTTGCCTGGTTTCCAATCAATAGCCAACGTTTTGACAAGTATTAAGGTTGGCGGTTCTCCTTTGGTTTCGGAAGCTATTACGGTAAACGTTCTGGCTGGAATTACCGGTTCTTCATCCGGCGGTCTGTCCATCGCACTGGATATTATGTCTAAAACTTGGCTAAGTTGGGCTAATTCTATTGGTATGTCACCAGATATACTTCACCGTGTTGCCTCGATGGCGTCCGGTGGCTTTGACACGTTACCACATAACGGTGCAGTTGTTACCTTGCTTGCTGTATGTGGTTTAACTCATAAAGATTCTTATGGCGATATCTTTGTAATAACGTTGCTTAAAGCTGCGATGGTATTTGTTGTAATTGTTCTTCATAGCCTGTTCGGATTACTCTGAAGTGTCGTGGGCGAAGAGTAGTTAATCGTTTTGGCATGCTTTGTGCTAAAAATTTAGAAGCAAATACTGATAAGGAGGTTAGAAAATATGATTAAAGTAATTAAGGCCCAGGAAGCTGCAATGTTAATTAAAGATGGTGCTGCCGTTGCTACCAGCGGTTTTGTCGGTAATGGTCATCCAGAAGAGTTGACTGCGGCGTTGGAAGAAAGATTTTTACAAGAGGGTGCTCCGCGGAATTTGACACTGGTATATTGTGCTGGACAAGGCGATGGTAAAGAGCGCGGTCTTAATCATTTCGGTCATGAAGGGATGGTAAAACGTGTTATCGGTGGTCACTGGAATTTTACGCCGAAACTTGGCAGGTTAGCTGTTGAAAACAAGATTGAGGCCTACAATTTTCCGCAAGGAACATTGACGCAGTGGTTCAGGAATGTAGCTGGGCGTAAGCCGGGGGTAATTACTAAAGTAGGTCTGAATACTTTTGTCGATCCTCGGGAAGAAGGCGGTAAAATTAACAATGTAACTAAAGAAGATTTGGTTGATGTTATTGAACTAGGGGGAGAGGAATGGTTGTGGTATAAGCCTTTTCCGATTAATGTTGCGCTGATACGCGGCACTAGTGCTGATGGAAAAGGTAATATAACCATCGAACATGAAGCGGTTGCATCGGAAATACTGCCAATTGCCCAGGCGGCTAAAGCAGCAGGGGGAGTTGTAATCGCTCAGGTAGAACGAGTTGTGGCAAATGGCACGTTACACCCGATGAACGTGAAAGTTCCAGGTATTATTGTTGATTATGTCGTGGTAGCAAACAACTTAAGTAACCATATGCAGACTTATGGTGAACAATATAATCCTGCGTATTCTGGTGAAGTTCGTATTCCGCTATCAGCTATTGTTCCGATAGAGTTAAATGAACGTAAAGTTATTGCACGTCGTGCTGCAATGGAATTGATTCCTGACGCTAAAGTAAATCTTGGTATTGGTGTTCCTGAAGGGGTGGCATCGGTTGCAAACGAGGAAGGTATAGGTGAAATGATGACCTTAACGGTTGAAGCTGGGCCAATTGGTGGTATATCTGCCGGCGGACTGAGTTTCGGTGCAGCAATAAATGCGGAAGCTATAATTGACCAGCCTTATCAGTTTGATTTTTATGACGGCGGTGGCTTGGATTTAGCATTTTTGGGTTTGGCTGAAACAGATAAGCATGGCAATATTAATGTCAGTAAGTTTAAAGGCCGAGTAGCTGGTTGTGGTGGATTTATTAACATTACTCAGAATGCTAAGCAAGTTATTTTTTGCGGCACTTTTACTGCTGGAGGACTAAAAGTTCAGGTGGGTAATGGGAGATTAACCATTACTAATGAAGGCAAGTTCAAAAAGTTCCTGGACCATGTGGAACAGATTACATTTAGTGGTAAGTATGCTGTAGGTGTCAACCAACCAGTTATGTATATTACTGAGCGCGCGGTATTTGAACTAGGAGAAGAAGGCATGGTTCTTACTGAAATTGCTCCCGGCGTTGAATTAGAAAAAGATATTTTGTCTTTGATGGACTTTAAACCGAATATTTCACCTAAGCTTAAGATTATGGATGCTTGTATTTTTCGTGATGAGCCTATGAAGATAAAAAACAGAGTTTTATAGAATTTCAAAATCTGAGTAAGGTGTAGGGGAGATGTATTTTTATGCAGTTTGAACTTAATGATGAACAAAAAATGTTACAGAGAATGGCTAAGGAGTTTGCGGAAAAAGAACTTGCTCCGACTGTGAGTGAACGGGATCAAAATGAAATATTCTCTCGCGAATTGTATAACAAGATGAGTAGAGACATGGGTTTAGCGGGAATTTGCTTTCCTGAGCAATACGGCGGGGCAGATGGAGATAGCTTGAGCTACATATTAGCTGTAGAAGAACTGTCTAAGGTAGACGATGGTATGGGAGTTACACTATCGGCAAATGTATCGCTGTGCTCGTGGCCTATTTTGACTTATGGTACGGAAGAACAAAAGCAAAAATATCTTGTTCCTTTGGCTTCGGGTGAAAAACTGGGAGCTTTTGGCCTTACTGAACCGAATGCTGGGACGGATGCTGCTTCTCAGCAGACGATAGCTGTTCGTGATGGCGATAACTATGTTTTGAATGGCAGCAAAGTTTTTATTACTAATGGCGGCGAAGCCGAGGTTAATGTTGTATTCGCGATGACCGATAAGAGCAAGGGCACCAAAGGAATATCGGCATTTATTTTAGAGAAGGGTATGCCTGGGTTTTCAGCAGGGAAAAAGGAACATAAAATGGGGATTCATACTTCTATTACGATGGAACTTATTTTTCAAGAGGTAAAAGTGCCTGCCGGAAATCTATTAGGTAAAGAAGGCGAAGGCTTTAAAATAGCAATGACTACATTGGACGGTGGTCGTATCGGGGTTGCTGCTCAGGCGCTGGGGATTGCGCAAGGCGCATTGGATCATGCGATAAAATACGCCAAAGAACGGATTCAGTTCGGTAAGCCGATAGCCAATAATCAGGCAATTTCATTTATGTTAGCTGATATGGCGACAAAGGTTGATGCAGCACGCTTTTTAACTTATCGGGCCGCTTATCTGAAGGATAAGGGTCTTCCATATTCAAAAGAAGCGGCAATGGCTAAAATGTATGCATCAGATGTGGCGATGGCGGTTACAACTGATGCGGTGCAGGTTTTTGGTGGCTATGGCTATAGCATGGAATATCCGGTAGAACGGTTGATGCGTAATGCTAAAATTACTCAGATTTATGAAGGAACTAACCAAGTTCAGCGGATGGTTATCGGTAGTGCACTGTTAAAGTAGGGATTGGATAAATATAATGAACAAAGTTAACAGAGGGCAAAGAAAGTGAATATTGTTGTCTGTGTCAAGCAAGTGCCTGACACTACCGAAGTAAAAATTGATCCGGCAACCAACACCCTTATACGGCAGGGTGTGCCGAGTATTG
>JAGGAC010000015.1 GCA_017889635.1 Bacillota bacterium | reverse complement strand
TTCCGCCTTAATCAGATCCGAAAAAGTCGCTCTTGTCCCTTCGATCTGGGAGGAAAGAGCGGCTTCTTTTCTTGCGTACATATATACAAAGTAGCTGGGGGAAATCAGAGTATCAGTCACTTCATCCAGCCTGCCGATAAACCTATTTGCCTCAGATACCAGGTATATCAATTCGTCATCGTACTGAATAGGCGGATTTTGCGGTGGCAGGTCAGCCGGAACAAAACAAAAATATTCCGCCTTGCCGCTACCTTGCTTTACCTTCCTACCTGCGCGAGCATCCATAGTATCGCTCCTTCATTTAATCTATTGAAGTGATTATACTTTATTTTTATTTTCACTTCAATAGATTAAATGCAAATAATAAAATATTATTTGCATTTATGGCATAAATATGTCGGCTACTGCCAGTATTGTGTTTTGTATCTATCCCAAAACCTCCCTCACCTCCAGTCCCGTCTTAAAAACAAAGGTCACCTCAATCAAAGACTTCACACTGACCTTCTCGATTAGCCTGCGGAAGATGTCTCCATCAAACCGTTCAAGCGGCGAAGACTGTTCCTGAATGAACTGTCTTAACTCATCAATCCGCTGAATTCTAATCACCTTTTGGGCCTCATCATCCAGTAACTTCTGCCGCAGTTCCCTAAATCGCTCAATTTCTTTTGTTAGTTGACCATACTCACTGTCATAAGCCCTGGTATCAAGCCCGGTTTTTGCATTCAATCGAACCAAACTCATTATTTCCTGCTGAAGTTCCTCTAGCCGCTCATTTATCTGTTCCTGCGTATATTCATGCTCAACAGACTCGATACTTTCATAAATATTATCAAAAAGTTTATTCATAAAGGCCTCTCTGCCACCAATGACTTGGTTCATGGCCCTTACAAAAGCCTGTTCTAGCTTTCGTTCTATTACCGCCTTCTGCGAGCAAGCCTCCTCACCATTCATTCGGTGATTGGCACAAATCCAGACGCCTTTTTTATACTTCCCAGTACCCCAAATCTGCCGATTGAACTTAGCCCCGCAATTGCTACAATATATCTTTCCAGAAAACGGATATTTACTAGAGAATTCACTTTTGCCAGTTTTAGAATAACCTCTCAAGTTGTTCCTTCTAGCTAATTCCTTCATGACTGTTTTCCACATAATATTTAGGAACATAACCATCATTGCGCACTCTCTTTTTGTTTAAAAAATCAATGGTATACGACTTTTGCAGCAACGCGTCACCCGTATATTTTTCATTTTTTAAGATCTGATAAATATTGGTGTCATGCCATTTTAAATGACCGGCACCATTTCGTATCCCATCCCGTTCTAAGCCTTTCAGAATACTCTTGGCACTTTTTCCTTCAAGATACTCTCGATAAATTCGCCGCACAACCTCAGCTTGTTCTGGAACAATTACCAAGTTACCATTTTCATCTTTTGTATACCCCAAGAACCATTTATGATTCACCCAAACCTTACCTTCTTGAAATCGATACACAATACCCATGCGGGTTATTTTCGATAAATTTGAACTTTCTTCTTGCGCAAGTGATGACATAATGCTAATTAGCAAGTCGCCCCGCCCATCTAGTGTGTTAATATTCTCTTTTTCAAAAAAAACTGCAATACTTTTTTCTTTAAGTTGCCGCACATATTGCAGGCAATCCAGCGTATTACGTGCAAATCTACTGATTGACTTTGTCATAACCATATCAATTTTCCCCGCCATGCAATCGTCAATCATTCTATTAAATTCAAGCCGCTTTTTAGTATTGGTACCGCTAATCCCTTCATCCGCATAAATACCTATAAATTCCCACGCTGGGTTATTGGAGATTAAATTTGAGTAAAACTTCACCTGCGCTTCTAGAGAACTGAGCTGGTCTTCGTTGTCTGTTGAAACCCGGCAATAAGCACATACTCTAGTTTTGGCTGTTGCTTCAAGCCCCCTAAGTTCTTGAATCTGCTTTGCAGGTATAACCTCTATTCTCTTTCGCATGTTTCGTCTGCCCCCTCATCGGCTTATATTTTTCGAATATTTCATTGCCATTTTTAAGAATTAGCTTCAACTCTCCTGGCTCTGAGGCCACAATTCTAGAAAACACAGCTTTAATTTTTTCTATATCTAATTCCAGCATGAGTGCTGGATATTTTTCAAAATGTCGACCTAGTTTCTCTGTTTCATAATTGCCTAAATCCAGTGGAGTGGACTTCCATTCAGCTTCTGTTCGTTTTTTCATTAATACGTTCAAATCATTTTGAAGTTCTTCCATTCTAAGTTCATCTGCATACTTCATCTGCTCAATCGTTTCATATATCAGCATTTCCAAGGTTTTATCTGAAGCTGGTTGACTAGCTTTTGATTCAGCATAAATTGTTCCGGCAAGACACTCTCTTAGCACCCGATTATAGGCTTTAACACAAACCACTTCTAGCACTTCTTCATAAATATTGCCGCTAGCTTTACACTTACCCTCATTTTTCAAATGATAATTTCGACATCGCCAACTTGCTTTTCGATGAACGCCGCATTGCTGGAGTCCCCGGATATATTTGCTACCACAGCTTCCACATTGGATAAAACCTGAAAAATGATACCTTCGATTCGCATTACAACTTTCATGCCGTGATGCAGCCGCTTTGTCTTTTTCCCTTTGGCGTACTGCCTGAGCCGCTTCGAACATCTCTGCAGAAAGTATCGGCGGATATTTTTCATTTCCCAAATATCTTTCATCTTCTAAGATTCTCGATACCATACTATATTGCCAATCACAAGAGTCGCCACGCGGCCGTAAAATTTCATGCTTGATCAGATGCCAGGTAATAGCATAACGATTCATGCCTTCTATATATTTTTCGTAAATTAACCGAACAACGGCTGCCCTTTCTTCATGAATCTCTTTTCTGCCTAGAAAATTCAACTTGTAGCCGTATGGATACAAGGGAATTGTTGCCATATTGATCACCTCACACTTTATCGGCACCCCGCTGCCATTTATAACGTTCCTCAAGCTCCATGCCATTTTTCAGCCGGAACACAATACATTCCCGTTCTTTTACCACTAACTTATCTACAATGGTCGCAAATAAATCTTCATCAAAGCTCTCGATTGGATTTTCCACTCCATCAAAAAATGCGATCAGTTTCTCTGTCTGTTTTAGTCGTTCATCTTGACTTTCGATTTGCTCAATAATGTTACTGCGCTCCGCTCTTACCCTACCAAGCTTGCCAATTAATTCTTCGTGCTCAATTCGGACAATGGCTTTGTCCGCCACACCCTTCTCATAGAGTTCAAGCAAAACATGCTCCTGTTTGAGCAAGCCATTAATTTCTGCATTAATATCATCCAGTTTACCGCCACCAATTTTGACGTGATTGACCAACCTAAGTGTGGCAGAAAACGAAGTCAAAATATTTCTGTTGGTTAACAGCTTATTGAAAAGCCTCACAAATAAACGCTCGAGTGTATCATTTTTGATTGACTTCATATCACAAGTAGCAATTTTTCGTTCCATATAATTAGCACATCCCCAAAATTGCTGTTTGGAAGGCTTTGAACAATTATAGATTTGATGCCTATAGCTTCTTCCGCACTTACCACACTCTATTTTCTGACTGAATGGATATCGGTTCTGATACTTCCAAGCCATTTCAGGCCTATATCCTTTCCCGCTGGAGCGTTCTTTAAGAAGTTCCTGCACCAATTCAAATTTGTCTCGTTCAATAATCGCCGGATGATTATCGCGAATATAGTACATCGGTGCTTCTCCTTCATTGGCCTTTCTCTTAAACGTAATGGTATTCGCTGTGACCGTCTTTTGAAGAATCGCATCTCCTACATATTTTTCATTTTTAAGCATTCCAAGCACTACTGAAGGTTGCCAGCGTGTACCGCCTGACACATTTTTGATTTCATCTTCCTCTAATCCCCTTGCAATCAAGGTGACCCCCATACCAGAAATGCTTTCATCAAATACTCTGCGGACAATCGCCGCCTGTTCTTCATTAATAATCAGTCCGCCTTTGCCATCTCTGTCATATCCCATAAAACGTTCTGTCACTAAATGCATCTTGCCTTGCTTGAATCTCTTTTGATTAGACCAGCGAATGTTCTGCGACGTAGATATTAGTTCTTCTTCTGCAATGGAGCTTAAAATAGTTAAAATTAATTCACTTTCTGCGTTTAGCGTATTAATATTTTCTTTTTCAAAAAGCACCCCTACCCCTAAACTTTTCAGAAATCGGACCGTTTCAATACAATCGGCGGTATTTCTGGCAAAACGGCTAATGGACTTGGTAATTACAAGATCAAGCTTTCGATTTTCCGCATCCCGAACCATTCGTAAAAATTCTGTTCGATTTTTCTTGCTCTTACCGGATATCCCCTCATCCGCATAAATGCCGGCGAATTTCCAATCGGGATTTCCCTCGATCATGCTGTTGTAATGCCGAATTTGTGCATCAAACGAATTTTGTTGTTCTTCATGCATCGTACTCACACGACAGTAGGCACAAACACGAGGCTTATTAATCCGTTTTCCAGCTTCATCACAACCTGGTGCTGCTTTAATTGTTGTTACTGTTTTCATACTCTGCTCCTTTCCAATCCGCAACTTCGAGGAAAGCGGAAATATCTTTAGGACAAAAAATATACCTACCTTCCGTAGTTTAGACGGTAGGTTATGTTAGCTCTTATACGCTGTAATAGCAAGTTAATCTACCGCGAGTTACGCGATAAATGTTTGTTTATTTTTCGCAGCGATTTTTTCATATTCTCGTTTGCTAATTAAGCCTTTTTGCAGCATATTCTTAACAATACTATTGGCTATCTCATAGGCATTTGACACCACTGGATATACCAAAGGTTCCGGCATACTCAAAACCATCCTTTCTATTAATTATTTCTTGTGGTTCAGTTCTGGTAATGTTACACTTTTTTTATACTAACTGGCCAAACTCTTCGAATCGAAGTTCATTACATGGAGGAGTCCACATGAATATAACAAAATCATTTGGCAATCAATCTGTAAAAGATAGTCCATTTCAAAGAAAGGCAAGACTACTCCAATCATTCTATAGAACCATATTCCTAATGGAAGATTGCGGCAATGGACCGAGTATACACGGCCCGCTCAGAGGCAATATGCTAAAGAACGGTGAAGTTACTGGGAAAAATTTTTTATCCAGAGATATCTTTGAATACGCCATAAATCGCGTTAATCACAAAAAAGAATATGAAACGATTGATAGTTATCGGTTATTTAACAATATGTTATCTAGCCAACCTATGTGCTTCAACTTATTCTATCCGCTAATGGCAGCCTTAAAGAATCACAATGACTTTGTCACACAAACCTTTCAGCAATTGTTGCCTCATTTAAATATCGCAAAAATCATACGGATAGAAATCGAATTTATTCCGCCAAATTACAAGGACTTAATTAATGATAAATCAGCTTTTGATGCTTTCATTGAGTATCAAACTCTTACCATGAAAACCGGGATAATTGGTATCGAAACAAAATATACGGACGTACTTGGTCTTAATACCGGAAAAAACACCCGCATACATCCTGATCTTGTTACCTTGTTCACACCTACAGCTATGGCTGAGATTGAGGAAAAAGGTTGCTGTCAGCTTACGCGCAATTTTTTATTGACCGAAACATACCGAATACATACAGTTTCTGATGCCTCAACTAGCATAATTCTGGCTCCCAAAGATGAGCCACATGCATCCGATGAATTCACTAATTATAAAGCAAAACTACAAACCAATTTCCATAATAAAATTGTAAGACTATGTTTAGAAGATTTTGTAGATGTTATTAAAAGAAACTGTCCAACTGCCTATCTAAACGTTTGGATTGATACTTTTTATAACCGTTACTTGAATTTCGATTTAGTTTCAGAATACTTCACAAAATAATAACCCGCCTGAAAAAAACCATGATCTCGCAGAATAAAACGTCCTGCAGGATCATGGTTTTATTTCATCTCGGTATAGTGAGCATAACGCCCACCCGCGACATAGCTGGATTGTCTAAGTTCGCATGCCCGTATACTCCCAAATACCCAACATCCCCATGTGGAGAAATAATCGGTATCTTTGGCACATTGACTTTCCAGCTATAAGCTGCCATCACTTCCTGGTAACTGCCGTCGATTTGAATTAACCGATCCGGATACGCCTTAATATTATATTGATTTAGCGTAACTGGCGTATTGGGCAAAATGGTTTCATGACTCTCCGCCGCAGATGTTATTTTGCTACTTATCTTCGGTAATGCAGGAGTAGTAGCAGGCTGTTTGGCATCGGTTACAATAGCAAACTGCCCGCCAGATTTTTGTAGTTCTGTTTTTACTGTAGTCTCTAGCCTCTCCCCTGACGTCTGCGCCACAGAAACCGGCGATTTTACTACATCATCCTTGATTGCATTTGCAATCGTAACAGCCTGTGTCGAGGAAATTGGGACTTGGGCTACAGTGGCCGCTTGTTCCACACCGGCAGAAGTGGTTGCATGCGCTTGAATTTCAATGATTACCGGCACTGGCGCATGGAGTTTATTCCATACCAATAGCCCTACCAAAATAATAATATAGCCAGAGCGACACATGATGTCGCCCTGGCATGCTGCTGATCAATCCATGTAAGGATCATAATCATATCACTCCAAATAGTTTCCCAAGAATCGCCGCCAACAGAATAATCCCCACTACGTGTGTTGTGGGCATAAATAAACTTTGCCTCATCGCTATAGACGCCAACGTAATCAGAGACTACGGCCGATCTAAAAACAATGAGCGCAGGAACTGGGATTTCACCCCCGCACTGCGCCCATTTTTCTGTGGCTCACTGTAAAATTCTATTTTTAACCAACGTCCGATATTGAACCATTCTGTTAACATTTAAATCCAGGAACGACGGGACTTCCCCGGTTCCTGGATTTCATTTGGCCGTTTATGCAATTTATACATAGTTATTTCTGTATAAAGATCTAAAAATATCTGTATAAACACTCACTCCGAGGCGATAGCACACCAAACATAGTATTATGACTGAATCACGCTTTCAAGTACAATCTTACATTTAAAACTACCTCTACCTTCTGCCTTTTTCTTTCGAGTTGCTTCAATAACATCCAGGTTTAACCCATAGTAAGAAATTAAGCTATAAATTACTTCTAATATGTCTGCAGCTTCTTCTTCACTAGGATTATTTTTGAACTCGGCAACTTCCTCTATTACTTTTTCATACAACTTCGTTTCATACTCCAGGTCTTCAGCAATATGCCAAATTGCTGTTTTCCCTGCATCTTCAATAATATCAATAATCTTATCTCGTACTAATTTATTATGTGCTATCTCTTTTGTCACCTAACTTTACCCCTTTGCCGCCATCCAAAATTTTCTTACATAATCCTTCTCAATTGCTAATTTTAATTCATCGACTTTCTTACCCTTTTTCAAACATTCACCATCATATTATACTAATAAACCGCAAAGTCCAAGCACATGCCAGGGCTTTTTTACGCTGTCAACCTATCAACGGCGATACTCCAATATCCTTTTATTCACTTCTCAATAAACCGCTTACCTTCATCATCAAACAAAAAAACGTCCTATAAAGGACGAATTTTGTGAGAGTATGTAAATAAAAAGTATTAAAATTTTAAAGTTACGCCGTAGGTCATGCCTTTTAACTCATAATCGTATCCAGAGTAGGAATCTCCAGCATATACTATAGACAAATCCTTATATTTTGTGTCTTTATAACCAATATTAAACTCACAGTTTTTCGATAATTCGTAACCCACGCCAACCCCATAGTTGGTGATATGATTGCCAGCCGCTATCGATGCATAACCATTTACTTTAGGGGATAAAGTGGCAAAGCCTGTTACCCCGATCTGGTAACCATTTACATCGTTGCCATTTAGTTTCATTGAATAAGATGATATACCAGCTTTTGCTTGTGTCCAACCTACAAAGGCCTCAAGATTGTTGTTTACCTTATAAAGTACATTAAATTCCTGCGCTTTGGAAGTTGTTTTTAGACTATAATAGCCTATGGTCTTTGAGTCGCCTGTGGTATTACGATATTGAACTGCAAAATTGTTTCCAAGGCCATATGTAAGGGCGCCTTCAAAGTTGTCATTTTTACCGTCAAGGGTATAACTATAGCTTTCAGCACTAACATCCACATCGCCACAAGAACGCACGTTCAAGTCGATAGACGCTTTACCAGTAGAAAAATCCGTCAAAGGGCTTGCACTACATACGCTTGCTAAGGAAAAAGCCAAGGCAACTGTAGTAATAAGAATTGATTTTTTCATTCATGAACCTCCTCGATAATACTCCCTCAAGTATTATACATCCATAAATTAACAAATAGAACATTTACAGGAAAATATATAAAATATTACACGAAATATATTGTCTCATGCATGAGAAATAAAGTTATATATATTTGCAGCCAATTCACCCCACCTAATAAAGAGGCCCAGCCTATAGACTGAGCTTCTTTTATTAGGATGTATTTTTTTTGAATCACCAAAAGGTATTTATTGTAAATTAGGGAATAACTATATTTAATAATAAGTTTCTGATGGGAGTAATTTTCTTGCAACATGCTATATCACATATTGAAGAGTTAAAAAAACAGTTACTAAATTTGGGGTATTTTAGCTATCAAATTAATAACATCATAAGTGGTAATGACAAAGCCATAAATTTAACAACTTTATCCTCTGAACAACTAAGTGATGTTATAGAAGCTTTGACTAACCAGATTAACTTTGCTAAAGACTGCAAAAACACTTTTATTTGCAAGAATTATAGTAATAGTGAAGGGGAACGTCAGGATTCAATAAACCAGCGACCATCATCATCAAACAAATAAATCTGCTTACCCATTATCTTGCAAGTGTATCGTATCCCCAAGCCACCAGCCTTTAAAGAAGCAGCTTTGCACACATCAATAACCCTGTCAATTTTAAACTCCCGGCCATCTTCCCAAGTTATAGATAATGGCCGTACCATTCCCTCTTTATCATGTTTTGCTGTAACTTCTACAAATACTTTTCCCATACTATCACTTAAAGAAGGATACAGGATGAATAACATGGTCTTCTTTTGGGTTGAATCCGGTCAAATTACTGTCAAGCATCATCGCACACCGCTATATACAGTATGAGCCAAACCGAATGCGAAGCATATCAATAGTCCGTTCCAGCGATTCTTTATCCGCTTGATCACAATTAAATAAATCAAGTTGAATATTACCTTCTGCCGTTACTAGATCAGCCCCACGCACACTAATAGCAACCGTTGTGCATTTTAGCCCATGCTGCCGTAGCCGCGCCGCAACGCTTTCAGCCAGCACATAAATAATCAATTTCACATCCTCATTGTTCAGCAAGTCCCTGACCGTTGTCGTGCTATTTCCCACTGACTTAACTATGTTTTCTTCGCCCACTTGCCGGACAGGTGCCGATTCTAGGCCATTGGCAAACTGCCACAGTGTCTCTCCCCATACACCAAGCAATAATTTTAAATCTCTTACATTCCGTTTTGCTAAATCGCCAATTGTAAAAATAGCCCTGTTTTCAAATTTTTGCTTAGTAGCCCGACCAACGTATAATAAGTCACCAACCGACAGCGGCCATACCTTTTGTTTAAAGTTATCTTCGGAAATTACCGTTATCGCATCTGGCTTTTTCATGTCGCTACCGAGTTTAGCAAAAATCTTATTTCATGACACGCCCACGGACACAGTAACACCTAGCTCACTTTTCACTCGTTGGCGAATAGTATCGGCAATCTTTTCACCGTCACCAAATATGTGTTCAGCACCGGTCACATCCAACCAATTTTCATCAATACCAAATGCCTCAATCTGGTTTGTATAATCAGAATAGATTTCCCGCGCCATACGTGAAAATATCAGATATTTCTTAAAGTCCGGCGGCACAATTACAAGCCCCGGACATTTTTGTTTTGCTTGCCAAAGAACCGCTCCGGTTTTAACACCCATCCCCTTTGCAATGTAATTTTGAGCCAAAACAATTCCGTGCCGGGCTTCAGGATCACTGCCTAACGCTACCGGTGAATTACGAATCTCAGGTCTGTACAGGCATTCGATACTGGCATAGCAATTGTTCATATCTACATGTAAAATTGTACGACTCAATTTGTACCCACCTTTTAAAGGAACATTTGTTCGTATGATTATTATAATTCTAGGCGGGTAACAAATCAAGTAAAAAGGGTACAAACGTTCTGGAAAAATAACTCCTCGAAATAATCCAAAATGTTGAGTAACAAACTATTATTTATAATACCTTTCTCAGTGCATATGTTGTGCATTTTTTTATAATATTAGCTTTTATCATGCGACTAGCGAATATTTCGCATTAGAGGCCATTGCTAGCAATCTAACTTACACCTAACAAAATGCCAATTTTTATTACAATTATTCAATAATTTTTAACAATTTTGTCGTGCAATAGAGGAAAATTGTGTAATTTGTAGTAGTTCATTAAGTAGAATATATTAGGGAGTTGAAGCGATGCGAAAAATATGTTTAATCGTACTATTGTTATTGACTTTTTCGTCAGTAGGATTTGCTGAAAGTATCAGTTTTAATGGTTTTAATGGCTTTAATGAAAACCAGCCAAATCTACCGAAAGCAAAGGTAGTTGGTGTTTTTCTAGAAGCTCCAATAACATATGTAAACAACGAAAAAATTCGGGCCATGTTGCCAGAGAAAGTACGTGCTATTTTCCCAGAATATAAGTTTGAAATTATTCCGTTTGACACGACAGAGTTAGCCGTACGTACATACAGAGAAGATAATAGGATGGTTTTTAACCAATACTACTCGCAACCTCTAAATAGAAAAGATATTCAACAAATTGGAAAACAAATCAAGGCCGACTATGCACTTTTTATTAATATTTCTAATGGCATACCGCAAGTAAGTTCAGGACTTCTTTCCGTGTCTTTCAAAACAACTGTTACTTGCGATGTACGCTTGCTAGATATAGCAACAGGCGAATATATACTTAGCAAGCAAATTATTAAAGACGGAAAGAGCACTGCAGTCTATGCTGGAGTGCCATCGTTTGACAAAGCGTATAATGAAGCAATTGAAAAGGCCTTGAAAGAATTGACAATTGATACCTCCTCATTATAAGAATACAAGGAAGCCCCTCCACCTACTGAACTGCTCCCCATCAAGTAGACAAAAGAAAAAATAACACGATTTGCCTGGGAACATGCTGATTCCCAGGCATTTTTTATGATGAAGTTGATAATAAGTAGGCATGATACTCAAAAGGTGCCATGCCATGAAGCTTGAATCATTATATCAGTTTCTGCAACTTCTTCAACAAGTCAGCAGGAGTCACATTATCCGCCGAAAAATCTCGAAATATATCCAGTCCTCCAGCCTGTAAAATCCGAGTTACAGACTCCGAACAATCCACCGTTTTTTCTCCATCGCCAGGAACAGTTACCCCTAGAACATCATGCAAGCCACCATCAAGGCACGCTTTCCAACCATAGGGCGTGCCTAATAATTTTTCAGCCTCGGCTTCTGCTTCTTCTATGTTAGGAACATCTACTTCTAAAATTTTAATCCGGCGACCATCATAGGAATTTTCGGATGATTTTACAAAGCCTTGTTTTAGGGCTTCATAAATATACCCATTTAGAAATATCCCGGTATGACACGGTAAGTCACCGCCGCCCTCGCCCCAATCGACAAGACGATCTATTTCCAAACCATCAGAAAATGCGAATAAAACTTTTACTTTAGACATGTTCATCCCTCCCTCAATTGTTTGGCATAAGCAAACGCCTGGTTTGCGAAATCAACACCGGCTTTAAATCGCTGACCGGCATCATCAATAAGTTGCCCACTCGCCAATTCGCTAACAAAAGCACCGAATAACTTCTCTAAGCATACATCGTAGGCATCCACAAGGGCATTTTCAAAAACCATCTTATCTATCAAAAGACATACGCCTTCCTAAAAAAAATAAAGCCCGATCAAATGACCAGGCCTAACCTCAATTATTTATTAGCGTTTGCTTCGTTAGCCAGAACTTTTTCTAAGTATGATTCGATTTTATCCGTCAAGACGCTGACCAAGGTTGAAATAACAATGCTCTTAATGGATACCAATATGGCCTTTTCCATGTTATCCCGTATCTTAACCCATAGGCTAGATGTGGTATCGCTCTCGCTTTCAAGTTCAGTTATTACCGTTGCTACAGCCTCCGTTGAAGCATCAGTGATTAGGTCAGATAACTCACTCAATACCTCAGTAATAACCGTAATCACTGCACTGACCGCAGTGGCAATCAATATGATAGTTCCGCTAACCGTGTCGCCAGCTTCTATCGTCACATCAACAGTATTATCCGTATAGCCAGCCAATGTTGCGGTAAAGGTCTGCGTACCTATTGCCAAATCGCTGAAAGTAGCGGTGCCATCAGTGCCGGTAGTCATCGTAGTGGTAGTACCGTCAATCGTTACGCTGACCGCAGCCCCTGATAATACAGTTTCGGCGCTGTTTTGGACTGTGATAGTGACTGCTCCAGTTGAAGTAACATCAGTATCCGCGAATTTCTTTCCCATAGTTGAACACGCTCCTAATTTTTTATTTATCCATTGCATTAAACGGGCGATGGTCCGTAGCCCCCAAGGTATGGCTTTGACTGCTTCCTGCTCAATCAAATTAATAATCGCCACCTTTGCGACCTGTAGTTCGGCCTGCACTGGTGGCGACTCAGCGAGTTTTATGAGGTATGGTAATACCTGTTTTTCAACTTCTTCAATGTCCATAATTACCCCCTGCTTGTCCAGCAATCGCTGGCGTATTTATCGTAGTAGTCATATGGCAAATAAAAATAACCCAGGTCGCCCCAGGTTATGCCCCAGCTATTCCTTACTATTAGCTGACTCTTATCATCGTCATAGCCAACCACCAGCACCGCGTGACCGCCAAGGTCTTGCTCCTTAGTGATATCTGGCATTGGCACAACGCCACTGCTTGCAACATCGTCACTCTCGAATGAATCATAGACTTCAATACCAATTACAACTGGCAAGCCTTCTGCCAGCGCTGCCTTTAACTGTGCCAGTGACGTAATACGGTAGTATTCAGCAACTTTGTACGGTGCGGCATCAGCAACCATTTTGTCAGTTGGTGGGTTGGTGAAGGTGGAAATCTCATAGGGCCAATCGGCATCCGGGCACACGCCGGTTTGGTTCAACACTTTCATGCCATCCCGAATCTCTGCCCCACTGTCTTCATTTACTGTGCCTTCCATCAGACGTTCCTCATAATACAGAAAAAGCCGAGACAATTGCATCCACTTTATTTCCTTGTTGATGAGTAGATACTCTCTCAGGCCGCTTGCAATCGCATTAGCGGTGCAACTCCCCAGTTCCCCCTGGTTTACTATCGGGCTGCATTTTTTACGCAGGTCCACGCTTGTCGGAAGTTGTTCAGTTTTTTTATAACAACCTGAACAAAATATAAAGTCTCTTAGGTCTGGGGTATCTTTTTTGAGTAAATATTTACGCATAATGCCACTCTCCTTTAAAATTAAAAGCCGTCTGCACTTTATTCAGCAGCGACTTTCTAAACAATATTAGGTATTATGTTATACAGCGTATCTCCCGGACAGGCTGTAGCAAACTCAGGACGCTCAACTATCCTTGCAACGTCCCTATGAGCAATAATTTGAGCATTTGGATACATAGTTTTATAATCATCCAAGCACCATTGTAGTGAGTCGATTTGGGCAGCTGTTGGAGTATCATCTTCCTCAAAATTTCCTTCTAAACTTACGCCAACAGAGCAATAATTTACACCTTGAGCATGTGCGCCGACAACATCATCAGGACGCCCCTGGACTATAGTTCCATCACCTTTAATAATTCGATGATAGCCAATTCCATTAAATCCAGCTTTGATGTGCTCATCCCATATAGCTTGCGTATCCTGCATTTGCGGGCCTGCTGTATGATGCACAACAATATACGCCGTTGATCCTCTAACCGTCAGTCCCCATGGCCAAGGCCAATCATTTTGTATAACTTCCATAGAGAATCACCCCTTTCAATAAAAAACCCGCCCAAACGGCAGTACTCTTTAATTTAAATATTATCATCTAAACCTTCACTGAAAGTGTCATCTTCGTATCATTTTAGCATTTTTTCCAGAACCACTACCAAAACAGCAGTTACCACCCCGCTTGTTCCAGCTGCTTTCCACACTGCCATTTCTATCTCATGAAGCCTTTTAGAAATGTCGGCATTGCTTTTTTCTAGTTGTTCTATTCTGGCTTCGCAGCCAGAGTGTTCCAGACAAGTATCCTGAACCATCTCATCCCCTCCCCGAATAAATTAAGAGGCCTTGCTCCTCTTAATTAGTGGCAGTTGTTAAACCTGCCACGGTGGTTTCCAGAATTTTTATTGTCGCTGCCTGGGCAGTTACCGTTGCACTTAGCTCCTGGATTGCCTTAATCATCGGCCCGATGAGTTCCAGGTAGTTGATTGACAGAACATCCTCACCGCCACAAACCGAATGGTCTTGATACCCGGCAAAGTCTATTCCCAGATCATTCATGACGGTCTTTAATTCCTGGGCTATTATCCCCTGGTGGTAACGGGTCCGGGTTTTAGAGCCGTCATTTTCATCAACACTCGGATAATCATCCCGGTAATTCCATCGGAACTGCCGCGGGATTAGTTTATTGATAAACTCCAGCCCTAATGATGTATCGGCAATATCGGTTTTGTCCCTCCGATCGGACCTAGATGCCAATGAATAATAGTAAACAGTGGTAGAAGAATTGCCTAATTGCACCTGATTAGATGCGGTAATATCGGCGCTATAACCCAAGGCGGTGCAATTGGTATAGGTCCCGATCGACGCCCCGGCATTACAGCCAATCGCCGTATTATAAGTTCCGGTTGTTATGGTCTTTCCCGCCAAATACCCTAAAGCGGTATTAAACGAGCCAGTTGTGTCAGCTACCAAGCTGCTTGTACCGATAGCCGTGTTATAACTCCCCGTACTAGAAGTTAAATCGCTATTGCCCAGCAGGGCTTGGTAACCCAGGGCCGTATTATACCCGGAAGCAGACACCATATTTGCCTGAGCTTGATAGCCAACCGCCGTATTATAGTTCCGCAAATCACTGGCTAACGCCCCGCTGCCGATTGCCGTATTATAGCTGCCAGTACTATTGGCGCAAGCTGCCCTTCTCCCCACCCCGGTGTTGTAGCTCCCGGTAGTATTGCTATACAAGGCCTGGTAGCCTACCGCTACCCCAGATTCCCCGGTGGCATTTCCGCTTAAAGCACTATGGCCAACCCCGGCGTTATAGTAGCCCGTCGACGACGCTAATGCGTTTGTTCCGATTTTTATACTGCTATAAGTATCACTCAATATCCCACCATCCGGCGCTAAACTGCCGGATAAAGTAGTGCTCCCCGCCACGGACAGAGTAGAAGCAAGCGCCGTTGCCCCCGCTACTGTCAGCGTCCCTCCCAAGGTTGTATTGCCGCTGACAGTTAAAGCATTTAACGAGCTTACTTTTACCGGTTTGGGCCGTTCAGCCCGGCATAGGGCATAAGCAAAGGCTTTGGCCACTGCCACAAAGCCTTCTGCCGTAGGATGAATGTTATCATTGTACCAGCCAAGATTACTCCCAAAACAGTCCTGCACATCGGCCATCTCATAACCGTTGGCGGCACACATCCGTTTTATGATACTGCGTTTTAATGCTCCTTGTGTATAGTAGCTTGTCGTCACCCCGGTAATACCAGATACCGCCGCCTCAGTATAGACCGGGAAAACCCCGATAATCGGTACTGAGCCATCTGCTACGATCTTATTTGCAATTGTTGTTAAATCAGTTTCAAAAGTTGAATCACTTACCGCACCTTGAACATCATTGGTCCCTAACATCACCAATACATAGTCATGGGAACTAAACTCATAACTTTCAATACTTGCCGCCCAGCTAACCGCCGACGTACTGCTAATCGCGTAATTAGTTACTGAAACTTTCCCTATCCCCGGCATGTTCTGGGCTATTGCTTTCAACATGGCATCATAGGGAATCGTTGCCCACGCTCCATAGCTGATGCTATCCCCCACAATACCGATACTCAGCGGCCTAGCAGCTTGAAAATTATCTTTGGTGTACTCAATAAAATTGTTAATCGTAACCACACCAGCTATATGGTAACTGACTGCGAACCCGGCAGTTGTTATGTCTGAAGATAGCTCAAAACATCCCACTTTATATTCATTCACATATACTTCTACCATATCTGTATCAACAGACCGTAATTTCATCGACACTGAACCGGATGAGTATAAGGAATAAGCATAGCCATTTGGTAATTTGTATATGGTTGTGGCTATATCACTGGTACTGCTGTCATTAGATTGAAACACCATCGTCAGCCCAGCGGTATTACCATAGAGGGCAAAATCGTAGCGCTGAGTCGCGGTCATAATAACCGCTGAGACAAAACCGTTTGAGGTAACCGTACCTGCCGAAAAAGTAACTTCATAAGAGTTACCTACTTCCGGATTAAAAAGTACGCCTTCCTGACCGGAGTTAAAGGCCGTTGACCAAGCTATTTCATTCGCGGTAACAGTGCCGGTAAAAGCTCCGTAGGTATTCACTGAAGTAATCGCCGATGTCGTTAATGTAGTCATATCAATACATTTGAATTCCTGTTCAGCAATAAAACTAGCCGCTGTTCCAAGATTGTATAGTTCCCACGGTACATTTACATTTGCGGATTTGGTAAAGGTAGTTCCATGCCCAGAATTATAGATGGTAACTGGGGTTAGAAAATGCATGTCTTTGATATTTGGATTTTCATCAACTTGAATTACAACATCATGGTCGGCATAGATATGACACCCGGTTAAATCCGGCCTGGTTCCGGCGAAGTAATAGGTGGCCGGACCGGGTAAATAAGCAACAGCGTTTGGGGCTTTGATAACTGGATTTACTGTAGTTGATACGGTTATCGTTGTCGTATCATCGACTTTTATCACCACAACCGCCTGAGTTGTCGTGGCTTTGGTGGTGAAATTAATTGCACTTGAACTAAAAGAGTGAATCTCGGTACAGACACCGGATGAGTCTAATTCCACAATCAACATATACCCCGCATCAAGGCTGGTCATATAAGTCGTGCTTGGCGACACAGCAACGGTAGTATACAGTCTGGTCGTATTGGTTTTTATCGTAACCGCACTGCCAATGCCTGTACTTATCGTCGCTTGGGTCCAGGTTGCTTCCGTTAATACATTATCAGCCGCCGCAAAGGCCCGAGACCTGAGTGCTTTGTAAGCACTTAAGTCGTCGGTGCTCCCATCACCAGCCGCACCATAGGCTCGGATATCTGCCCACGGACCAAGGGTTTTAATATCGGCTAGTTTAGCAGTACCAGTATAATCAGTTAGCGACTGTAAATTTATTTTCATCGTTCGCTTATCGGTTATATCATCACTTGTAATCGTTGTGGTACTAGCCGTAACCAAAAGCTCCGCCAATGTTAATGCCCCCTCCGGCAAAGCGGGAGCAGCTGGAGAACTAGCAGCTGTTCCTGGTTTATACACCACCTTACCACAGGAACTAACATAGATTATGTCAATTCGATGGTTTGTACTATCGGCAGTATCAATTGTCTGAGAGGATATCGCATCTATTTGAAAGCGTTGCCCACTCGGCATATGGGCAACACCTTCATCGATGGCAACGGTCATATCCGCAGTAGCTTGAGCTGACACGGCTAAACCAACTATTATCCCATATCCAGTCGACTCATAGTTTATATTGTTTAACGATGTAATTTCTGTTTTAGTCGCTAATACCGCGCTTTCATCAAGTGTCACAGTTACATTAGTGGCACTACCAATGCTGATTACTACATCGACTACCTGTTCTACCGCGGCCAAGCTACTTGCTGGAAGGAAATCACACTCATCACCAGCGTTAGCTACAGCATATAATATTTCTCCAGTATCGGGATCGGTCGCAAAAAGTCCAATTTCACGCACAAAAAAACCAGTCGTAAGACTGGCATTGGTCAGAGTACCCCGAACACGACAATCATTGTCACTTAGCACTACAGCTGATTCTATTTCAACGGTCATTTGCGCATCAATAAGCTCGGTTAGCGATGCAAGCGTGATATCTGATGATAATATTCCCTTACCAAATGAGAGCTTGGTAAAAACAAGGGTTCCTCCGGATTGAACTTTTGCTTGTAAGGCTGTCCCCTTTTCGGTTAAAGCCATCCCACTAAACGCCATATATGTGGCCTCCTAATACTTGATAATGTAATTTACCACAATATACGGCGGCATGTTATTATGAACACCGCCACCGCCAGTGGCTTCTGTTGTTTTAGCTACATCCGATTCCTTTACCACATCGTCGCCGCCCCAGCCACCACTTTCTAGATTGTTTCCACTGCCGCCGCCAATAGAATCTAATACTAAATCATGGGTATGTACTGGCATTTCATCAAGCGTCAACTTATGGGTAATTTCACCGCCAGTAGCCCCAAGGGTTGAGTAGGTGGTACCTTTGCCAAGCGGGAATTTATCCTGCAAATCCGGCAGATTGAAAGTCGTTGAGTCATCACCTGTTCCGTAGCTCGTACCTATTACCTCATATAAATCTGCATAAGTAGTCCGCGATACAGCTGATCCATCACACAATAGATATCCAGTAGGAGCCAAGTTACCAGCATACTGCAGAATTGCTCCAGGTGGATTCCCCGCTACACTGGCCGCCGCTCCTATTTGGGATATCGTTACGACATGGGGATTATCCATATCGTTGCTATGCGTATTCGCTGCTTCTAAAGTAGTCGCTGGTGTTGTATACCAGGCCGTTTTCCCCGTGATTGACTTTAGCATATAACCGATTTTACTCAATAAGTCAGTCAGCACCCCAACCCCACTGGTTGCAGTTACTGTATCATCAATCTCGCGTGTACCTAGTTTAGCATCGGTAACCGCACTATCCGCCAACTTAGCCGCGGTAACGGAACTATCCAGATGATCAATCGGACTTGCTTGTTGGTGTGTTGTAAAGGTCGCCTTGGATAACAACACTGTTCCCTCATCAATCGTCGCCGTTACACTAGACGCGCTGCCAACTGCGGTTACAATATTCACGACCTGTTCCACTACCACTGAACTGCCACTGGCTGGAAGGTAGTCGCATTCGTCTCCCTCACCGGCGTTGGCAACTGCATATAAAATTTCTCCAACATCAGGGTCACTGGCAAAGAGCCCGACTTCTCTTAGGAAGAAGCCTGTAGTTATACTCGCGTTGGTAAACGTGCCTCGAACCCTATATGTGCCATCGCCTAAAGCTGTCACAGATTCGATTTCTACCTCTAGCTTTGCTTCAATTAAATCGGACAACGAAGCAAGGGTGGTATCCGAGGCTAATACGCCATCGCCAACTTTAATTTTCGTAAAAGTTAGAGTCGCACCCGCCTGAACTTTGGTCTGTAAATTACTTCCCAACGTAGTCATTGCTACACCACTAAAGGCCATAGTCAATCCTCCGTAAGCGTTAGCCGCTTACCCATATGTATCGCTCCGCCATAATACACAGGTGCACTCACCGCACTCATTCCATAGGCAACCGGCTTCAGCGTTATCGTTCTTCCTAAGCTCAATGCCCCACCGAAATACGTGGTTCCAGTCCAGGAGCGGTTTATAATTATCCCCTCTAGCCAAGAGCGAGCATTTTTAACCGCGTTAATAATTTCAACCAGTTTATCGTACACCGTCGAACTAGATAAGACTTCATCGGTTGATACCTTAAAATAGTACGGTTCACCATTATAGTCGAACCACTCACTAACAACACCGTCAGATAAAACTGTTGTAACGTATTCTTGTACTACAGCAGCTGTGCCTTTTTTACGGTGCCAGTTAATCGCGTTCTGAACCAAGGACCTTTTCGTTGCCAAATCTGATGTATCTTCATAAAAATCCGCATGCCACTGCCACGCCAGATGGTCAATAACCGCTTCTGGCTGAGAGGATAGCTTGGCAATAATAAAAAGATCATCAATAGCTATCGATACTGCTTGAATCTCACTTTCGAGCGCACTACAGGCAGCTATAACCTGCGAGTCATTTTTAATAGATGGTGGAACTAAGCTTAATAAGTCAAAGTTACGGATATTCTGCATTATTCAACCCCTCCGTAAGTAACCGTCGAAATTCCAAGCTTGGCGACAGCGGTATCGGCCACCGCCGTATAAACTGGACTTGTAACAACCGCCCGCTTGGCTCCGGCAGCCACAATGAGGTATATAAGTTCCGAAGGATTGATGTCTCGCCCTAAAGCTGCACATTGCCAAGTAGTGTAGGTAGTTATGACTGTAGTCACCGCAGTTTGAATACTGGTCGCAAGTGAGGAACTATCTGAATCAATATAGTAGGTCAAATTAATGTCATAGCTGACAGTGTCCGGTGCAGCTACAGTTACGTTATCAGTAAGCGGCCGGACATCATCAGCACTACATATTTCCAGCACACTATCCAGCATCGTTTGTGTTGGCAAGGTTCCACCGGACATAAGCACCCTAATATCCACCGTCCCAGCGCCGGGGCTAGTAACGGCCACATCAGAAATTGAGGTTGATGCCGTTTTGGCCCAGTATTCATAAGCTCCGGAAGACCCGGCTACGGAAAAGGTCTCCGGAGCCTCTTGGATTCTTGTTCGAAACTCGTCATCACTTTCTTCAGCCGCCCCGCCACTTGAGATGGTGGTGTTGATGACTGACTTAAAATAGGTAAAGGTATCAACAATTTGTGTAATTTGGCCGGCTAAATAACCATTACCAGTCGTCCCAACTGTAGTACACTTGGCGGTTACTGTCGCAGTTGTATCGCCAATCGCAATTTCTACATCTTCTGTTGTTGCAAATATCAGCGACCCCACACTCACTCGAGTCCCTGAGGCAATAGTTAAAACACTTGTCTGGGCAGCCGAAATAGTGAACTTTAGGGTTGTTGTAGCATAAGTCGCCGCCGTTCTTTCTACACCTAAAAGAGCGCCTATATGATCTAAATAAGAGCTTGTGGCATAGGCAAGGAGATTCATCTTCCCGGCATTATTAATAATTGTCCGCTGTTGAATAATAAGACTGGCTATCGACAATAAAAAAAGCCTAACCGGATCACCAGAGGCTAAGGTTTTACCAGATATAGATTCATAGGTCGTTATAATAGCACTTTCAATAGTTGTCGAATCCTTTTCAGCAAAGGTTACGGTTGGCAAGGATGACAGGGTAATACTCATTTAATGTACACCTTCACTTTCGGAACCAGTTTGCCAGTTTCAGCATCCCCGGTAAAGGTAACTCCGGTTACACCAACTCGTGTTTCATATTTACTAATAGCCGTTACAAGCTCCGCCGCCAGCTTTTGTTTTGCCACTGGCATTGGCTTATCCAGTAAGGTTAAATCAATCCCAAACTCCCGAGCTAGCGGAACGGAATATTTCGGCGTGTTAATGATATATCTCACATTTTGCAGTATTTCTTCCTTTCCGATTGCCCCGAAATTTATCGTTCCTGTCGAAGCAGTTACTAAATATTCATCCATATATATCACCCCAATGTCGGGTTTTCCCCTCCATCCCCATCGCCACTAATACTTGTACTATCGGTATCAGATGATGAGGTAGTTGATGTGGTTGTGGACGTCGTCGTTGTTGAAGATGTTGAGTCGCCGATCTGCTCAACGTATTCCTGCAGCGTAATATCGACTTCCAACCGCCACACATTTCCTAGGTTATCGATCGCAGAATACCCCTCACAAAAGTCACTAATCACCCATTTATAATTACCAATGACGTAGTTTCCCAACATCAAAACCATAGCCTCACCGTTAGTGTATGCGGTATATATTGCGTCCATTTCTTTGAGAGGATTAACACCCATTGATGCCGACAATATCATCTTGAACTTTATTTCACTAAGATCAGGGCCGACCAATTCTAAAATTGGTTTATTTCCAATTATCTCATGTTTAGCATATCTCATTTTGACATCACGTCTAAGCTCATCAAAAGTAAAGACCTTATCTCTCGAAACTTCAAACGTAATATCTCCTAGGCTGCCTATAGCCAAAATTCCACCACCCTACTCCGGCTCGCCAGTTGTGCTGCCGCCAGACGCAACGCCACTATGAACGTGAGCTTCGAGAGATATATTTCCTGCGGTCACATCGCCACTGGCCGCTATACTACCGGTAACCGTAACGTTTCCGGCTATAGTAACGCCATTAGCTGCTGTAATATTGATCGTACCTATGCAGTCAACCGTCATTGTGCTGCTAGACCGGTCATATTCCACAATCGTGCCATCGCTGAACGTAACATGTTCTTTATCTGCCGAAGCTACCGGCGGTGAATTGTTAACGTTATAAAAGCTGCCAAGCACGAAGCCTCGTTGGATTCCGTTGGGCAGAAATACACAAAGGACGTCTTCATCGACGTCCGGCAAGTGATAATGTTTATTTTTCAATGATCCACGAATCAATACCGGCAGACTATGGGAAACGACTCCACCTTTATCGGCAAATGCCACCCTTACAGTATGCAGCTTCGAATTGACTGACGAAACTTTGCCATAGCGGAGCATGTTTTGAAAGGCTTCATCTTTTCCAGATCCTTTGCGATTGCCGAAAACACTATTAATATCCATCGAGGCACTTCCTTATTTCTATATCTGTCGTATAGCCTCCAGAAATACGATGAACCGCCTTGGAAATGATGTATTTACTGTCAAAAGAGCCAAAGTTTTTTAGTGTTGCCGTTACCCCACCCACTAAGCGCGGATCACCGACCAGTGTTATGCTGCCGGTGTTTTCTTGTTTATTGGCTTTTCTGAGAGCGTTTTTAGCCATCTTTGCCGGTGTAATACCGGTTGAACTTTCACTCGAGCTATCTGAACTATCATCTGAGTTGTCTTCATCAACCTCGGATTCTTCTTCCGATAATTCTTCATCAGTTTCCTCGGCAACTAATTCTTCCTCGTCGTCAGCCACTATTTTCACTCCTCCTCATCCGCTTCATCAAGCTCCGTACTAGCAAGTTCGTCATCATAATCGCCGTCTGGACAATCATTAACGTTAATTGTTACTCCCGATTCTTGGTTTGAATCAGTATATGTACCCGATACAGTCTTTCCCGTGAGTGGATCTGAATAAGTAACAGCAGCCGCCTTTGCTGTGCCCGCCGTTTTTGATTTTAATGAAAACGAAATGACATCGCCGCCCTTGCGATTAATTGTCCGCACCGAATCTTTTTCTTCATAGGTTCGTTCATCAAATATAACAATTTTATTATCCGTTACCTTTAAGGCTACACAGGCTTTTTCACAAAGTGTTTGCAAAAAGGCCAAATCCGAGGTTTCTACCTGATCAATTCGTAGATACTGGGGGTTGGTGTCCGACTCATACATCAGTGTCAAACTGGCGAAACTTGCAATGTCCTCGGCGATACTTTCCAGGGTTATTTTCTCCCAAGCCTTCGTCTTTGCCTGACCGCGAATATCTGTTGAAGTCGGTACCGATACTCCTTTAATCCGGATAATATGCGGCGGCCCAGAGAATTCCACCTCATCGACACTGAAGGTGCCGCAAGGAAGGGACAACGACTCACCTGGATTAAACCAATTTTCTACTATAATCGATGCTGTGATGGTGTCCCCTTTCGTCGGCATCCATTCGGACATCCACAACTGGTTTTTATCCTCTAGGGTAAGTTGAATGTCATCAGCCTTATGGGATTCATTGTCGGTGTACTCGAAATCTAAGAGGAACGGTGCTATATTTTTCGTAATGTCTTTGGCATCATAGATAATCTTAACCGATGCCTGTCTTACTGTTGTAGTCATGTTGACTGCTTCCATGGCGGCAAACTACTGCCCACCGGCGTTGATATTGTTGGAATGGTAAGGGTAACACCCGCCGGGAAAACAACCACTTCCCGGTATTTTATATTTTCCGCAATAAGGTCATCCATATAGAGCTCATCCCCTAATTGGGAATACGCAATCCAATCCCACATATCGCCTTGTTTTGTTTTATAGGTGCTAGACATAGCTAAGTCGCTCCTCATTGCTCTTTAAGGCTTCAATTTGCCGGAGTAAATTACTGTTTGCCTGATTAACCCCGGCTTCCACCTCCGCTTGGCTGCCGCCGTTTATGTTAAATACTTGGGTTATACTGATCGGACCAGTTCCACCCCGCTGTCCGCCCATCCCAAGCGCTTGACCGGCTGCCGCCCATATTTTTTTTGACCTTCTAGACCCATCAAGAGCAATAGCCGCTTCCGGCTTACCTCCTTCGGCAAACCTGGCGATATGTTCTCGGTTAAAAATGCCGCCGGTCGCATGACCAGGAAACCCGGGCATCGCTGGTGCTCCGTTTGGGTAACTGCCTGCATAAGACACGCTGCTAAATGCATTTTTTATCGCATTCCACTTATCTGATATCCAGTTAAACAACGGCACAAATAGGTTTTTCACGTTTTCGATAAAACTGCCGATTGCATCTATTACTCCATTCCAATTACTGAAATACGCCTTTACTTTATCCCAATTCTTATAGACCCAAATTGCCGCCGTGCCAAGAGCTATCGCCACCATAACTACCCTCAATATCGGGTTAGCCTTCATAACAAAGTTTAATACCCGCTGCGCCGCAGCCCACGCTTTGGTAGTAAAAGCAATGACTTTCATTCTTGCATTCGCCAGCGTCGTCATAATATGGAGATTCCGAATATGACCGATTAATTTGTATGTATCTCTTCCTGCCGTTAACATAGCCCTTCCTGTATTGAATAGTGCTACAGCCATTTTTAGCCCAATCCAAGCCGCTGCAAAATAGACCAGGTTATGAAACCCGCCAATTAAATTCGAAACTATCTTTGCTCCACGGTAAGCCATACTTGCCAGCCGAGCCATTAATTTTACTGTCCTTGAAAGTTCTGGCGTAGCATCTTTAAACCCTTGGCCAAGGTCTTTAGCAAAATTTCTAATTGCCGGCTGGTACTTGACCGCCAGTTTCGATATATTTTCCATACCAGTTGCTAATCCAGGCAGAAGCGCTTGACCAATTCCAAGCTTCGTTCCAGCCCACACCGCATCGAATTTATTTTTAGCTAAGCGATAACCCTTAGCCTGCTCTAAGGCTGAGTCATTCAGTACAATCCCCATACGTTTTGCTTCTTTTTCAAGCGCTCGAATTTCCTCGACACTCATTTTGGTCAGGGGAATCATACTTGTTCCGATCTTGCCAAAAACTTTTCTCGCTAAATCAGTCCGCACTGCCGCATCATTTATTCCATTCAAGCCTTGGGTAATCCTCAGGAATGCCTGTTCAGGCCTCATTCGTTGCAACTCTTGCGCCGATATGCCTAATTGTGAGAACACGGTAAGCATTTCCTTGTTTCCGCGCTTTGCTTCACCAAGATTAATGACCATTTTCCCAAGGGACTTGTCAAAGTACTCGGCGCTAACCCCAGCCGCTTTAGCGACATAGCTCATCTTTTCATACCACGCGGCGCTGACCCCGGCGATTTTGGCGGCGGTTTGGGCATGCTTTGCATGTTCCATGACACCATTGGCCAGCTTCATAGCACTGGCATAATACCCAGTAACTACAGCTGTCGCAACTCCGGCAGTAATCGCAGCTGCCTTAAAAGCCTCCGTTGTCGACTTTTTAAACTTGTCGGCAGCGTTTTGAGCAGCTATAAATTTGGCTTTTTGCACCAGTAAACCATCTATTTCCGCTTGTAATTGCCCCTTATTGGCCCCAGAACCCTTCATATCTTGCTTCAATTTCTTAATTTGCTGGTCTAAACCACTGATATGTTTCTGCGCCGAGAGAAAAGTAGAGCCGAAGTTCGAACCTAATTTTCCGGCCAATTGAAAAGCAATTTGATATACTTTCGCCAAAATTATCCCTCCCTTCTATGGTTTTCCCTTATAAAGTCAAGCCATAGAACCAATTTTTCTATGGACATCGCCATCCAATACTCCAAAGATGCATTTTCGGACCGGGAAAGTTCAAGGCAAACCCCCTGCAACATCTGCCCTGGTAGTTTTTTCAGTCCTACTCGCCAAAAAAAGCCATTACCGTCGCTGTTGCCTCGGTAAAATCCTTAGCTGACAGTTTTCGCATCATTGGAAACTCAATTTTAGCCGCACGAGCGAAAACTGCCGCTTGATAAGCCTTGGATAAATCAATAACCGGAGCAAGCATGCCCGCGTTATTAACTGTTGCCTCGGCGGTAAGTAAATCATCGCCAGTAAGCTTGTCTAAATCATACTGCAGTTCTTCATATTTCTTGCCTTCATACTCTAATGGCTTTTTCAGTACCAATTTTTCCATCACTTATCCTCCTAGCTCATTCCGAGATCACTGCGCACGCTCTCAAGGTAGTCGGTTCCGTCAATCGTGCAGATAAAATTGTATTTATCTATTTCAAGAAGCTCGTCACCATCGACATAGATCTTGATATAACTGACTTCAAACTCATTTTTAGAATCGGTTTGACCGGCCACAACCAGTTTGCCGAGAGACGTCTTTTTGGGCGTGGCCTTAACAATAATTTTTACCGGCACCGTGCTAAAAGTTCCTTCCGAAGAATCATAGGTCTGCTGGCTGCCGCGAAAGGTGATGGCATGGGCTTCTGGGGCGGCTAAAATAGCAAGGTTCGCCGTGATGGTTCGCCAGCTTATAGTGAGTCCCATTTCTGCGTAATGACCAAGTACCGGAGCATCTACTTCACCGGCAATCCCCGCTCCTTTAACTTTTTCCGTTAAAGCATCGAGACCCGGAAGATCCACACCAGCCGTGCCCAGCAGTTTATCGCCATCGAGATAGACCATATAACTGACCATATTTTCAGGTAAAACGCTCACTTATCTCCCTCCTTTACGACGAACTTGTGCTACTTGAGAACAGCGTTGATAAATAATCGGTGTCGTATTCCAACGTATCAGAAATTTCCTCAGCCGGAGTCGGCGGAGTAATGTAGGTGTGGAAAGTTATTTTTCCATCCTCAAGGTCAGTCGTTGCATTTTCCGTCGACAAAAATTCCACCCGGCCACCAAGAATATATCCCCTTGACGCAAGTCCGTTCAACCGGATATTCTCAGAGTCCAGAATTGCTTCAATGAACACCCGATTTACTGGCTTGTCCACCTTACTCCAGAACGTTTGAATAAACTCATTTGCCTGCCAGTCAAACATTCGCCGAATAGCTATAAAGGCGTCTTTGGGATCTGTATTATTTGGATAGGCCCCAGTGCGATTGCCCCACAATTTCCAGCCGCCAATCCAGTTTAGCGCTGTAACAATCCCCTGCCCATTCAGGTAGTTTGCCTGATCCAGCGCCAAGGTTACTTCTGTTCCGTCTTCGAGCACCAGACTGTCCATTTCCAGGCTCTTATTCGACGGACTTTCATAGGGAATATCGTCGTTTTCGCTATCCAATAGTGCAATTAGTCCAGCCACCTGGGTTGACATATGAAATACATAATCGTCTAGCTTTATTTTCGGCCAACAAACCACCTGCCTGGCATATGTATAATTGTTATCTTCCTTCCACGCAGGCGCGGCACTGTATTTAGTGACGGTGCCTGTGGGAATATCTACTAAGGCAATGCACTTAAATATCCCATTGATGGATGCGGCTTTAGCCTCCATGACAGCAGCAACCGCTGGTTTAGTTGACCAATATGGCGCGCAGATCTGTCCTGGCACCACTCTAAGCAAGGGATAGACATGGTTGATTAATTCAAGGCCAGTGTACGCGCCGGTCGAAGTGCTGACACCGCCGATAATATCGGAGTATGTTACTTGAGAAGGATCAAGCTTATTGTAGCTGATGTAAATTGTCGCCGACTCAGAGGTTATCGCCCCGCCTGAGATATAGGCAATATCTACGTAACCATCATCATCAAAAGATGCCGTATAATCCGTGTCGACCGTTAGCGCGGTTCCGCCGGTGGTCAGCGCTACGGTTAAACTGTCAAGCAAGATGCCAGCAACCTCGACTGTGGCCGCCCCGGACGATAATGTCACGCTTGCATTTGAAATTGAGGTAATGTGTGAGGTAGGATCAAGGACATTAATAAATACCACTGGGGCAACGGCAAATAATTGAAAGTGAGAATACATAAACTCACACAACGTATAATTATCCCAGTCCGTACTATACCCCAGCGCCGCTACCGCTTCCGCGTAGGTTTCACAAAGAATTGGTACGTTGGTTACTGCATTTGGATCGTCGCCTAAGTTGATCGGCGCTGTACCAATTACTACTGGTATCCCCGCATCAGTCGACGTCGGTGGAACGATGCTGGTTGACACCTCTGAAACGTAAATCCCATGTTTAAAACTCACGTTATCCCTCCTCACAATTCGATTATATCGTTCATTTGATTTCTTTTATAAATCATTTAATAAATGTTCTTTTTCATAAAAAAAGCCAGAACCATATTTGTCCCGGCATTTATTGCAGTATATTAGGCTATGCTTTTTCGCCACAAACTGCTTATAACCATATTAGACCTTCTGTTTAAGGTCACAACCAGTTATTAATGTAAAAGCAGCTATAAAATTACAAATTTGATCTTACCAACCTAAAGCCTACTCCATTCGACGTGTGCCGTCGAAAAAGATGTAACCGATTACATACATATAACCAGCCTTCTCCATTTCCATACTCCCCACCTCGCACTACTTTTTCATCACCATATTTAGGCCCATTGGGATTATTATTTTCTCCCTTTTTATAATAATCGTCCATATACCAATCCCAGCACCATTCCATAACATTACCACTCATATCATAAATTCCTAGTTGATTAGGATTTTTCCCGCCAATAGGTTGTGCACTCGATATTGAATACCATCCTACTTCACTAGCAGTATTACTTCCACTATAACAATATCCATCCTTATAGTGAATACCGCCTCTAGCAGCATACTCCCACTCAGCTTCAGTCGGCAATCTATAACCGTTAGTCGAAAAATCACAAGCTATATCATTGCTCCCTGTACCAGAATAGGCTAGCGTAAGCTTTTCCTTTTCACTTCTCCAGTTGCAATATTCCACCGCATCATACCAAGAGACTCCCCCAATCGGATACTGTGAACGTTCTGAATCAACGTTTTCTTCATCCAATCGATTGCTGTTGTTAATAGCCTCTCGGTAGCCATTATATTGTTCTATAGTCACTTCATATTTTCCAATATAGAAACCATTGACTGTCACATTGTGTTTCGGCGCATCAGTACAGCCTACGCAGAATGTATCTCCCATAATAAACATTCCACCGCTCACAAAAACCATGTCATTTTTATTTTGTGCACTACTCGTCTCAAACACCCCTTTCCATTTTTTGGTGTTTATTTCTACGTATTTATCTAAACTCCTTTTCTAAAAACGTTTTTTATTGCTTTATAGCTTGCTGACTCTACACAGCCTGATCGCCTAAGCGCTTTAGTTGTTGCAACTAAGCTTTCAACCGGGACTATGAGCATGCCAATTGCCGGGATTTCTGAAACCAGTTTAGCAACATGGTCAGGCAAACCGCCTAAAAATATGGTGTGTTTTTGTAAGCCGTATTTTGCGGGAAGCGATGGCCCACAGTAAATAACTTGGCTGGTTGTTGCTGCAGCATCCACTTTAGCACTACTCTTGATTGTTTCTTGGGTCGTTTCTTCAGCCATGTTTTCTACCTCCAAACTCCAATATTTCCTGCGGCATTGGTACAATCCACGGAACGACCATTTCTCCCTGCCAGATTGGCAAAGTGTCGCCTGTGGGTGCTTTCCATTTGAAAGGGAACGTCGCTCGATACTTTCGTGCTAATGTTGGCGACGTATAGATCATTCGCTGAATCATAGCCATTGTGTTTATTGTATTTCTCGGCCCGATTTGCGGGTCAAACGACGCTGTGCGAACAGCTATAGTCATGCGGTTTATTGCTTTCGCTTGATTCTCAACCGCATTCCAGTCCGCTTCACCATCATCGTAACGGACCAGAATACAAAACTTTTCATAGTCTTCAGTTTCGTCCGTCCGTTTAGGCGGTAAAAAACCCCGTACCACCGTAAACGGCCACAGGGTTTTGTTCTCATCCTCAACAGTATAATCAGCTACTTTTTTAGTCAGAAAATCGGCCAAGCTGTCTAACAGTAATGGATCAAGCAAATTATCACCCCTTATTTAATAGCCTTTCTATTTCGTGGTCCAGACGTTTTTCAAAACGATCATTGGCTCCATCCATTACATATTGCCGAACCTTATTTTCGCTCATCATCTGAGGAACTGCTGGCCCGTACAATTCTTTAACAGGTAAGCGGTTTTTGCCTACTCTTTGCATAACCCCGATATGGGCGCTTTTAAATTGGGCCAAAAATGCCCCGGGAATCGGCTTACCTCCCGAGCGCTTAGCCGAAGCCCTGAGTACTGTACCTGTTCTTTGTTGTCCCAATTTATTCGGAGTTACTCTAAATTTTATTAGCGGGATGGGACTTCCCTTTCCACTAACGCTTGCGTTAAGAGTGGCCATAGTTGATTTCTGAGCCTTCAAGCTTGCCCGAACATCTTTGGCCTTAATGTCATAAGTCTCAGCTACTTTCCTCGTAACATCGGTTTTCACACCGTCGACCGTTCGATTTAACGCCGCTGAAATTGCTTTAGACGCACCGTTTTCAATATGGCTAAGAAGCACATGTGCTTTAGCGATTCCCTCGGCGTTTAACTCGATCATGTTTCCGGCACCTCCAATTTTACGACAAGCATCCCGATTTCTTCCTGACAATCGGTAACCACATAGCTTTTACCGTTCAGAATAAGAATTTGATTTCTGACCGGTTTGCTTGCCACATCAGAGGTTCGAAAAGACACAATTACATTACTCTGGTAAACGCCCTCCCACCCTTTAGCAAAAGCAAGGCTTTCATCCATACTAATTACAGCGGGGATATTGTAGGTCACGCCCTTCAATTCAACGCTGCACACCTCGGCAAACTCGTCTGTGTTTAAGAAAATATCCGTATCGGCCAAGATTTGTGATTTTAGCGTCATACTATCACCCCACCATCACCGTATAACTCGAGCCTGTTGTTCCGCTTAGCACAAGGCTATTAAATTCCAAAAAGGAATCATCAAGAGTAGCTCCCGCTTCTACACTGTCAGTTAAACTTGCAGCACCATTTACACTAAAAGTTAACGCTGCGGTGCCAGTATTTTTTACAACCAGGCGAGTCATTGCACCGGAAAAGGTTAAGGTATCCTCCGTTGTTCCAGTGATTAGTGACGTAGTAATTTGTAGAATAGGCGGCCTATTGGCCAGCACTCCGTATACATATACTGCCATACATACCTCCGACTAAAGAAATAGGTACCAATAAAGTCTCATATTTTAGTAATTTAACTTTAGATAACCCACGGAAGTTCCGACAGCCTTCTCCTTTGCCGCATAACCAGCGTAAGTGGTACTGGTTGTGCTGGTTGTAAACAGCTTATTAGTGGCATCCCAGTACAATTTATCACCGGCAGCATAAGACACGGTTGAATCTACAGTCACAATAAAAACTCCACTGACTACCACGGGGCCAGTATCCCCGGCATCAATTCCATACACTGCAACGCCAAAAGCATCCGTCATAGGTACCGGGTCTCCAGCACTTAATGCCGAAGAACCAGTATTGGTATAATCAATAATATTCCCTTCTTGATAGTACGTACATTGGATAGACATTTATTTTTTCACCTCTCTTTTTTAGTGTTTTCGCAACGCTCATTATGCACCAGGATTTTTAAACAACCCTCTCCAGTCAAGCGCCTTAACTCCATATTCAATTCGGATCTTATAGGTAAAGCCATCCACTTGGAAGCCATTTTGCTGTTCAATATACGGCGAATCCTGGCCGTTTAGGAAGGCGACCTCGATAGTATCTGTGATCGATGGGTCAGAGGCCAAGTACCAGGCGGTGCTGCTGGAAGCATCCAGTAAAGGGTCGGTAACCAACTGCACAATATCCTGCAGCACGTTGACGGCCCCCGCATTCGATGCGGTCGGATCAGCGGTGGATTGCAGCAGTTGCTTAGCACCAAACATCAACGCAACCGGGCTTAACAGGAATTTAGGCCGGACATTCAACGGAATACTAGTTTTTAGGCCGGTTTGCAGCATCATAGCCTGGATGGCCGCCTGTAAGGAGGCCTTCGACGGCGCTGTTTTATTTGCGGTCGCAATATTACTGTGGGCATTGGCAAATAAGGCGGTGCTATCATAGCCCATGGTAGGGTTAGAGTTTAATACGGTGTACACATCCTGATTAATCGTCATCCGCGCGGCAGCAGCCCATCGGGCCGGGAAGTCTACTAGGGCATGCATATCGTCGTTTAGAATATCCTCACGAGTAATTGTGAACAAGTTACCTCGCTTCGATAATTGAATCCATTCACCAGCATCTGTCAGAGTAATTAATTTGTATTCCGCCCCTTTGCCGACATTTTCTAAAAGCGGCACTTCTGAAAGTTGCGCCCGAAGTGCAGGTTTATAGTCATTCAGTACTCCATGTTTTGTCCATACCGGATAGGTAACCGGTGCAAGCTGATACGCATTTTGCATGGCTTTATCGGCGACGTTTTGCAGTATGTATGAAAACACCGACGACTGGACCATTTCTCGAACCAAGAGGTCCCGGTCAAAGGATTGAAATCTTTTTCCCGTGCTTCTTTCATACACAAGACGGCCTAAATCCACCAAGTTGACACAGCGCAACGCCTCAAAACCAGGTGCCGGTTTGGCCTGTTTTAATCCCGACCGCCAAGCCAGCGCATCCACAGCTGCTGCCCGGAATTTATCTTCTTCATCGGCAACAAATTGGATTTCAGGCGTCTGGGAAACAGGGGCAGCTTTTCGTTTAGCGATATCCTCCATAATAGCTTTACGGGCTTCTTCCACAGTTACCTCGTTATCAATAAACCCATCTTCTTTTAAACCGATTTGATCAGCAAATGACTGAAACATTGCGCGAATTTCGGTTACTCTGGCACGTTCTTTTCGTGCTGCTTCCTCGCGGATGGCCCTCTCGTCGATAGTAGGCACCTCGGTTTGGTTAGGCTTATCTGCCATGTCTTGTCCTCCTTCTGATTTTACTTGCCGGACTTCGCTTATTTCCGGCAATAAAATGGCCCCAGCCGGTTCGTTTACCGGTGGAGCTTCTCGATTAGTCAGTTTTCTATCTACTATTTTTTCAATTACTACACTTAGTTTTTGCTCAACCTCCTCCATACTGCGTCCCACGCCCACAGTCGAATCAGCCGGTACACTGACAATACTGATTTCGAACGGCTCCCAGTTTCGCGCGATTTCGCAGGGGCCTGGATAAAGCCCGTCGCTTGAGGTTTCGCCAACGTCAACCGACTCCCAATCCGTCACCCGGTAACCAACAGATACACCTTTTAAGGTTCCACTCAGTACCTTCTGATAAATAACATCACTAGCTTCGTCACTGTCGAATTGGATGATGGCCGTACCTTTCCTGCTTTTACTGTCAATAACCGGGCTAAGCACCTTACCAATAGGCTGAGCTGGATTGTGATTAAATAAGGCAACGCCGATTTCACGAAGCCGCGAGAGATCGACATTGCCTTTAGCGTGGCCAAGTATCTCATTGTATTTGCCATCCCACCAGTCGTAACGTTCTACCGGCTGGTCACTGGAAAATGATACTGCAGCGACACGGCTTTCAGGGTCAATACTTGAAAGTTCAATCGCCGCATCACGGTAAAACGTCTGATTCATCCTTCGCTGCTGAATTTTTTTCTCCATCTCCACTGTTTTCCTCCTTTACTTGGACCTTCACCACTCCGGTGGCTGCGTCAATGTTGATGCCATTTACCTTGAGAAGTGCGCGTTCTTTGGCTTGCTGGGCGATAATATCTTTGTAATCTTTGCCTTGTTCCGCGCAAAGCTGTTCCAAGGTGGTGAGTCCCATGGCATATTCTAGTTTGCTTGCGGTTACATCTTTCAAGGGGTCCACCCAATCCCAGCCAGGCGGCAGCCATTTGTGTTTTAAGTATTCGCTTTGCCGAGTAAAGAAGTCTGGAATGTTCAGGCGACCGCATAACACCGCTGAAGTGATGACCCTTTTATACACACGTCGGCAGAAATGCTCAATAAGCCACTGTTGCACCGGCTGGTAGGCTCTTCGGTCTTCCAAAGCGCTATGCCGGGCAGATGAATAACTCACCTGTGACACATCGCGGCTTGTAGCTTCGTAGCTTAAACCCTGTCCGGCGGAGGCTATGCGGTAGTTAGTCTGGACAAAATCGCGGGTGTTGGTGTTTATCCCCGAGGGACTGGCCACATTCATGGATTCGCCGGGAAGGAGATATTCCAGCATTCCCGGCTCTAAGTAATCACGTCTCCGTTTCTGATAATCCATCTGCATTTGACCGGTCCGTCCCATAACTCCCTGCGGCGTTGTTTCGATGAACATTGCAAAACAGGCGGATATCCGGGCCTTGACCCGCTCGGCTTCAAGGTAATCGCCTATATCCTGGATTGATTCAATACTTGATGCCAAAAGAGATATCCCCCGCACCTGAGTAACTCGCTGCTTGGTAAAGAGATGAATCACCTGTTCGGCGGGAATTCTCATGGATTCTATGTTGTATAGATAATAGTCGAGCGTCGATTGCCTGAACCAATACGCTGCCGGTCGCAGAATACTATCGACTTCAACGCCGCTATATATTCGATTGCCATTTTGACTGTTCTCAAACAGGGTTGTATCAAACATATCGGCTTCGATGAGTTGCAGTCGATAGGGAATAAACGAGGCTTTAGGATCATAGACCTCGATAGCGGCGATGTCACCGTCAATTATGGTACGTCTAAGCATCATGCGAAGTATTTCCATAAAGGTTAGTTGGCCTGTAACATCACCATTTGCCTGCTCACACCATTCTGACCATACCCATTCGAATTCTTGATTTAGTCCATCATCCTCCGTTTTCGCTTGGACGTTAATGCCAAGACCAACGACATTACGCTCGAAGGGGTTAATAATGGATTTCGCAATGTCATTGTTACGTTCAAGGTCGCGAGCAATTAATAAAAGACGCTGACGATACGGTTTATCCACCAGTTCGCCGCTGCCCCAGGCGGCATTCCAGCGATTATTAAACCGGTTCAACATCCCCGCATCGTAATTACGTCGCTGTTCTCGCTGGCGCTCTTTCACTTCAAGTGCCTCGCGGTAGGCTTGTCGTTCAAAGGCAGCTTTTGGTGAGATCCAGCCTACGATTCGTTCGATGGATTTACCGAAGTCCACGGTGGAATACCTCCTCGACGTGTTGGCCAGGCAGCATAAGCACGTGTTGTGCCACCTGCTGATACTTGTTCATAGAAAACATCTTCCTGAAGATTTTTACGCATGACTCTAAGTTTATCTAGATCGGTTTTCCGGTATTTGCGGGAGCTAATCGAGATTTCTTCAGCACCAGTTAAAAGATTAGCGATTGCTGTTTCAACCTGAGTTAATAACTCTTGTACAATACTCATGTATCTATCACCCCCTATTAAAAATAAAAGCCGTCTTGTATTAAAACAAGCGGCAATTAGCGTGTTTATTAAACTATAGGTCAATAAGCGTATACAAAGCACAGTAGCACCATCCGAGAATGTTATGAAAACCGTCTTATCTAAAAAGTTATATTACTAGTCCATATATAGCTAGAGTTTCTTTATGTGAATCGCTCAATTCAATAGCAAGTGTAACCGACGTATCAAATTTATCGAATCCATTATTCACATATATACTAATATCATCTTCAGAGATTATTTTATATTCACTTATTTGCGAATCATTGGGCTTTCCTAATCGTGCAGATAAGTAAGGTACTGAAACTTCACCAGCACAGGCGTAACATTGCTCTTTTTCTATACTCAACATTATTTGGCAACCTCGATTTAAAATTAGGTGTTTTGCTGTAGGTGTAATTTGAAACTTCATTTAAATTTCCTTCCTAGTATTTTTACCATTATACAAGCATAGGTAAATCCTTAGCAAATGCAGAGAATTAAGGAGGCTTGGGAATGAGCCATTGAAGCACGGTAGAAATGTCCAAGAAGAAACCCTTATGTATAGTCTACAATCTGCGCCGCGTAAAGGCGCTTAATGTCCTTTAGCACCATCAAAGTTCCGTGAATAACTTTATGGGCCAATTACCAGCCAGAAAAACCTATTAATTGTGTCATCTTATCATTTTTTTATCCAGTTACTTGTATCTCCAAGCCACGCGATTCTGTCTGATGCTTGCACCTCAGGTTGGTGCATTATAATAGGAGAGTTTTGTAAATACCTCACACCTAATATTTCCGCCGCCAAAGTATTGTTGGTTTCGCAGTCTAAGTAATGGTTCTCTGCATGGGAGCTGATTTTTTGCCATTCATAGGTTATGCGTGTGCCGTTTTTAACTTCGACCTTCTGTTCTGCACAAATTTGATCCGCGTAGTCACGCCCGCAACCGGCAAAAACATGCCAGGCACCTGGTGTCCCCGGTTCAAACGTCAAGCGGCCAGCGATAAAGTCTTTCATCTGGCCGGTATCAAACAAATATAACCGAAGACCATAGCCAATGCCCTTATCAATGATCGTGACTCGATAGCGGCTGGTCATGGCATGTGAACTGCCCTTGGTCGGTAGGCAAAGTCCTGGGGTTCTCGCACAAAATTGATATACTTCATCCGTATTAAACCCAGAGTCGATGCAAGCCAAATTAATCTCTTTGATTTCTCCCTCACATGTAACATATTTTTGGTTGAGAATCTCCTCAATGGCAGTCCAGGTTTCTGCCCGGCCGTAATCTACCAGCCAAGAGGTTAAGTCCGGCCCCCATGCCCGCACCGACCACCAAAAGTGATTAAGCTGTACGTCAACGCCCATGGTAAGTAGTTGGGCCTCTTCTGGCACTTTGGCACGTTCATTTGTCCACGCTTTGGCTAACACGATGTCTGACTGCATTTTGCTAGACCTTGGCTCCCAAGGTTCGGCCAACCATGAGTTAATGAAGTTCATCAATAGCTCCGGATATTCTTTCGATTTCAGGAATTGAGAGGCAATATCCCCAAACGACAACCACGGAGAGTAGATGGATGATAGATGAAAGGCAACGGATCGTAGTCCTTCAGGAACAGAGTCCTTCGTTACCCATTGGCCGGCACGCAGCATCGACATTTTATCTTTGTCATACAGCGCAGCACCACAATCAACGCATTCATACCAGGCAGCCCCGCGCACACTTTGTCCATCCGCCCCTTCCGGCCATTTTATCTGCTTGAATTTGATTTCTTGTCGATAGCCGCACTGGGGACAGGGGACATGATATTTATATTTTACATCAGCCGCAAGATATGACTGCCAAATGTTACCATAAACAAGCGTGGGTGTAGATATTTTCACAATCTTACGGTTGTGGAAGGTTTTGGTTCTTTCAATGGCCAGTGCGATCGGGTTGGCTTCTCCACCGGTCCATTTGGGAAACTTGTCTATCTCATCAAAAAATACGTAGCGCACTGGCCTTGAAGCTAGATTGGATGGAGAATTAGCCCCGACAAGCGCAACATACATATCCGTTAGCTGCAGTTCCAGTTTTTCCGAAGCGCGTTTATTATATTTTTCTGCCAGCACAGGTGATTTATATATCATGGGTTCGATTCGGTTTTCTGAAGAAAACTCGGCCAGTTTATCTGTTGGATAAACAATTAGGGCGGGACCGGGGTCTTGGTCAATGGCAAACCCGAGCATGTTATATTCCGCTTCTGTTCCGCCAATTTGCGAGCCTTTAGCAAAGGTAATATCTTCAATATCTAAATCACAGAAAGCATCCATGATACCGCGCAAGTACGGTGTTTTATTGGTATTCCATTTGCCTGGTTCTGCTGACGCTCGTCCGTCCAGCACCCGATGCTTATCAGCCCAAACGCTGACCGTCATAATTTCCGGCGGTTTGAGCACCTCAAGCCGGTGGGCAAGCCACTCGGGCCATTTAATGTTTGGTTTTTCTTTTGCGCGGCGGCGTGTATTGACCGTCGGTACTGATTTGTTTAAGGGCGTCATTAACAATTTCCATCACCACCCGTTCTACCGTCCTGGCAACCGCTGGACCGACAAATGGCATAACCTCCTGCGATATTTTCCGGTTCAAACTTAAAAGAGATTTTTTAAGTACGGCAAAGAAATCTGTCAATGTCTCATTGACTTCTTCTACAGTAATAAACTTACCCTTAATTTCGGAAAGTCTAAGCGCCGCCGTTGCGGCTTGGATTTTTTTAAGATCCGCTTCCGCCTTAGTCTTCTGTTCCTTATGTGTCAGTTCATAGGCTTCACCCTCGGTCCTAACGCCCGGCCCAACCAAACCACGCCAACGCAACACCTCGGCAATACACCACCAGCCATGTGCCACCTTAGGACAACCCTGTTGTTCCCAGTAATTGAGAGACTGTTTCGTAACCCCAAGAATCTCACATAAGGCACCAGTTGATATGCACTTTTTCCCCTCAAGGTCCTGCGACCAATCCATAGTGCCCCTCCAAAACTAAAAACAACCACCCTTACAGGCGGCTTAGTTTTTATTCAAATAACATTACTCCGACTATTTCATCGTAAAAGTCTAGGGCAGCGTCGCTTAATTCCCAAAACTCGATTATGTCTATTAGCGTTTGCCGCAAAATAAGGCAATCTCCTTCACAAATTATCTTTATGCTGTTAATTTGCTTGCTACTTTGTCGTACGCCAGCCGGGTATCGCCACGAATTAAAAATATATTTTTATCACTGTCTGTATGTTCAATATACCGTTTCACAATGACATCCGCATATTGGGGATCAATTTCCATGGTATAGCAACTGCGTTCAGTCTTATCAGCCGCTATAAGCGTAGAACCTGAACCGCCAAATAGGTCTAACACGATATCGCCACGCTTACTGCTGTTTTGTATCGCTTGGCCCGGTATTCCCACCGGCTTCATTGTTGGATGATCGCCATTTCTACCAGGTTTATCAAACTGCCAGACCGTGGTTTGTTTGCGATCGCTGTTCCATGTGTGTGCAGCACCTGGCTTCCAGCCGTAAAGAATAGGCTCATGCTGCCAATGATAGTCCTGCCGGCCAAGCACTAACGAGTTTTTTACCCAGATCAAGCATTGCTTTAATAACCAGCCTGCATCCAACATCGCCTTGCGAAAGTTAAGTCCTTCCGTGTCGGCATGACAAACATAAATAGCGCCGCCTGGCGCTACTTGATCAAACATGTTTTTATATGACTCTAGAAGAAAACGATAAAAGTCGGCATCAGACATATTGTCATTCTGAATCTTCAACTTGCCGACAGTCCCGCCGGTATAATCAACGTTATACGGAGGGTCTGTAAATACCATTGCAGCAACCTTACCATCCATAAGTCGACGGACATTTTCCGTTTTGGTTGCATCGCCACAAAGAAGGCGGTGACTGCCCAATAGCCAGATATCTCCTGGCTGTGTAACGGGATTAATACTTTCTTCAGCGGCTTTATCTGCATCAAAGTCATCCTCCTCCACTTGCTTTTTTAGACTTTCGGCCTCGTCATCAGCCAAAGCGGCACGCATCAGTTCTTCAATCTCTAAATCGTCGTACCCGGTAATCTCAAGGTCCATTCCTGTTTGCTGAAGCTCAGCGAGCAAATCCTGCAGTTTTGGTATATCCCAATCACCGCCAGTCTTATTAAGAGCAATGTTTAAGGCCTTCTCTTGTTCCTGTGGCAAATCCACCAAGGAAACCTCAACTTTATTATGCCCCATTTCTTGGAGTATCTTTAGGCGCTGGTGGCCGCCAATAACCACATAACCGCGTTTGTTAACAATGATTGGATCAATGTAGCCGTAGGTGAGAATAGATTTCTTGAGTTTTTCGTAATCCTTATCGCCAGGTTTTAGGTCAAGACGCGGATTATATGGCGCAGGATTGAGCTTTTCTATTGACAATATCTGAATATCCAAACGCTTTCCTCCAAACAAAAAACGCCCAGCTAACGGACGTTAAATAATCTATAGTTTATTTAATTATTTCAACCAGGCATATTCCTGGCGACAGTCCACCATATAGTCAATATATACTTTATCACCCTTGATTTTATAAATAAGCATATACCGTCTATCAACCAGAAGTTTTCTATATACATTCAGGGGCAATGCCGAATCAACAATCCAGGAACCTCGCTCCGGAAATTCTTGCAAGGATTTTGCCGACTCAATTATATCTACCCTAAGTTTGTCAGCCGCCGCTAAGCTGACCTGCGCTAAAAAATGTGCGTGCTGTACGAGCATTTCTCCCGCTCTATCCGAAATAATAACTTGGTACCGTTTATCCTCTTGACTCATTAGCAACATCCTTAATGGCACTTTTCATCATCGCATCTATTTCATCGATTGAAAATCCCTTTTTGCCTAGCAATCGGTCTTCTTCAGCTGCGACAAGCTGCTCCCTGAGCTTCAGCATGCTTTCACGCCGGGAAAATGTGGCGATGTCCATAACCACTAAATCGCCTTCTCCGTTTTTGGTAAGAAAAACAGGCTCTTTGGTAGTCTTACAAAGTGCTGAAATTTCGTTATAGTTTTTACGTATCGCCGCAGATGGTTTTATATTCATAACAATGCCTCCCGTAGCAATAAAATATTCTTATTTTATGCTTATATTACTACCACTATCCGCTTTCAGTCAATATGAGGCAACCATAAATTGCAGCGCTACTTTTGCTATAATTCAATTCCTAAAGCACCTTGCTTCAGAACCTTTAAACCCGGAATCCCGCATGCTCGGCGGATTTCTAGATTTACAAAGTCAAAAAGTCAAAGGTTTTTTTTGGACTTTATCCAGAAATTACTCGGGGCTCGTCGCACCCGCATGCCCCCACCCCCGCTGGAAGGAACCGTCAAATATGTGTGGGCTCGTCCTTGCTCATTTTACGATCCTGCCATGCTTTTGTGTTATTGCCCCATGCTTACGTTCAACCAGAGACGCATTGTTCGCTTTCATTGCGTGGCTACTGGGGAGATATATCCATTGCACTGTCCATGACACCACTCAATGATATTGTCCGTACAGACATCACGTTTTTGATTTAAGCAGTCTGTCCGGCTGCACACTACAATCGGCATATGTCATCTCCACAAAAATTCTTTGCTCCTATAGGTCTATCCAAGTGCTAGTTGTATCGCCTCGGATTGATTGTTCCACCGTTTACCACCTGGCGGATCCAGCACCATAGTTACGGCACGTTTTTGTCTTGCAGTTCCATACGCCAAAATCTTGCTTTGATGTAACAGTCATGGCTACAATATTTTCGTTGCTTGTTGCCATACGAAATAAAATTTTGTCCGCAATGTTGGCAGGTGCACGGATAGCTTGCAGCACTGCTTTTACTACACTGATCTCGATTTTCATTCCACCAGGTGTATCGGCAGATATCGGAACAGAATTTTTTAGTCCTACCTCGTTTATTTTGCCTGATAGGCTTTTTGCATTGCAAGCAAAGGCCGCTGTTTTTTTCAATCGTTTTGGCATTAAGCGGTACGAGTTTTGCTGAGTCATTTAAGCCGTGTCGTTTACAATAACCTTTGATGGCATCTACGCTGATGAGCATTTCCCGAGCAATGGCTTTATAGCCCAAGCCTTGCAGGCGGAGTTTATATATTTCTTGTTTTTGAGCAGGCGTCATGCTAAAGCTCCTTTCTCATTTGGCGATTGCCATACCTGTTTGTATAAATAATTCATGGCATAAAAACACCCTCAGAGCCTGCTGCTCCAAGGGCTTATCATTTCTTATATTCTTCTATGATACTATCCTATCACTTCTCACCCGGACATATCGGACAACTTTTCTTTAAAAATCTGTCATGAGCCTTTCTCACACTATCCTCTGTAGCACAAATGCTGATGCTTGCTGCAACCTGATTCCAGCTTAAGCCGTTAATATACCGAAGGCTTAGGATCATTCGCATTTCACTGTCGTCAACACTTTGTATGTAGCGATTCAATCGGTTCAGTTCATAGAAACACTTCTTAAGATTGAGGTCGAGCAAGCTTTTTAGGTCAGCAATTTCGGCAACGTATTTACTTAGCTTATCGGATATGTCATAAGCTCTTGGCATACCGGTTATATGTGCCGTACAAGAAGTTGCCAAGCACTCCAACTCACCCAGCCGGATTTGCAGTTCTCCAATCTCGCGGTTTAAATAGTACAGCTGAGATAGTTCCTTTTTGGTCACACACACACCTCCCCAGCTCTGCCTTTAATGGCATCAAACAAGGCTGCTTGTCCAGCTTCTTTTTTGCTAGGTCTGACAAACCTTGTTTGTCGCTATCAAACTCTTCATTACAACCAACCAACGCATTTTAACGCATTCTCCCGTAAATATCCCTGAAAATATTCCGGTTTTATATCTTTTAATGATCTAATTGCCCCAGACAGCGACAAATTGGTAATATTTTTGCTAACTATGACTACTAAAACCATTACTTAGTTACACATTTGGTTACACACACCAAAATCATCTGAAACCACGACAAACCCACATATTTACTGGTTTCATACGCATTGTGGTTACAGATTACTATAAAATCCCTATTATATATATATTTATATATTTATTGATAAATCTTTATTTATATAGAATATATATAACCTCTGTAACCTTCAGTATTTATGCGGCTTTCATCTGTAACCATCTGTAAACTTATCCGTAACCTCCGTAACCGGAGCTATTGATACTTCATATAAATCCGAATTGGCCTACCGTCAATTTTCCGCACTTCACTTTTAAACATTTGCTTACTGCTTAGTATCCTGCCAAAGTTAATATTGCTTACCGGCGACAAGCCGTTTTCCCGGCACCAGGAGGCATATTTCAGATACACATCAGATGCCGCCTGGTTTTCAATCTCATGATTTTTCACGAACAGTATGACTGGGTTATTGATTTCCTCGTACTCTTTTAACTGCTCAGATACTTTGGCGCTATCCGTAAACTGTTTATTAGCCAAAAGCCGTTTGAGTCCGGCTATCGCCAGCCGGAGCAAGTACTTCATGCCGTTTTCCGTGAGCAGCTTCTCCTTGATAAACGGGTCATAGTCAGGTTCTTCCGGGCTGAATTTAGCGTTGAACGGAATAATTATTAAACGTCGCATAAAGCCGTGCGTCTGATCGTTAATGCGTGGCATCTCGTTAGTACAAAATATAAGTGTGGCATAGTTATCTAGCATGAACGGCTTTTCACCCTTGTTTTCTACCATGATGCTGTCACCGGTAACAAGTTTTTTAAAGATGCTGGAGTTCTCCCGATAGTTACTGCTAATATCATCGCCGATGTTTGCCAGTTTACCAAATAACTGCGCATTGACAAAGCGTTTTTCAAAGTCGGCTGGTTCTAAGCTCGCTATATTCTCTCGGCCCAGCATAGTCTTGATCATATCCAGAAAAGTTGATTTGCCGTTTTCACCGCCAGAGTTTAGGAAGAACGTCTTCCCGAACGTCTTTTTCCGGTACAAACAGTATCCGATCATTTCTTCCACCAGCAGCCGCAAGCTCGAATCCCAGCAGGTGACTTTGTTGATCACTTCATCAACGATTGAATCATACACATCCTGGTCATAGTCATACGGTATTCTATTTTTCAGTACGATGTTGGGATTGTAATCCATCAGCTGCTCGGTTTTAATATCGTAAATCTTGCTTTTTAGACCTATGTAGCGCGGCTCGGCCGATTTAGTTTCGTGCTCACACTGGACCCGAATATAGCGCAGAACTTCATTTCGCTGACTGGCTTTCAAATTTGGAACTTTGTCCAGCATTTTACGCTCAAAGATCTCTTCGTTACTCGTATAGAGGCCATTGTAATAAATGTGCAGGACCTCGTTGATTCTGGTCACATGCTCATTATTTAAAAACCAGTAAGCAAACCTGTCGTGCAAAAAACCGCCGCGCTCGCCAAAAAACATTTCCGTCGGGAATGCCTCATCACGGGTAATGGTGTCAATTTCTTTTTGGGGCAGCGGTGTTTTTAGGATATACCGATTAATAAGGTTTATTGTTTCAATGATAGACGCTTTAGATAAACCTGCCGACTGCAGTTTAATGATATAGTTAAACAGCTCCTGGTTCCTGCCATCGCCTTCGCCTAAGCTGAACCAGTCCACCGGGCTGATTTTCACCGGTCGCAGCCACGGGGGTAAAGCTTCCACATCTTCAGTTTTATTTACCCATGCTCTTGCCACGCCGTTCACCACTAATGGAACAATTCCGTTTTTTAGACCTACGCCGACATCAACCGGAATGCCGATGGGAGTGAAAGATTTTACCGACTTATTTCTTACGCCAGCGTTTTTAAAATAGAAATGCAGGCCCCTGGTGGTTTTCAAGATATTACAGTTAAGCTCAAGTTGTTTTATGATGTTGTGCACAATTTCGGCGTGTTCTTTATTGTCCACATCGATCTGAATCATATCGTCAGCCAAAACACCAGCATAGTCTCCCCTTGGCGGGGGACATGGTCTAATGTTTTGCAGTTTCTCGCGCGGAACTTTGCCGCTGGTTTTCAGATATCCCTTAAACACACCCGTCACCACCTGGCAAAAAGTCGTTCAGACGTTTTCTTGCCACTTCAATGTACCAGTGAATATCGAGTTTCAGAGGTAACGGCACATTATTTACGCTGCCGTTTTCAATAAAGCACCTTGGCGGAGTATTGGCGATTTTTTCAGTACGCTCAAGTGACTTATACTTGAATACTCCTTGATCCCGTTTGCTACGAGAAGCAAATACCCGCAGTACGCGCTCGTTTAAAATCTTGCTGCCATGCGCGGCATACATATATTTGTTTGATACCTTAACGATTTTCTGAAATTCCATCAGATTGGTGCAATTATTTATTGTCTCGTCCAAAGGTAAGCCCTGGGTAAAATAGTTTACAAGCGCTTTATTCACAATCGGCAGATCATTGTCCAGAAAGTCGAGTTTTTTGACATAGGCCCCTTTTGCTTTATAGGTGTTGTCATCACGAAGAATAATGTAATTATTAACGTCCTTCTGATAGATACGTGTAAACGTCTCAAATTCAAGCACCATGCGGGTGCGCCTTTCCCACTCGCCGCAAATAGCTTTTATAGCATCGACATCTACACTATCGAGTTTAACAATTACTCCGTCGGTATTGGACTGGATAATTTGGCAAAATGGCTCTAGTTTTTCAATCAAGTCAAGGAGTAAAAGCTGTCCGCCGACACAAACATTATTGGCCTGGCGCGGATCATACAGCGCGTTATATTTGTCTTTCATTGCCCCATAGGTGCTGTTGAGCACAATTTTGTACGGCTGCTGAAGAAGATTTTTTTCCTTCTTAAGCCGGATGCGGTCATCTCTGATTTGTCGGTACTTATCGGTATCGGCAACACTGCGGCTCAAAAAGTTGTATTCAATCATGAGCGCCGGATAATACGAGGCAACATCGATGTTTAAATATAAACCTTCTCCCCGGTAGTTATTGACTGCACCATGCAATCCGCCCCAGGCGAAGATATGAGGAATACCGGCGACTATTGTTTTTAAGGATTTATTATAATCCCTGTTTACTGGCTCGTTGTACCAGTCAGCAATATATCGATATTTAGATAGTCGCATTGTGTCCGGTACCGTGATCTTAAACTCATCGGAATAGGAACACCTGGTCGCGCCCAAAATAATGCTTGCTAGTTGGGGCTTGGTTTTATGAATAAAACTCAGTGGCAGTTTAAAGCTGTTTAACAGTGACAGTTGGCTTTCGAACTCGTCGATTCGGTTCATAAACACTTCCATAGTTTGCTCCACATCATGCCTACAGTAGGTTTCAACTTCCTTTAGTTCTGCTTCAGTCAATTTACGTTCGGTTTTAAAGCTGACATTAGTTTCCCTGATGTCGTTACCCATGAAGCCCTCCAACTGTTTTAAACCGTGCATAGTGGTCATAATATCAAATACATTAAGCGGGATCTTTTTGAAGGCACTTGAGTATTCCCAGCCCTTACGTCCATCGGCAATAATAAATTTTGAAATTTGGTAAGGGTCAAAATCTAGCAGTAGTCCTTTTAGGATGTATTGGTCGTAACTTCGTGAGTTGTAACCAATCCAAATTTGGTCTTTGTTCTTTTCGTAATAACGGCGAAGCTTGTCCGAGTTGTTCATGATTGTCTGAAAGGTTTGGGTGTTGGCATTTGCCAACACCACTAACCAGTCATGACAAAAAACTTCGAAGTCAAAGAAAATCATGCTTCTATGAAGACATCTTCAATTTTATAAGTTTTGTAACCCTTATCATTTTCGCCGTAGTCGATAACGTACTCTAATTTTTCTGTTTCAATGGCCTCCATTATGTCCATGAGCATGTCGTTGTACTGTTTAAAGTTATCAAAAGCGATATCTACGTTGCTATCTAAACTGCGCAAAAAACCATTGGCGGCATGAATGCCAAAGCCCGTGGTGAGCATCTGATAATAAAATACGTACTGTCCCTTATATTGGCCGGCAATAATTTTCATCCAGCAAGCAAGCATAGGTTCATCTGACTTCTTACTTGCCCTTAGTTCAAGTTTCGTTATCTTTACTTCATACTTGCCTTTTGGCACATCTTTATAATCCGGTTTATTTTCCGCAGCTTTTTTGACGTCGTCTTTTAAACCAGCGATATCGATTTTTTTATCCCATTTCTCCCAAATATTTGCCATGGTAAACGCTCTCCTCACTTACATTTTTTCTATATAAATTATGCAGATCTCCGTGAACGTCTTTTAGGCTTGTCCTCCCCAGCATTACGTTCCGCTTCGCTTTGGGTAACATTCACCGCTTCATTATCCTTTGTCTCAGCTGACACTTCCTTTTTAGCCGCACTAGGCTGTACAGGTCTCGTGCCGACTTCCGGCTTCGTCGTCCGGTAAAGCTCCATAAATTTGTTATAGTCGAGTTCCACTTTGTCCGTGCCGAATTTTAGCCTCCCACCACCAAACTGGATAGTGTCGGTTTTGAATTTTATCCAGCGGCAGTCATCTTCGTCGATGATGACGCGGCCCACGATATCGACCATGCCAGCGATCTTGCTAGCGTACTTATCCTGCAGATTAGGTTTGATCGTGGTGACCTTTTCTCCGTTGCGCTTGGTTATTTCTGCCGCAACCTCGTGACTTATGAGGATAACTCCATAGCCAGCGTTGGTAAGTCTTCGAAGCTGTGGTAAAAACTCGGTTCGCACCATATCGTAACCTTTGCCGTAGCCGGCATCAGCTTCGTGAGTGATGCCAAGCTTGTCATACATATAAATCCGGCAGTGTTCCAAAAGGTCTTCCACCAAGTCAATAACGATGGTTTTAAAATCGTGCTGACCAATGCACAGCGTTTCCACCGCCTCCTTGAACATCTGCCAGGCAAAAACCGTTTCTTTAATGCGGCCATTTATTTTAATTTCGTCACGGACAATAATTCTAGCACCGTCCACGTATTTTACGTTGCCATCGGTATTGAGGTGTATCACATCGGGAGCTTGATTAGCAAAAGTTGTTTTCCCACTGAAAGGTACTCCATATAGCCATAGTACAGGAGCAGTCCCCTTATCTACTTGAACCCGTTCGTTTTTAGGCAGTATCAACATATAATCCATTCCTTTCACGCAATATTCCTGGTATTGGCACCAGTCGCACAGTTTTGTAGGGTTTTTCGGGTATTCATTTGCTTCATTGATTTGACCGATGTTCTGAAAAAAGCGGTCAACTTTTTGCTGATCATACGTTACTTCGCATACGCTCACCTTTGCTTCGTGCAGTGTTTCAAGCAGGCGCTTTCGAAACTGGTATAAATCCTCGGTTTTCTTTTGTCGTATGGATACTTTGGGAATAAAGATGTAGCCCATGCGGCTAACGTGTACTGGGTGGATTTTTTCCAGGTAGTGCTTATAGATGTGGAGCTGCTCCGATTCTAGGTACCTGTCCACATGATTGGAGTGCTTGAAGTCAAAGAGTTCAACAACGTTATCCTCTTTTTTGACTATAAGGTCGATATAGCCGACAAAATCGTTTGTCTGTATCTCAAATTCAAAAGTGGATTTGTCGTAATCGATTAACTTCCTAACCTTCGGCAGCAAGGTTTCCAGCTTTATTATTTCGTTGATGTTTAGATTGGTGAGAACACTAAACTGTTCGCTGTACCACTGACCCGCCGCTGCTATGCCTTGTTCGATTCCTTTGTGCATTGCATTTCCTACAATAAGCGCATCGTCCGGCGCGGAATCACGAATCGTATTAACGCCTATTAAATACCGCAACTTAAATTTATAGGGACATTTGGTAAAAGCACTAACCCTGGAGTGACTAAATCGCATCGGTAAGCACCTCCCTTTTGAACCGATCAAATTCCGATGGTCGGAGTATTCTGGCATATCCTCCCGCTTCCTGGATTTTAAAGAGGTTATATTTTTGCAAGACGGTAGGCGTTCCTTTTTCCGTTTTTAGTTCTAAGGCCATAAATTTACCACGAATGCAGCAGATCAAATCCGGAATGCCCGCTTTCTGATAACCGCCGCCCCATATTTTGATATGGTAGATGTTCTGGGACTTCAAAAACTCAATCACATTATTTTGAAATTGCTTTTCTGTCAATCGCCCGCCTCCTTAAACAGCGCATCAGTAAAGTTTTGGCGCTGCTTTAGTACATCCAAAATCTTTTCTTCTACGGACTTTTCGATTACGAGATAATAGTAAAAGCAGGGTTTTGTCTGACCGATACGATGTATCCGTTTTTTTGACTGCTCGAAAAGCTCCGAACTGAGCGGTGGTGTGAAATAGACGATGATATTACCACGTTCAAGGTTATGGCCCATCGCGCCGGCTTGGTACTGCACAAGGGTAATGCTATCAGACCAGTTTTCGTAATTAGTTAAATTCATTCCAGCCCCATTAATGAAACTAATCGGCCGGTCGGTTAGAGTTTTTATAATGTCGAACTCAGCGGTAAAGTTATAGAATATAATCATGCGGTCATTAGTGGATTCGATCAAATCTTTTAAGGCAACTATTTTGTTTTTGTTGTACTGGCCGCATAGTTGACGCTCATAAAGCAGTTGTTTTAATGATGTGTCCCCGACTAATTCAACATGTTCAAAAACCAGATATCGGTCTCGTTTAAATCGGCGATATTCTTTGTTCACCGCTATCGGCATCACAATGTCCACTTGCTCCGGCAAGTCAAATACGTCCTCGGTCTTCATGAACACGGCCCCGTATTGTCTAAGCTTATGTTTCAACCTATCTACATTTCGATAGCCAACTACTTTTTTAATCGGAAACCCACCAACTTCAATGGTTTCGGTTATTATGTAGTGGTCATAGAACAATTTTTTAGATATATTCCAGCCAAGCAGGCGGCACTGACTCCAAAGTTTCTCGTATTTACCGCCTGTAGGGGTACCGGATAATAGAATGACATTCGCTGGATGGAGGCCGAGAATATATTTTGTTCGCTTGGCGGTTTCATTTTTTATTAGGCTTGATTCGTCAAGAATTAAGGTGAAGTCTGTCCATTCAAGATATTTCGGTCTTCGCCAAATTAAATCGTAATTAATAACGGTTAATGACAGATTGTAGTTTTGTCTAAAGTGTTCCACCCAATCTCTGATCTTTGATTTCTGACAAACAACTAAAGCTGGTTTATTCAGTTCTTGGGCCTTTTCACTTGCCACAAAAGTTTTGCCCAGCCCCATGTCAAGATAATATGCCACGCGGTTCTTGTTTTTGGTTTGTATCAGGCTTTGCTCCTGATGAGGATAAAGTTTTATCATAGCTCATAATCGTCCGTGTCTACCCGTTACACTGCAACTTGTTACTGAGCATTGGTCGATAACTTGTAAATCATTAACCATTAAAATCTCTCCATTCGCATTTGTCGGTAAAATATCTGATTGGCAATTTCATCTGTTGCGCTGCCAACAACTCTGCCTGCATACCTTTTGTTAACCGATCTCCAAATACCCAAACTTCATCGCACCGCTTTAGGATTTCCATTCCCATCACTAGTCCCATCTCCCGTTCTTCCGATATGTCATCATCTAGGAACCTTGTAAACATTACGTGCGGAGCAATTGGTACCACTGATTGCTTCGTAGCAAACCGGCAATAGCCATTGGCCTTACGGATATTGCGCTGAATGTTATCCCTAAGCGGACTACACACATATACTAATTTCAAATTTTCACCTACTTTCATAAACTAATAAGCAGACTGTTTCTCCCTGATCCACCCTGAACATTTTGGCATAGCAGTTGTGTTTATTCACACGATCGCTTCCCCCCGTTCAGCAGAGGTTTGAACATAGCTTCCAGCGCCTTTAATGCTTTTCTTTTGGTTTCTTTGATTTCAGCCTTTTTCTCGGTAATCACAACATTTGCGGGCTTTTCGGTGGAAATAGTGATCCGGATGGTTTGCATATAATTTCGCCTCCTTCGCGACTTTTTTGAGACTGTAAAAAAGTGTCTCTACTATATAGCCGTGGGAAAAGCAAAAAGGAAGCCCCTAGTCCAAATTTTTTTCAATTATTTTTCTAAGCCTGGCTTTAATCTTATTAACGCGATACTGAATGGCTTTGGCTGTAACTCCCTCTTCGCTGGCGATCTCCGCCATTGAACGCTCATTGAAAAATATTTGTCGGACTAATTTTTGCTGTTGCGGTAGAAGCATAGCGATCACTTTATGTAGAACTTCCTCTGTTTCCCGCGCTTCAACATTGGCTGCAACTTGACTACTGGAATCTGCTATCTGCATTCCCTGCTCCGCCAAGAAATCAATAGAATTATGTCTCCTGGTTTCTCGGCGATTACTGTTATACATATCTCTGTCAATTCCAATCGCCACTTCGCCTATATTGTCTAAAACTTCAATTTCGATAATCTCCCCGGTCAAAAATTCGTATTTCATTTTCATAATCGTTGTCCTCCCCCGGTTTTATGGCAAAAAAAAATAGCCGGATGAAAGCCAATTACTTGGCAATCATCCGGCTATTTGGTAGCTCTTATTTCAGGCTCCGTTGCTCGGTATGCGTTATTTTTCTTTTCCAATTATTTGATTATTATTAAAGTCATAGCCAACAACTGTGCCACAATGCGGACACTTTATTTCAATTCCACCAATTGTCTTGCTCATCAAATCAAATACTCGTTTTTTACATTTTAAGCACTTGACCTGTACGGACATTGACATTCCACCTTTTACGTTTGTATTTTTGCACTTATACACCGCTGTACTTATTCACGCTTTTTGGCGAACATTATTTTATTAAAAAAAGAGTTAACTTTACTGTTTTCGGTTAACTCTTTTTTTAGCTAATTAGCTTTCCAGGCAAGCTGTAAATCTTATGAAATATGTAGACCATCAAATGGCTTGTTGTAATGATATCAATTGATCTGAAATATATCCCAGCTTGTACATTCGCAACGCTGCAGCTTGATTTGACACATCAAAAAGCTGAGCTAAATTTACGATAATCTGCCGAGAAGGGAAAAACATTTCACCAGGACTCTTTACCCTAAAAGCATCAACTGATATCTTTTGTTTTGACATGCAATCCTCTACTGCTACTTTAAAGGATTTTTTCGGCATAAGAAGTGCCGAAGCAAAATAGTCGGCCTGCCATTCCCGCCAATCCTCATCGGTTGAAAAATAATTTTGTTTGCTCATATGTCCTACATGCTTTTTTAAGCATTTATGGCAAACCGTCTGTATCTCATGATCAAAATCAAATAAAGAAGTCTGCTTTTTATTTATGGTATACATATGCCGATGAAAAATCCAATGTCCTGGCTCATGAGCAAACGTAAACCTACACCGGCCATGTTGATACTCATCATCGATCAAAGCATTGTCAATAAATATTGTGCCTGCTTCAACTTCCAGCAATTCTTTATTATTTCGATCATCATAGACTTCGACATAACCGTCATTAAACGTTATCATACCCAAGGTATTGCCATCATCTGACAGATTTTTATAATCGACTTTTAGATTAAGGTACAACTCTATAAATTCTTCAATAGGCATCGGTCCTGGTATTTTTAGCAACTCTGGTTTAAAATCACTTACTAATGCTTCTGCGTAAACATCAATATCTACTTTTGAAAGAATTGGCAATCCATTCGCTTTTTTCCTAAAATCGATATCAATGATACTATCCTTCCTCGCTTTCATCCAAAATTTTGATGATTCGCTCCCACTTGCGATCACTAACGTTGTTATCCCGTGCCTTTCTCAAAGCAACACGAACTAAATCTTTTTCCATGATATATTCTGGCAAATCAGGTGAAATTGTGTTTTCTTTCTCTTTGGCAGCAAGATCGAACATAAGATTTTTATCATCTTCACTTAGCATTAACTGTTTTGCAATTTCATCCAACTTTTCTTTGTCAGGTGGATAACGTCTGCCTTTTTCAATATCGCTCATGTAGGAAGGAGCTATTTCAAGAATACCGGCTAATCCCCTCAAGGTAATGCCTGCTTTTTTTCTGCGTTCTTCAATAAACTCCCCGAACTTCTTCATCTGTTCCGTCGTCACTATTACACCACTTTCAAAAATAAGCGTGTTCGCTTATTTGTTAATACAATTATATATGGTAAAATTTAGGATGTCAATAAACTTATTGTGTATTTATTGTCATCTGCCGACTTTCTCAACTGAAGTTTTCATGCCTAATAGTTTCTGTTTCTTGAATATCTCTCCAAACATCTTCCGAAATTAGTACTACATTGCCTTTCTTAGAAGTAATGGCTATAGGCTCTTTAGTCGTTAAAGTTTTAGCAATTAGTTTAGATAAATTGTTTCTTGCAGTTGTAACATTGACCATGTCTATGTATTCAATCTTATTTGTGGTGATAAAAGACATCTTGTCTTTCTGATCTTCTTTATCATAGGCTTGTATCTTAGGCATCGCAGAGATTTGCTTAAGTTCTTCTGTAATGTTTCGTTCATTAATTGTTTCATCTGAATGAATAGCTTTATATAATTCTTTATCTATTGTTGCCAAAACTCGGTAACAGTTTAGGCGAAATGTTTCTGCTTCTTTTTCTAAATTTTTAAGTTCTTCAACAGTGGCTGCAATTGACTTAACACTTACTCCACTTTTTCTAAGATTCTCAGCAATTGGCTTAATAAAAAAGTTACGATCAATTTTCTGTTCTGCTTCTTGCTCAATTGACGACATTGAATATGAAGCTACTTCCCCGCATTTATCTAAGCATTTATCTATTTCGGTCAAAATTACAGCTTCATTAATTTTCCCTCCCGAACTAACAATTTGAAACAATATTCTCTCTATTTCATTACCAGCTGAGAGAGCATTTGCAAAAAAGTTCCAACAACTTCGGTTTAAAATCTTCAATTCCTGCGCTGCAAATGTAAGTGTTTGAAAATTGATTCCTTCTTTATTGAATTTAGCAATGATTGGCATAATATAAACAGTAAAGTCATTTTTCATTATTTCTACCCCTTATTTTACATTTTTGGTAATTATTTTTATATAAATTATATCATACACTTATTACTACTACAAAAATTCGCTTAATTGAAAGGCGAGATGCCATTTTGTAAATCGACAAGTGAATATTTGTAAACGAAACGCAGTTTTTGTATTCGAAATGCAGTATTTGAAAACGA